>NBMI01000025.1 GCA_002085445.1 Candidatus Parabeggiatoa sp. nov. 2
GCGGCTATACCCTCGCAACCGTGCAGGCAATTCTTTAAGCAAGGTTTTTTTGCCTCCCATTACATGACAAGCAAAAGTCGCACCGAACGGCAGGAGTTTTGGAACCAGTACTTGTAAGGCCGCCTCTGCGGAAGGTTCTTCTAGTAGAAATTCAATGTGTATCAACGTGGACCACCGTTATTAGTCAAAGGATCGCCGACCTCAAAATATCCCTCCATCCACAGTTGCCCCAACAGCGCACCTTCCGCTATAAATTCATTGATACCAAGCATATCCGAAGCACGCCGCGCCTGAGTAAAACCCTGTTCGTCCCGATACAATACCCACAATTCTTCTGGGCGCAAACCATTGACAAAAAACGGCGAATGGGTAGTCACCATCAGTTGTGTTTGCGCCGTGGCATTGCGACATTCTTCGCACAATTCGGGTAACAGGCGTGGATGCAACTGGTTTTCAGGCTCTTCAATGCCGATGAGTGGCAGCGATTCAGGATTGTGCAACAGGGTGAGATAAGCAAGCATTTTTAGTGTGCCGTCTGAAGCATATTTAGCCAGTACCGGCTGTTCAAAGGGAGCATCTTTAACCCGCAGCAACAGCCGGCCATCAGTTAAAAACTCCGCATAGACTCGTTCTAAGCGCGGAACACAGCAGCGCAGACGGTTCAGCAGGTTGTCCAAGTGTTGCGGGTATTGTTCGCGGAAATACTGAACCACATTGGGCAGATTGTCACCCGTTGGCGACAAATACTCTTGTGGGCCAGCTTCAGGAATGCCGCGTGTATTATCGGCGGTTAGATAAGACAAATGCCAACCGGTAATAAAACGCCGCAAGGCGCTGACGCGCGGATGTTTGGCAAACTGCCCTAGGGTGTTGACCGCCAACATGTCGGCCGATTCCAATTTTTCCGTGATCCGCGTCTCCGTCACGAACGGAAACTCACCGGAAAACGCAAACCCTTCGCCCAGACGGAAATTCAATAAATCATGAGCGGACTGCGTGGCTCTTCTCGATATTTAAACATAAACTTTAGTGGCCCCAAACTACCGCGGGTACGCATTTCACGAAAACGCCCACGCTTGTCCCAAGCTCGACGTAACCCGACGGAAAAACAATCGGAAAGAAACGCGAACACATCAAACAGCGTGGATTTGCCGCTGCCGTTCGGCCCCAAAAGCACTGTCAATGTGGAAAGACAGGGAAGTTCCAAAGATTTAAGTACACGGTAGTTTTCCACCCACAAGTATTCTAGGCGGGGCGGCGAAGTAGGATAAGTATCCCGTTCAAATTGCTGTTCCATCTGAAAGCCTCAAAATTTTAGACGTACTTTCCGTCCAAAGTTGACAGGAGCCCAAACTTTAGTTTGGCAGTCTAGGAGTCCAAACTTTAGTTTGGCAGGAGTCCAAACGACGCAAAAGTTTCGTGGTGTGAAACTTGTCGTTTTTAGTTTGGCAACGCCCTGAAATCCGTCCGAAGGCAGTACCAGAGAATGTTTGGCCGTGCCAAGTCGTTAAAATTGGCCGTCTACCCGTCAATATAGATATTCAGATAATTATTTAGTCCCCTTTAGGGGACTTGAGCTTTCAGACAACGGCTTTAGCCGTTGGCTGTTTTGAAATTATTTTTCTGAAAATCTACACGCGCCATTGAAGTCATTTCACCGAGAATGGCCCGGGTTTGTAGTAGTCGCTTTAGCGACTCAATCTGGTTTGTAGTAGTCGCTTTAGCGACTTAATCTCGTTAAGACAATTACAAGCATACTACAAACACTGCAAACACTACACTACTAAGGAAGTTCACAACTCACATAAAAATTAAGTCGCTTTTGATCCTACTACTAACTTAGGCGCTAAAGCGCCTACTACAAACTAAAGTTTGGACTCCTGACTCCTGCCAAACTAAAGTTTGGACAACTGATCACTGTTCACTGATAACTGATCACTGTTCAGCCATAATGCCCATCAGTTCTTGGGTAAATCAGCATCGGAAAATAAATGTACAAAAACCAGCCAAAGGCAATTATCCAAAAAGCTTGAGATAATCCTATCCAAACGAGGTAGAATGAACTGTTTATTAACGGCAAAATCACTCTGATTAGCGTACCACAAACGAGCAAGCCGAAAATCCAGAATAATGAAATACTTTAAGCGCGAATCCAACGACGATAAATGTATAACCCAAGTACAGAATCCATAACAAGGGCTTTTTCCAAATGCCTCGCGTGTACCAGCCCACTAATCTTAAGCCGTGAACTAAGCCGGATATTCCAGCTAATCCAGCGATGATATAGGCGTTTAGGTTGAGCAAATCCGCTATCCCAAATAGCCAAAATAAAATAATATGAGTGTTATCAATCCATTTGAAGTTTTTTAGTTGAACCGAATAACCCACACCTTTTTCTATAAAGAATGGGATTACTCTTCTTCCCATAATAAAAATGAACGTGAGAATCAGATATAAGCCAGCATATAAGCCGTAACGCATCCCCTGAGACAGTAAGCCAAACGCACCGAGATAAAACACAATGTTGCTCACCAGTAGCAAGGGTAGTAGTGATGCCAGAGCGATACTTTTCCAATGTTTCGCGTTGAACAGTGGTAAAAACACCGATATGCTGAGTAGCAGAATAAATAAATTGTCGATAGCGGCGATTATGGCTAATGGCATGAATTCACCGAAAAACGGCAGTAGGCGAGCAATCAACCACAGTAAAAATAGTGACAGAAGTGGGTAGCCATGTAGCGTTTGTCTGCCTGTCCAGTTTTTGATGGCGGTTAACAGAAAACCGGCGACAACGGCTAGGCTATAGCCGAAAATCATTTCATGAGCATGCCATGTCATTGAGGAAAAATGACGGAGCGGTATATTCCATCCAAAAACATAGATACCCATCCACATCAACATCGCTAACAAAGCAAAGCTGATTGCTCCGAGGAAAAAAGGCCTAAATCCCAAGTGTAAAAACGCAAATTTGCCGCTTTTTTTGGGCTGTTCAAGATTAATAATCATATTTGTGATTCTCGAAGATTATAACTACAAGGATTGTATATAATAAGGGATTTTATACAAGGATTGTATATAATAATGGATTTTATACAAGAATTTAATAAGGGATTTTAGAAACTGTTTATTATTTTATCTAAGTAAAGAAATCCTTTTTTATATACAATCCTTGTTGTGTTCATTCTCTTAATTAAGCGAAGAAATCCTTTTTTATATACAATCCTTGTAGTTGTTGTATACAATCCTTGTGGTTATTGTGTTCATTCTCTTAATTATAGTTTCTCACATTACACCTAAGTAATTGATTTATATAGAGGGCCTCTTGGGGCCATTCTTGTGAAATCAATGAGTTATATAAAATATGAGAAAGTAGAATTAAGTAAGCGAAGAAATCCTTTTTTATATACAATCCTTGTAGTTGTTGTATACAATCCTTGTAGTTATACAATATTCACAAACACGCACTCAATTGTCCCCGCACTTGCTTATCCTTGCGAAGTCGTTCGCGCAGCGGTTTACTTATTTCAACGTGAAAAAAGTTGTTGAAGCCACGCGCCCGCAAGTCTTTGGCGTTGCTATTGGTTGTGCCACCTAACTCCCCGATTTCATTAGGATAAATGCGTACTACAAAGTCAGTCAGTTGAGATTTAAAACAATCACCCGTCTCTAAGACGCGCTGAGAAGGCCTTTTGGTGGTACCACTGAAAATCAAATCGGCGGTTTTTCCAACCACCGTTTTGCGGTACCCTTGGGCAAAGCCGTGTAATTGAGCAATTGTTCCCGTTGGATATTGCTTTGCAAATGCCCGCCCAAAGGCTTGAAAAATAGTGTCATCAAGATGTGCCATATCGGCAAAATCCTCGTACTTATTCTTTCCGTAACGGGGCACTGTGTTCCAGCCGGCCGCTACGTAATTGCCTTCACGCATTAACTTGCGGGCAATTTTTCTCGTATATAAATCTTTATAGCTATGCGGTGCTTGTAATGCAACGGGTAAACCGCCCTTCTGACGAAACAGATAAAAACCGCGCCCGGTGCGTTTTTCGTTAGCTTCTTGCACTACCGTAAAGGTTGTGCCTTTCTGCGTGAGTGTTCCTAATATGAAGCCTTGGGCTTGCCAAGCGTTTTGCAAGTCTTGACTTTGTTCACCTTGCAGAGTGCGTATAAATAAGGCCTCTGCTTCGCGCACTTCTGCGGTGCTAGGGGCCACATATTTTCCGCCTTTGGCGGCGGCGAGTGCCTTTTTTAGAGATTTTGCCGGTATCGCTGGGTACAATTTTGTTTCTTTTCTATCTTTTGTCGTGGTGACGGTGTCTTTTGGAGATTCTGCGGGGTTTTGGCATGAGACGATGACAGTTATACAACAACAAATGATAACTAGTTGATTAATAATAGATTTCATCTCAAATTTTCCAAGTGATTGTGTCAAGGTGTGCAAGGTTGATGGGCGCATTTTCCCGTTTACAACAAGGATTGTATATAAGAAAGGATTTTTTCTTTTCTTAGCAATGATAAGAGAATGAACACAATATCTACAAGGATTGAACTACAAGGATTGTATATAAAAAATGATTTCTTTGCTTAGTTAAGAGAATGAACACAATATCTACAAGGATGATTGTATATAAAAAATGATTTTTTCTTTTCTTAGCAATGATAAGAGAATGAACACATTATTAACTACAAGGATTGTCTACAATAACTACAAGGATTGTATATAAAAAAGGATTTATTCGCTTAGTTAAGAAGCTTAGGTAAGAAAATGAACAATTTATAGTGATATTAGACTCGTTTATAAAATCCCTTATTATATACAATCCTTGTATAAAATCCCTTCTTATATACAATCCTTGTAGAAGAAAATCCCTTATTATATACAATCCTTGTATAAAATCCCTTCTTATATACAATCCTTGTATAAAATCCCTTATTATATACAATCCTTGTAGTTATTATTGCCAAACTAAAGTTTGGACTCCATTGCTAAAATAGCATTTCATAAGGTTGAGTTTGTTGAAAAAATTTCCGCTGTTCTTCTACACCGGCCGTAATTTTACTCAAAGTGAGATAAGCGCCCAAGGTTTTTTTAGGCGTTAATTCAATTTGATATTGTCCAACCGGCAAATCGGTTTGCAACGGAATCACAAAGAATCGGCCAGCATCAACGAAAAGATGGCGAGTATTCAATACCATTATTTGTCCTTCGCCGGCAGGGCGCAAATCATAAAAGCGTTGCGGAAAAGTCCAACCGCTATGTGTACTCAGGGTTGAGCGTGTTTTAGAAAAACTCAGTGCCTTCAAGAAACTTGGGCGCGTCATTCTATCGCTTTTCTCAGAAAAACCGCCGAGCTTTGCCAAACCTTGGAAGTTTGCCGCGCTCAATTTGACTTGTACTTGTATTCGATCTTGGATACCTTGTGGTAAGTAGACTCGGGCCGAGACTAACTCTTTGTCTTCGCTACGTTTTTCATAAAAAAATCGTAGCCCTTGTGAGTCAAAACGATGGATTAAGCGTTTAATATAAATCGCTTGTCCGTCTTTTGGTTTGGCATGATTAATATAAAATTGTGCCTTGCCATTGACTTGTAGGCGCAGTGTATGTGTCCTCGCCGTCAGCTTGGGAAGTCTCAATTCGCCACGACTGTTCGTGAGATAGCCTTCATAATGCAACCGATTGTCCAACAGAATGCGTATTTTTGTCGGACGTCTTCTCGCCCGATTTTTCTGCGGACGCAAATAAATCAGATTAGGTTGTATCATTCTTCTGAGATTGACAAATTGTAGTCTCACCGGGCGATTTTGGAGAATTTCTTGATAAAAAGCCCCCAACGCTTGTTCGCGTATCGGTAATTGACTATCTCTGGGCGTTAGTATATAGCGCGACCGATATTTTCCCACCGGCCGATAGTCTTCCCAAATATAGCGGCCCGCCATAATTTCTATATTTTCCTCATCACGCGGTGGGCGGCGTTGAATCATTGTCCGTAAAATACGATTCTGTTCAGATAAGGCCTCGTAATCTTTTGGACGGATCCTAAACCACGTTGGTAGCCGTTCGCCTTTATCCGGCGAATAATAATAGTCTTCGGGGATGCGGACTTTTCGCAACAGGCCCGGTGGGCGATTATAAACCGCTACCAATACCGCGCAAGGGCTAGTTAAGCGCAGCGTCACGATGTTGGCTGGAATAGATAAATAATAACTGTCGGCCTCAGAAACTTCAAATTGGCCCCACCACTGTTTGGTTGTTCTATCGTAAAAAGAACGCGATTGTGTTAACAGCAAAGTGCCCGTTTTTTTAGACTGCCCGTTGGCATTCAATAGCGTATAAGTCACACTACAAGGAGAACGGAATAGGGGTATTATAGAAAGGGGCAAGGGTTTAGAGGCATTTGAACCATTCAATCCTTGCGCCTGGCCCATTTTTCCTTTTAACACGGCTCGAAGGTTAAGGCGCACTGGTGTGGCTTGTCCATGACTATGATTGATATCAAATTCCACCGGCAGGTTTTTTTGTATTAGCGTCGCACTTAAACGGAGAGGCGCGGGCGTAATTTCTACCGGTGCGTCGGCCTTTTTCAAAAAGACGCGCATCATCGCCGGCTGAGAGGCCCTTATTTCTAATAACCCGCCCGCAAATTGCTGCTCAAAACCGTTTTCGCTGCCCTCCCAAGTAAAACTATGTTCAGCACGCTCCTTTGAGCGCCGCCCATACCATTTAATGGTCATTTTAACCGGGAGTTTGGTAGGAGTTTGCCCCGGCAACGGGAGTGCTTCGCTAAAACGTAAATGCACTCGCCCTCCTTCTTCTAATAATGGCAACGTTATCCAATGCAGTGCATCAACGAATACCCCATAACTTTGCACCGGCGGACGAATGATATCGCCAGTGATTGTGCGGCGAAGATAAATATCTTTGGGCAGATACTCGCGTGCAGCCACGCCCAACGGGCCGACGGGGGCCCATCTTTCTCGCAACAAATTGCGTTTTTCTGGCTCACTCAACAAGTCATGCTCATAAATATTACCCCGCGCCAAACCTTGTTTATCTCTCTCGTTTAGGCGATGCCACAAATAAGCCAGTCTGCTCTCATCCGTCCGTTGCCGCCGATAAACGCGAACGCCGACATCAGTCACATCGGCAGCGGTTGAATGAATACGCAGTCGCAACAAGGCTGCATTGGGTATCTCACTGAGATGAATGAGCATAAAGCGCCCATCGGTGGGCTGTTGATTTGGATCAATATAAAACGCCGGGCGCACCTTTTTAGCGGTATAACGTTCTTGGTAAACCGTCACCTTGGTGCGATGATGATAATCACGCTCAACCAATACCTTGCCGTCTTTATCAAGAATTTGGTATCGTAACGCATAATGCCACTCCAACTCACTATCGAGACTGAGTTCACGAGGAACAGTGGCATTGCTCAACACTCTGAACAGCGTTTGCTTAGGCATGATAGGAAAATCGGTCCAGCGCTGGCGATCTAATATATAGACAGTACGTTTATGCGTCTGGGCGAGTTGTTCTTGTGACCAAATGGGTTTATTACCTTGGCTCATAAGCCAAGCGTCCAAGTGAGGCCAACCTTGCCAGACGAACAGAGCAATTAGACTAACAACGAGTAGGATACGCATAGCAAATAAAAATTGTTATTGGTCAATTCAATTTTTGTATACTGTTGTTGGAGACAGATTTGTTGGACTCTAAAGCCAAAGCTAAAGCTTTGAACTCCAACAACGCTTCGGATTTGTTGTCTAAAGTGTCTATTATAGACAACATTTTTTTGAGGGCCATCGTTGAATTTGAAAACTTCCAAAAGAGTTTATGGCCCCCAAACCCGCTTTAGCATGTTGGGCGCTTTAGCGCCTAAGTAGTTTGTAGTAGGCGCTTTAGCGCCTTGCGTTTGTAGTAGGCGCTTTAGCGCCTTGCGTAATTTATCAATTTGATTACAATTTGCTCTACAAAAATGACCCGAATTTGTTGTAATCTGCCAAAGCTAAAGCTTTGGACTCCAACAACGCTTCGGATTTTTTGTCTAAAGTGTCTATTATAGACAACATTTTTTGAGGGCCATACTTTAATTTGAAAACTTCCAAAAGAGTTTATGGCCCCCAAACCCGCTTTAGCATGTTGGAGTCCAACGCTTTAGCGCCTTAGTTTGTAGTAGGCGCTTTAGCGCCTTGCGTTTGTAGTAGGCGCTTTAGCGCCTTGCGTAATTTATCAATTTGATTACAATTTGCTCTACAAAAATGACCCGACCAAAGCTAAAGCTTTGGACTCCAACAACGCTTCGGATTTTTTGTCTAAAGTGTCTATTATAGACAACATTTTTTTGAGGGCCATCGTTGAATTTGAAAACTTCCAAAAGAGTTTATGGCCCCCAAACCCGCTTTAGCATGTTGGGGCTTTTTCGTGCGCCCAACCAATAACAACAAGGATTGTATATAAAAAAGGATTTATTCGTTTAGAGAATGAACTATTTCTAGTGAGATTATGCTTGTTTCTAAAATTCCTTATTATAACCAATCCTTGTATAAATCCGTTATTATAAACAATCCTTATAAAAAATCCCTTATTATATACAATCCTTGTAAAAGAAAATCCCTTATTATATACAATCCTTGTAAAAGACATTTAAAACCTTAAAATTAGTTGTACTAAATTTCAACAAGGATTGGGTATAAGCAAGGATGAGTTTAAGTCATTCGTTGTACTTGATGATCAAGGAGTGATCTCCCCAAATCCGTTGTACTGTATTCGTTAATCCACGCAATTAGTTGTACTAAATTCGTTTATCCGCGTAATTAGCTGTACTCAATTCGTTAATCCGCGTAATTCGTTGTACTCAATCCGTTTATCCACGTCATCCGTTGTACTACACCCTGCCAAACTAAAGTTGGCCGACTCCTGCCTAACGCCTAAACCACCGTAGCCAATTCGTTATTTTAGCACTCAACCAACCACCTTTCTGACGTTTATTGAGTTTTTTCACTTCACTTGCAGCGGTTTGGTTACTGATGCGCCTTGTTACCATGTCTTTATAAACCTGATCGGCCGTTTTACGCCGCTTTACCGCATCGCCCGCATCCAAGAATTTTTCAAGGTATTCAATCACTTTTTGAAAAAAACCACCCGTTTGACTGTCTTTATCTCCGCCCGCGGCATTGATTTCATTCATCGCTTGTTGCAGGTTAGAGAGTATTAACGTGAAATTGGTTTGAAATTGGGCCAGTTGTCCGGTTGGGGTTTCTTGGACTTGAGCGATAGTTTTACGCACATATTCTTCGCTCAAAGGCCCATATTCTTTGAATGATGCCAGCGCATTGAGGCCTTGTTCTGCAATGCGTAAGCTATTGTTTTTTAATTGTTCTCCCGCCTTATAACAGGCCTCCCACGCTTGCCAGCGATACACAAAGTCAAGTCCGGTGCCTTTGATGTTTTGCATGCCCATAATGCGGTTGAGAAAGCCGGGCGGCGTACTGGCGCTGATGCGTTGAACAATTTGATTGCCGGGCGTGTAGGGATTGTGAATAACAACCAGTTTGCTTTCAAACCATTGCCAGAGAACTTGACGATAGGCATTGTCTAATTCGTCGTGTTGGCTGTCGGTGGCTTTTTCGATTTTGGTGGCAAGTGCTTGATAGGCCTCGTAATTTTTAACATCAATTTCAAGCCGCTCTAAAATCTCCTTGGCATTGTCTGCGTCTACGGTGTCAGGCAAACTTTCATGGAGTTTTTTGGGTTGTTGCCATAAGTTCAATAAATCCTCAAGGTTCGGCAAGTCACCTTGTGATTCAAGCATGATACGCAAACGTGTTTGCATCTGTTCTTCGGTAACCGGGATGCGATAAGCGCGAGCGGCGGCTTGTAACTGGGTTAGGGGGCCATGTTCTGAAATTCCTTCCTTTGATAAAGGCGCTTCTTGTGAAGTCTCTGCCGTTGTCGAAGGACTAGCGGGGGTTTGCCATAATGTTAGTTTGGGCGCATAGCTTTCCCAAGTTTCGCGGATGTAGCCCAGCATGCCGGTTAAATTGGTGCCAATAAGAACATGTTGATCGGCGCTCACGTCTTCCACCAACAGACTGGCAAAAACGCGGGAGCGAGCAATGCGATCGGCCCGATTGTTGACGATGGTGCTTAGCCAAATGCCCGGCTCTTTTTCAAAGTCTTGATCACGAAAACCCATTCTTGACCAATTGCCTAAAGCCCCAAACCGTTCATTGGCAGACATGCCCATCACAAATTCCAGTTTGCGGGTTTTTATCGACGCAATGGGGTAAGATTTTAAAACGCCTAAATCCAGCACGACGCGATCGGCCATTTCTTTGAGGCCAAAATCGGCCTCAATCCCTAATTCATCGCCCACTGCCAGCACTAAAGCGATATTATAAGGATGCTCTTCGTAAGGAAAACGTTGCAAAACATCGGGTGTCAATAACCCGGCTTGTAACCAATTAACCGGGCGTAGGGGCGTATTAAATTCATCCGCGGCCGTCTGTAGTATCGGCAACATTTGTTCTTCGGTACTCACCAAAGTGGCATTGCGCGGAATGAAATTGGTCATCACTTGCGGAATATTAATGCCGGCCGGGCCTTGCAAATCTTCATGGTCAGGATAAGTGTTTGTTATTGTTGAAATATCATCGCGTGTCCATTGTCTTTGCAGGATTTCCACATAAGCCGGGGTAAGCCCCATACATTCCCACAAAAAAATGTCCATATCCATTTTATCCGCTTGGCGCAACACATTGTACTGTTCCCAAATCGTCGCTTTATCGTAAGGGCGGAACAAAAACATTTCGTGGGTAACATCAAAAGGACTGGCGTGTAAAAACATGGCTTCGCAGCCGGTGGTTTTGGAAAAAATGCTATAGCCCAAGGCATTAAACATCGCCGCTTTAATGCGTTCGGTGCCCGATTTGCCGCGCGTGCCCCAGCCGCCTACGATTAAAGGAATATTAGCGCGGGTGCGGTTGAGCAATAGGTTGGCGTACAGGTGCTTAAAGAAAAAATAACCGAGTGCGGCGACCGCAAAAATACTTAAATCTTGTAAGTCATTTTGATAGACTGAAAAAAAGTATTCTTGGATGCGTAACCAAATTTCTTTTAGATCGCTAAGATCGCCAAAGGGTATTATCACCGGAAAAAACCGTTGCACTGCCGGATCGGCCTTAAATTCTGGTAGGCTTGGGTAAGTGTGGGGTTGATACTCTATCTTAAAGCCCAAACTTCGCAGTGCCTCAATATAAGTAGAAGCTGGTGATTGGCTTTGTTCGTTCCAATTACGTAAATGGGCATAATTGGCATAACGCCATGTTAATGAGAAACGCGCAAAAAGTCGCCGCCACGGAAATCTGGGTGCTTTTACGGTGGTAATGCCTTCGCTGGTGTAAATCTGTACCTTTTGAGAGCGCAAACAATCAAGCATTTCATCAACTAAAGGCAAATAAGGCCGCCAACCGCCTTCCGGTGCAATGAACAAAGGCTCACCAGGGATTTTAGTTTCCGCTAATTCACTCAGGATGCCAGAAGGAATGCGTAATTCTCCTGGAAAATGCCGGCCAGTGGTGTGTCGAAACGCTTGACGTTTGGACGGATCGGGATAGCGAAATTCATGTATCAATCGCCACAGCCGAAACCCAAATAAATGTCCGCGAATAATGGTTTTGCTAGATTCGTTTTGCACCACATCATAACCAAAATCTTCTTGACACATCACCGACAAGACTCGCGCCAGTGTGGCATCATCAGCCCGTAAAGGTTTTTGAAATGGGTTCAAGAAAGTCAGTTTCTTGAACAGGCTTGGTTTTTCAGCGCGACTACCAGGTAAGGGGAGTCCTCCCTTTTGAAATAGGGGTGATTTTATGATTAAGTCCCGTTTCTTTAAACGTCGGCGTTGCTCTGGTTTAAGCGTTTGCAGTTTTTCTTGTAACTGGGTTCGCAGGGCATGCGCTTGCGGTTCCATCTGACACCAGAGCCGCTCGGCGGCTTGTGCTGCCCAACGGCGTACCGGGATGGGTTTATCGGCTGATCTGTGAATTTCTTCTATTTGTTTTAGGAGCGCTTCCTGCCAGTGTCGCGCTCTGGTTTTATCTTCCGTTTCAATCGTCCAATCATCGGAAAGTACTTCATCAACTACCTGACAGATATCGGTGGCAACTTTGAGAGCAACACGCAAGACAAAGTTATCCGTTTCATTGGCTAAACTGTCGATAAGCACTTGCAACAAAAACTCATTCAGTTCGTGGCGCGGCAATAAGGACAGTATTTCCAACAGCGCCGCCGCTCTTACCGAGGCTTCTTCATCCTGATGTACCAATTGGTGCAAATAAGTTTGCACCGTGTCAACCGGCGCGGCTACTAACGCTTTTGCCAATTCTTGACGCACATAAGGGCTAGTATCTTGAACAATGGTGGGAATGAGTTCAAGGAGTTCAGGCCGTTTTTGTAAATTTCTACCTAATAATTCCACCGCGCGTCGGCGTACAAAAAAATCATCGCTGTCGCCGGGTTCATTAAAGCGTTTTCGCAAAACCACTTGCAACGTCTGGGGTGAGAGGCTTTCCAATAATTGGATTGCTTCGCACTGAAGCCAAACATCTTGCTTATAATCGACGCTGGTGCGATAAATATATTGTAGTGTATCTTGGCTAACACTATCTTGTTGAATTTCATCGGGTAATTGTTTTAACGTCGTCGCCAGACAACGAAACGCTTCAAGGCGAACACGATTATCACCGGTATAGTGCAGCAAAGGTTTAATGATCTTTTCTAAATGGAGAAGTTGCCATAATTCTATTTCCCTGCCTTCTTCACTCAAGACGATAGTCGCTAAATAGCCTAACCTTTTTGAGAAAAAGCTCAATCGGCGTTCACTGATTCCTTGCAGACGTCGATAACGATCCACTATGGCATCTTGCCCAAACCAACGGGAAAAGGCTTTTTTGTCTCCCCATAATTGCCACCGACTGGCGCCGAGCCATTTGGCAAAATCAAGGATATGTTTGTTTTGCTCCCTGGGGTTGAAAGCTTTACTATAGCGTTTGCTAAACTCGGCATATTGTTCGCGGCGGATAGCCATGTTGGTTAATTCTAAGTCGAGCCGATAGCAGAGAAATTTGACGAGAGTTTGGGCAAGCGTTTGCCGCTTCGCGGTTTTTCCGTTCGCTTTTCTCAGTCTTTTTCTGTCAGAGGGTTCCTGCTTTTTGAACCAATCCCGATATTCACGGAGCAAGGGTTTGATTAATTTGGCTTCGGCTTTGAGCCAATAGGGGTGGATGCCTTCTTCAAGTAATGTGCGTATGGTTTTAGGGCTCATAGTTAAGTAAGTTGTTGCACATTTATGTATAACTACAAGGATTGCATATAAGCAAGGATGACAGTATAACTACATGGATTGCATATAAGCCTGGATGAAATATTGTAATAGTTTTTCATAAAATAGGTGTCTTAATGATAAACTTTGATGAACAGTGAATAATGGTAGTTTATGCTAATCAATGTTTGTGAAATCAATGAGTTATCTGTATATTGCTGATCTGTTTCATCCTCATCATGGCCCTCAAGAGAAAGGGTTTGGTTGGATAGGGATAGGAAAAACCGGGAGTTGTTGCGACTGCCAAACTAAAGTTTGGACGACTGCCTAACAACTGCCAAACTAAAGTTTGGACTCCTGAGAGGCGATAAATCGCCTACTACAAACAAGATTCCTGCCAGGGTAACGAGATGGTGAAGCGGCTACCCTTGCCGATTTGACTTTCGACAGAAATACGACCTTTGTGTAATTCAGTCAAACGATGTACCAATGACAAGCCCAGCCCCGTACCTTCTTGTGCTCGATTGAGGCCTCCATCTAGTTGTACAAAGGGGTCAAAGAGGTATTTGATATCTTCTTCCGCAATGCCTATGCCGGTGTCCTGAACGCTAAAATAAACGAGGCCATTTTTAGCATCACCGTTCACTTCTAATTTAATAGAACCGCCTTTTGGCGTAAACTTAACCGCATTCGATAGCAAGTTGACAAGGATTTGCTTTAAGCGACGTTCATCGGCTTGAATCGTTTCTACAGCATGGTCTAAGGTAGTAGAAACCCGAATTTGTTTTTTGTGGGCCGCGTCAAGCGTTATCTGTAAGCTCACTTGGCAAACATCATTCACAGAAACTGTGTCGATTTCTAAGCTTAATTTGCCCGCTTCGATTCTGGAAAAGTCAAGCAAATCATTAATCAAAGCCAGTAAGTGATTGCCACTGTTTTCGAGTGTACGCATGTATTTGCGTTGCTTGTCGTTGAGGGGGCCATAAACAGACTCTTGAAGTGCTTCTGAGATGCCTAAAATGGCCGTCAATGGTGTGCGTAATTCGTGGCTCATGCTGGCGAGGAATTCATCTTTGAGGCGCAGGGCGCGAGTCAATTCAGTGTTTGCCACCCGCAAATCGGCCGTGCGTTCTTCAACACGTTTGGCTAATGAAGCTTTCTCAGCTTGCAAGGCTTCTAAGGCTTTTTCACGTTCCATTTCCGCCTGTTTGCGTCGGTTTATTTCTTCGATTAACTGTTGATTTTGCCGGACAAGTTGCCGCTGTAATTTGTGGACATTCAGATGGGTCGTGACGCGAGCCAATACTTCTTCAAGCTGAAGTGGTTTAGTGATGTAATCGGCTGCGCCTAACTCAAAACCTTTGAGTTTATCAACGAGATATGTTCGTGCGGTCATAAAAATGACTGGGATGTCTTTCATTTTGGGTTTGGATTTGAGTATTTTACACACTTCAAACCCATCCATGCCGGGCATAGTCACATCTAACAGTATCAAATCGGGCTGAGCAAACTCAGCCGTTTTAATACCATCTTCACCATTGTTAGCCGCTAGCACTTTAAAATCTCGCTTGCTTAACAAATCAAGCAAGATTTCGATATTGTCAGGCGTATCGTCAATAATTAAGAGAGTATCCATGGTATTTCAGTGTCCAGTGATCAGTTTTTCAGTGATCAGTTATACGGAATGTACAGATGCGGGTGAAAATAAAAATTGACCCGTTTGGTTTAGAATTTCAGGCTAAATTCGCTCCGCGAAACTTTAGCGTATTTTTATTGACTTTCAATCCTTTCATTCAGCCGAAAAAATCCGTTTATTTCGCGTATCCGTTGTACTTTCAGTTATCAGTGTTCAGTGATCAGTCTTATCAGTTATCAGTCGTCTATAGTTGTTTAGAAAAATCCGGGCATAAACCAAAAAGCGTTGCCCAATGTTTTACGGTTTTTGGGTGCCCAAATATTATTACATACTATAGGGAAGTTTAAGTCTTCTTTTTTTATTGTCTCATGAATTATTAGGGTTTTCTGTGAAAAACCGCCATAAATTGAGCTTTTGTCATTTGTTGCCGCCCAATAAGATTTCTCAAGATTTCTCAAGCTTTCTCAAGCTTTCTCCTATTGTCGAAACCGAAATGACAACGTGATTTCTCAGAGCCGAGAAATGACAAAGCGCAAATATGTGTAACGTATAATTTGTCATAGAAGGCTATAATAGTACTTTAATGGCGGTAACCCTTTTTTTTTCAGATTAACGGGCTTATTCAAATATTCATCATTATGAGTCACCGGCACTTTAAACCGTGCTCGCTTAACGAGCCAGAGTCCGATATTGTCAAGCATATTAATAACTAAGAGAGTCTTCATTGTCAATTCCCAGTTCTTAGTAGTTACCACAGTGATATATTGAGCTTTTTACGATTTTTTACATTTTAGCACGTCAAAAATAAAAAATGGCATAACATGATTGATAATTAGCAACCGTCTATTGTCAAGCGTCTCCTCAATAACTAAGAGAGTATCCATTGTCGATTGTCAGTCATTAGTTAAGTTTTTAGTTGGCTTTTGGAAATTGAACGAACTTATGAATTCCTGAGTTTTATGAATCACAATAGTGCTTCAATGGCCGTTACCAGTTTTTTCAGATTAACGGGTTTACTCAAATAATCATTCGCTCCAGCCGAAAGACAACGCTTTTTATCGCCGGGCATAGCGAGAGCGGTGAGAGCAATGATGGGTATCGGTGCGATATCGGTATCCGCCCGAATTTCTCGGATGGCATCTAGTCCACTCATCACTGGCATTTGAATATCCATCAAAATGAGATTAGGGTGTTTGGCTTGGCATTGTTCAACCGCGTCAACCCCATCCCGTGCGACAATCACTTGGTAGCCTAGCGTGGTGAGGTAGTCAAATAGAAAGTGGGTGGTGGTTTCTTGATCGTCCGCTAATAAAATCACCGCGGACGTATGAATATTGTCAATGAGTGCCGATTCTGGTTCACGCGCCGTTGGAAGTGGCCCCATTTCAGAAAGGGATGAGTTGTCTGGCATATAAGCTTGCCAAGGCAGCGAGATAGTGAAGCAGCTACCTTGATCAACAAGACTCTCGACTGAGACGCTACCACCGTGCATTTCGGCCAAACGATACACGAGAGATAAGCCCAACCCGGTGCCTTCCTGTGCCCGATTGAGAGTGCCACCCACTTGCACAAAAGGTTCAAAGAGGTGTTTCATGTCTTCTTTGGCAATGCCGTAGCCGGTGTCCCGAACGCTAAAGTCAATCACGCCATGTTCAGCATCACCATTCACCTCTAATCTAATTGAACCGCCTTCAGGCGTAAACTTAACCGCATTCGAGAGCAAGTTGACAAGGATTTGCTTTAAGCGACGTTCATCGGCTTGAATCGTGTCTATAGCGTAATCTAAGGTGGTGGCAACCCGAATTTGTTTTTTGAAAGCCGCTTCCTTAGTCATACGGAGGCATGCTTGGCAAACGTCATTTACAGAGACGGTGTTGAGATTTAACGTTAATTTCTCGGCTTCTATTTTGGACAAATCAAGAATATCGTTGATCAAAGCCAGTAAGTGCTCGCCACTCTCTTCTAGGGTACGTATGGATTTGCGTTGCTTGTCGTTGAGGGGGCCATAAAATTCCTCTAGGAACGTTTGCGATATGCCTAAAATGGCCGTCAGCGGTGAGCGTAATTCGTGGCTCATATTGGCGAGAAATTCATCTTTGAGCCTAGCGGCGTGAGCCAGTTCAACATTCGCCTGACTTAATTGGGCCGTGCGCTCTGCTAACGCATCTCGTTCAGCCTGTAAGGAAATTTCTACTTGTTTGCGATTAATGATTTCCTGTTGTAACTGTCGATGTAATTTGCATAACTTCAGGTGGGTGGTGACACGAGCCAACACTTCTTCAAGCTGAAGTGGTTTAGTGATGTAATCGGCGGCACCTAACTCAAAACCTTTGAGTTTATCAACGATATCTGTCCGTGCGGTCATAAAAATGACTGGGATGTCTTGAGTTTTTTCATGATTTTTGAGGGCTTGACAAGCCTCAAAACCATCCATTTCTGGCATAGTCACGTCTAACAGTATCAAATCGGGCTGAGTCAACTCAGCCATCCTGATACCATCTTTGCCGTCGTGAGCGACTAACACTTTGAAGCCCTTCTTGCTTAAAAAACTCAGCAAGATATTGTAAGGCATATCATCAATAACTAAGAGAGTATCCATGGTCAGTTATCAGTTATCAGTTATCAGTTATCAGTTATCAGGTTGGCAGGAGTCCAAACTTTAGTTTGGCAGACGTCCAATCTACGCAAAAGTTTTTCGCTTAACAACAAATTTTGCCGACGATTTTAGTTTGGCCGCACGGCAAACATAATTCGTTTAGGAGCAATATTAGCTGTACTAGTACTCTGTCAATGTTCTATTGACGTGTAACAGGAATCGGCCAGTTTTAACTTGGCACTGCTAAACATTTTCTGGCACTGCCAAACTAAAGTTTGGGCGTTTGAAACCGATCGTATTACCCTCATCAATTGAGGGCCATGTTGACGTTTGAAACCTCGCGTATTTTCTTTCTCAACAATTTTTTTGGATTAAGAAGCAACCCTCATCAATTGAGGGCCATGTTGACGTTTGAAACCTCGCGTATTTTCTTTCTCGACAATTTTTTGGGATTAAGGAGCAACCCTCATCAATTGAGGGCCATGTTGACGTTTGAAACCGATCGTATTTTCTCGACAATTTTTCTGGATTATACTGCACACGGTTTAGATTTGGACGTTTCGTTCATTATATTATGAATGAATTCCCTTCACCCCAGTCTGAAAAAAGTCTAAATTTCACTTTGAGCAAGCCCAGTTCACCAGGACTCCCGGTGGCAAGCGCAAAATTGTGTTTTCCGCGGCCTATGATGCATGCGAACTTGGGTTCGTCAAGATTGTTTAGTCTAAACACTCCCCGGCTGCTATCCCGTTCAAAACGTGCATGGTAATAGAATACGGTATCGCCGAGTGTCTGGGCGAACAGTTGTAAAATGGGCAAATGAAGTTGGTCGTTACTGAAGTCAAAAGTGGCAATCGGATTGACATACGCGCAATCTTCACCCAACCTCGTGTGCCCAGACAGCGCAAAACCAAACAGTCCAGTTCCAGGAACTAACTGGAGTTTAGCTTCCACAAAGTCCAATCGTTCCGTCGGATCGTTAAGCACTCTGACTAACGGTAAATTAATGGTGTTGGTATCAGGGTTATAAGACGGATTAGCCAAGTTGGCGTTGCTACAGTCGCTGTAAGCGCTGCCACTGCCGCAATGCCATTAAGTTAAGAAATAAACGAGAAAGAGCCAAAGCTAAAGTCCCCTAAAGGGGACTGGTAAATTCCTGATTTTTTCATAAGCACACGATATGGCATTTAACTTTAAGGCCGATTTCAAAGTCAAGTTCATGGTTTTGATCTCCAAGTGAGAAGTAAGTAAATAACGAGCCAATGCAATAACGGAAAGCGATGTATTTTAGAAGGGATTTGTTTATGAAAGGATTGTTGATCAGAACGTTTTGAAGTGCGAATCAAATTCTGATCCAGCATTATATCCCTTTATAAGCCAATCCGTTATAAAATCCGTTATAAAATCTTAACACCTATCAGTTTGTAATAGTCGTCATCTTTCAACGCCGTTTTCAACACCATTTTCAACACAGAGTTCACAGACTATCACAGAGTTACACAGAATCTAGAATAAACGGATTTTATTTCATGCATTATCAATAAGGATTATTTGCTTATAAAAGTAAGTATTTTAGCGACAAACTTATGTTATCCTAAGTTTTTTAGTTATCCTTTATTATAACGAATCGGCCTGTAGTTGTTTTTATAACGAATCGGCCTGTAGTTATTAGTTTCTAAAATCCCTTATTATATACAATCCTTGTAGTTATTATTTTCAATCGCAGGAGGCAAAAAAAAACTTCATAACGGGGGTTGCAAACTGAGGTAATTTGAGATATTTTTGCACCTCTTTTTTCACCCTGCCAAACTAAAGTTTGGACTCCAGCCGCTTTCCTGACGTTTGGACTGCGAATTAAGAGTTGAATTGAATCATAAAAATCAATAACATATCAAAAAGTATTGATTGAAAGTGAGTTTATAAGGTTTCTCAAGCTTTCTCAAAGCAAAGAAACCGAAACGAAATGACATCATTTTTCATTTTTCATTTTTCATTTTTAATTCGTTATCAAGTAATGGGGAGTCATATTGCGATGAAAATGTTATTAAAAACCCTCATCTCTGTCGTCATTTTTACTTGTTTATCAATCACTTTTGCAGGACAACAAAGCCAGACACCGGCCCCTCACCTAAAAGCCGGGATGAAAGTTCAATTTGAACACGTTATGACTATAGGCTCAAAAGGGCGTGGCGAGGGCCAATTTCAGTATGTTGAAGATTTTGCCTGGGATATCAATGGCAATCTACTTGTCACAGATGCCGTCAATGCCAATGTGCAAGTTTTCAATAAGACAACGGGCGATTTTATCACGCAATTTGGTGGCCCTGGAGATGAAGAAGAGCGATTTGAGAAACCTGAAGGGATTGCTGTTGACCCCTTTGGCAATATTTTTGTGGCTGACCATTTGAGTGGTTATATCAAAAAATTCGATAAAAATCATAACCACTTAAAAACGTTCAGCGATTTTGGCACAGAACCGGGCGAAAACATGGAAGCAGAATTTATGGACATTGCAAATGGACTGCTTTACATGGCCGACACCGGTAATAACCGGGTAGAAGTCTTTGACTTAGAAGGTCATTTTCAGTTCGTTTTTGGTGGCAAAGGTTCAGCGCCCGGCAAAATGAGGAGGCCTGAAGCCGCCAAAGCCGACAGTCAAGGAAATATTTGGGTCAGTGATTTCGGCAATAATCGCATTCAACTTTACTCAAAAGAAGGAAAGTTCCTCAAACAATGGGGCAAAGAAGGCAGTGCGCCGGGCGAGTTTAGAAAACCAACCGGTATTGCGATTGACTCGTCTGACAATATTTACGTGGGAGAACTCCACAACGACAGAATTCAGGTATTTGACAAAGATTTAAACTTTATTGCCAGATGGGGAAAGTTTGGCAATAAAGTGGGTGAATTTGGCAAGATACATGGACTCATCGTTGATGACAGAGGTTATGTTTATGTGGCCGATACGGCAAATAACCGAATCCAAGTGTTTAAGCCCGTTAGTCGCTAAAGCCTAGGGATAAATCCCCAGGCTAAAAGCTCAAGTCTACTAAAGCAGACTAACCCCCAAGTTAGATACATGGACTTATCGTTGATGATAAAGGTTATGTTTATATGGCCGATACGGCAAATAACCGAATCCAAGTGTTTAAGCCTGTTAGTCGCTAAAGCCTGGGGATATACTTGGATTTCCTGGGGCGTTGCCCCAGGCTATATTAATCTCGCCCCGTTGGGGCTTTTCGGTAGTCACTTAAGTTATTTTTGTTTCTCAAAAAAAAAGTCCAATTTGTTCCCTTCTTGAGTATACAAACTAGCGACTACTACAAACCGTCAGTCGCTAAAGCGACTACTACAAACCAACGACTACTACAAACTAGCGACTACTACAAACTGATAACTGATAACTGATAACTGATCAGTAATAAACTCATGAAAATACTGGAGAAATTAATCCATCAAAATATTGATGGAAGAATCATAGCCCTGTTTGGAATAGCGAATATTTTGGTAATAGGCGCTGTTATATTTATCGTCGCGCAGTTGTACAAACTTGAAAACTCTGTTCAAACGTTGTCAAATGATGTGACAGAAACGATTACTGTTTTAAGCCCTATTTTTAAGGACTTAGAATTTGTTTCTTCCAATTTAGTTAAGATAGGCGAAAAATCCAATTTAACCTACATTAATTTAAGAAAAACCAAGAAACTCCACGCAAAATTATTGAAATACCCTCATAACGCCCAAAAGCTTGATAAACTATTGGAGTCATTGGGGATTTTCAATAAGAAAGCACTACTGAATATTCAATCTGTGCGACTGCTCATAGATGACAGTAAGCGGAAAACAGATGATCCTGCTTGGTTCCTTGTCTTCATTCGGCCTATTTATTCTGATAAAAAAGAGTCATGAAATAACCCAACAGCGGTTGAAGGCTGAATTTGCCACAACTGAAGCAAAACTGGCTCTCAAAGCGAAGGAAGCGGCTGACATTGCCAATAAAGCCAAAAGTACTTTTCTTGCCAGTATGAGCCATGAATTGCGTACTCCGCTCAATGCAATTTTAGGTTTTGCCCAAATCATGCGGCGTAGCCCCACTTTGCCACAAGAACATCAAGAAAACATCAATATTATCAATCGCAGTGGTAACCATTTGCTCTCATTGATCAATGATGTGTTGGATATGTCCAAAATTGAGGCGGGCAAAATCACGCTGGATGAACATGATTTTGATTTGCACCATCTATTGAATGAAGTGCGTGACTTATTTTATCTGAAAGCCGAAAGTAAGCGCCTACAATTACAGATTGAACGGGATGAGAGTGTGTCGCGTTATATCCGTACTGATGGGACGAAATTGCGGCAAGTTTTAATTAATTTTAAGAGACACCGGTGCCGGCATTGCTGAGGGTGAATTAGAGAAATTGTTTGAAGCCTTTGCACAAACAGCAACCGGGCGAGCCTCGCAAGAAGGTACCGGGCTTGGTTTGCCGATAAGTCGTCAATTTGTGCAATTGATGGGCGGTGACATCATCGTACAAAGCGAAATTGGCAACGGAACAGTGTTTGAATTTAGCATCCGCGCTAAAATAGTCAGTGCCGCAAAAATTGTCAATCAACACCCAGCGCGTCAAGTGATTGCCCTAGAGCCGAATCAACCCCGTTATCGTATTTTAATTGTGGACGATAAAAGGGACAACCGCCAATTATTAATTCAATTGCTAAATCCTTTTGGTTTTGAATTACGCGAAGCCAGCAACGGACAAGAAGCCATTGATATTTTTGAAAATTGGCAACCCCATTTAATTTGGATGGATATCCAAATGCCCGTCATGGACGGTTTACAGGCGACTTTACGCCTCAAAGTCTTGCCTAACGGGCAAAATGTTGCCATTATTGCCCTAACAGCCAGCGTCGTTAAAGAAGAACAGGATAAAATATTGGCAGCGGGATGTGATGACTTCTTGCGAAAACCTTTTAAAGAGGCTGATATTTTCGAGTTGATGCACAAACATATTGGGGTGCGCTATATTTACGAACAAGTGAAGGGTACTGAACCACAACAGAGCGCACAAGATATTTCTATACCAGACGCATTGGCGGCGTTACCTGACGAGTTACTGGCGCAAATGCGGCAAGCGGCAATCACGTTGGAAATAGAATCAATGCCAAGCCTGATTGAGCAAGTGCGTCCGTATAACAAACCTCTTGCTGATGCGTTGCTGGAATTAGCAAACAATCTTCAGTATGATCAGTTGCAAGCGTTAATTCAGCAAGCACAAGCTTCAACCCTGAAGGGGTTGAATGTGAATAGCCCCAGGTGCAACCTGGGGTAAAATGTGTCGGCACGCCTCAACCCCGAAGGGGTTGAATGTGAAACGACGTCCTTCGCTACGCGAGATAATAGCCCCAGGTGGAACCTGGGGAAACCAATATCAGGCTTCAACCCTGAAGGGGTTGAATGTGAATGATATCATTTATAAAATATCTTAAAATTCATATCGTTATATCTTTAAACAAAAAAAGTTATACTCAAAAAATTAACAGTATAATGGATCATTTTCACATTCAACCCCTTTGGGGTTGAGGCGTGCCGACACCTTTTACCCCAGGTTTCACCTGGGGCTATTATCTCGCTCCGCTCGGAACGAAAGTTTCACATTCAACCCCTTTGGGGTTGGAGCCTAATTAATAATTAATCATTAATCATTAATCATTAACTATTATTCCCCCCCCTTTGGGGCTGAAGCGGTTGGTTCTATTTTAAGAAAAAGCATGAACAAAACTCCAAATTCAAAAGGCACTATTCTTATAGTAGATGACACACTTGCCAATCTACAGCTCTTAACCCAAATGTTGACGGCACAGGGCTATAAAATACGTCCCGCCGTCAATGGCAAATTGGCATTCTCATTTATGCAGTCAATGCTGCCAGATTTGATTTTACTAGACATTCAAATGCCGGAAATGGATGGCTATGAAGTCTGTGGAAAATTAAAAGCCGATGACAAAACCCGCGAGATTCCCGTCATTTTTATCAGTGCTTTGACTGAAGTGTTTGATAAAGTTAAGGCCTTTTCTGTGGGAGGTGTGGATTACATCACTAAACCTTTTCAGGCCGAAGAAGTGCTTGCGCGTGTAGAAACCCACCTAAAACTGAATCAGTTGCAACAACAATTGATCGCGCAAAACCAAGAACTACAACAAACCTTAGAACACCTCAAAGCCAGCCAACAAGAACTGATTAAAGCTGAAAAAATGGCCGCATTAGGGCAATTGATTGCCGGTGTTGCTCACGAAATCAATACGCCACTTGGCGCAATTAATTCGGCTTTTTTAGCTTTACTGCAAAAATCATTGGCAAAAGAAGCCCTGCTGTCTGCTAGAGAAGAACGCAAATTGAAACGTCAATTGAGTCGCCAATTAGAAGAAGACGAGATTGAAGATGCTGACACGGCTGCTAATCTATTGGTAGAAATGGGTATTTATGACAACGTTGAGCCATTTTTACCCTTGTTACAAAGTCAAGACAGTGAACGACTTTTAGAGACGGCTTCTATGCTTTCTGATTTACAAAGAAGTTCACGAACGATTGATACCTCGGTTCAGCGAGCCTCTAAAATTGTATTTGCCCTGAAAAATTTTGCTCGTTATGATCACAGTGGGGAAAAAGTTAATGCCGATATTACCCAAGGCATTGAAACCGTGTTAACCCTTTATCAAAATCAACTCAAACACCGCATTGAAGTCATCAAACACTACGAGCTATTACCCCCGATTCTGTGCTATGCCGACGAACTCAATCAAGTTTGGACGAATCTGATTCATAATGCCTTGCAAGCGATGGAGTATAAAGGCACCTTAACCATTGATGTCAGTCGGCAAGATAATCAAGTGTTTATCAGCATCACTGACAGTGGTAAAGGCATTGCAGAAGATATTAAGGAGAAAATCTTTGAACCTTTTTTTACCACTAAACCTGCTGGCGAAGGGAGCGGCTTGGGGTTAGATATTGTCAAAAAGATTATTGAAAAACATGAGGGTAACATTAGCGTTGAAAGTCAACCGGGTAAAACGACATTGACTGTATCTCTTCCGATTTATCCATAATCCCCAACATACCCACAATTACCTCCCCAGGTTTCACCTCAATGCCATTAAGTTAAGGGCTTTGCACGTGGGATTGCCCCTACAAACCGTTATGTAATGTAGGGGCAATCCTTTATGGTTGCCCTCACTTTTACCAGTTGCTCTTCACATATTCCAAGGCTCTTGTGTAATGCAAGAAGTGTGTTATAAAAAAGGAAACGTATCATGCCTAAACCCATCATTTTATGTGTGGATGACGAAAAAGTTATCTTAGAGCGCCTTAGGCGGGAATTGAGAACCGAATTTGGTAAAGCCTATAGCTACGAATTTGCCGAAGATGCTGAAGAAGCGATGGAGCTCATTGAAGAATTAGAAGAAGAGAACGAGGAAATTATCGTCATTGTTTCTGACTGGTTAATGCCGGGGAAAAAAGGCGATGAATTTCTCATTGATGTTCATAACCGCTATCCCAATATAGTGAAAATCATGCTGACAGGCCAAGCTGATGACGAGGCGGTTGAACGTGCCGAAAAGCAAGCCAATCTCCACTATTGTTTACGCAAGCCTTGGAGTCACGAAACGTTAGTAGAGACGATCAAGTCTGGTTTAGAAAAGTTCGCATAGATGAGTGTTGGTGTTGGATAATAATTTTCACCAAAGAAATCCGATTTTTCAAAAAAATCGGATTTCTCCGGGGCAACAAAGAGGAAAATATCTTGAGTAGGCCCGTTATTTTATGTGTTGATGATGAACCCGTTATACTCTATAGCTTAAGAGCAGAACTCAATAAAGCACTAGGTAGGGACTATCTGATAGAACTCGCTGAAAGTGGCAAAGAAGCCTTGGAAATTATAGAGGAATTGTTAGCAGATAACGTTGAAATACCTTTAGTTATCTCTGACTACATTATGCCTCAGATGAAAGGTGATGAACTCCTACAACGCATTCATGCCAAAAGCGCAAAAACGCTCAAAGTGATGCTGACGGGACAAGCGAGTATTGAAGCCGTCGCTCGTGCGGTCAATCAGGCCAAATTATATCGTTATATCGCCAAACCTTGGGACGCTGAAGACTTAAAATTAACGGTTACTCAAGCCCTCCGCAGCTATTTTCAGGATAAACAGCTAGAAGAACAAAATGCCAAGCTGCAACAAATGAATCAGCAGTTAGAGCAATCAAACCGCGAACAAGCCGCACTCATTAATGCTTATGAACGCTTTGTACCTCATCAATTTTTAAGTTTACTAGACAAAAAAAGCATTTTGGATATTCAGTTAGGCAACCAAGTTGAAAAAGAAATGACCATTCTGTTTGCCGATATTCGTGGCTTTACTTCCCTTTCTGAAAAACTGGCACCACAAGATAATTTTAACTTTATCAATGCCTATTTAAGTCAAATGGAACCTATTATTGGTCAACATAATGGTTTTATTGATAAATATATCGGTGATGCCATTATGGCATTATTTCCAACCACAGATGATGCGGTACGTGGTTCGATTGCTATGTTGAAAAAACTGATTGACTATAATCAGGAGCGATCAAAGGCAAACTCTCAGCCGATTAAAATTGGTATTGGAGTCAATACGGGGCCGCTCATGCTGGGTACGGTGGGTGGAAAAAATCGCATGGATGGCACTGTCATCTCGGATGCGGTTAATTTAGCTTCTCGTATCGAGCAAATCACAAAAATTTATGGCACATCTTTGTTAATCACAGAACACACTTACTATAAATTAACAGATTTCTCGCAATATAATATTCGCGTGATTGACTGTGTGACTGTCAAAGGCAAAACCGAACCGGTGACAGTTTATGAAGTGTTCGATGCCCAACCGCCTA
The DNA here is from genome assembly GCA_002085445.1 of Candidatus Parabeggiatoa sp. nov. 2. Taxonomy (GTDB): domain Bacteria; phylum Pseudomonadota; class Gammaproteobacteria; order Beggiatoales; family Beggiatoaceae; genus Parabeggiatoa. Next base: position 26,477 of record NBMI01000025.1, read on the forward strand.
CTGTTATTGAACTCAAATCAACCACATTAGATGATTTTGAACAAGGTTTTCAATGTTTTCATCAGGAACAATTTGAAAAAGCACAGCATTTGTTTGAGAAAGTCTTACAAGTTAACAAGAATGATAAAGCGGCGCAGGTTTATTTAGAAACCTGTCGTACCGTGTTAAGCATGACGATGCCACAAAAGCCTAAAATCCTGATGGTGGATGATGTGCCTTCCAATTTAAAAGTCTTGTCCACTTTTATGCGTTCCAACCACTTTGACGTGTTCGTTGCCGAAGATGGAGAAATTGCGCTAGAAATAGTTGAATATAATCCCCCGCATTTAATTTTGTTAGATGTGATGATGCCTCACATGGATGGTTTTGAAACCTGTAAGCGACTGAAAGCCAATTCCAAAACTCAAGAGATTCCAGTGATTTTTATGACAGCTTTGTCAGATACCGTGGATAAAATAAAAGGTTTCGAGTTAGGCGCGGTGGATTACATCACTAAACCCTTCCAGCAGGAAGAAATCTTGTTACGCATTAATACTCACTTAAAAATCCACCATTTACAACAACAACTCCAAGCGAAAAATACCGAATTAGAAATTCACAATTTGCAACTCAAGGAAAAAATCACCGCTTTGACAATGCAAACAAACTATAGTCTTCACTGATCAGGAGTCCAAACTTTAGTTTGGCAAGCGTTCAAACGGGCGCATTTCGTTTTAAGCAGGGGGAAAAAAAACCGCCCCTCCCCAACCCCGATAGGGGTTGAATATGAAACGTAGTAACGAGCGGAGCGAGATAATAGCTTAAGGAAAACCTGGGGATCCCCAAAAAAACTCCCCCAACCCCGATAATAGCTTAAGGAAAACCTGGGGATCCCCAAAAAAACTCCCCCAACCCCGATAGGGGTTGAATGTGAAGAGCAACTGGTGAAACCTGGGGTGCCCCAAAAAAAAACCTCCCCCAATAGGGGTTAGGGTGGGGTGTTAAATATGGGTTGATTTTGCTCGTTTTTTTCACCCTCTTTTTATTCCATATTATCTCGCGTAGCGAGTTACTGCGTTTCACATTCAACCCCTACGGGGTTGGGGCCCCTCCCCGGCCCTTCCCCAGGTTTTCCTTAAGCTATTATCTCGCTCCGCTCGTTACTACGTTTCATATTCAACCCCTATCGGGGTTGGGCCCTCCTCGGCCCTTCCCCAGGTTTTCCTTAAGCTATTATCTCGCTTCGCTCATTACTACGTTTCATTCTCGCTTCGCTCATTACTACGTTTCATATTCAACCCCTATCGGGGTTGGGCCCTCCTCGGCCCTTCCCCAGGTTTTCCTTAAGCTATTCACATTCAACTAACCATGACGATTGATTTCCTAATTCGTTGTACTAGCTTGCGAAGGCAGACGTATATAAAATCGACTCCCTTTTCCTACTTCACTTTCAACCCAGATAGTACCGCCGTTTTTTTCGACAAACTCTTTGCATAAAACCAAACCTAAGCCGGTGCCTTTTTCGTCGTTAGTTCCAATCGTGGTATGACTCATATCAATTCTAAAAAGCTTCTCAATGTCTTGAGGGCTTATGCCAACCCCAGTGTCTGATATTGAGATTTCAACCTCCGTGTCTGTTTTTTTTGCGCTTATTTCCACCCTACCGTTTGTCGGCGTGAATTTGAGGGCATTTGACACCAGGTTTCTGATGACCGTATCAAGCATATTTTGGTCAGCAAAAACCGTGGCAGTATCCGAAATAGACGAAGACAGCTCGATACTTTTAGCTTTGGCGTTACTGCTTAATAATTCAATATTTTCAACAACAATCTCTTTCAAATTGAATGTCGCTAGTTTACACGCTATTCGGCCAGTTTGCGAACTTGACCATTGTAACAGGTTACTCAATAAACTATAACCTTTCTTTGAGACTTGCAGCAAACGCTGAACAAAGTCCTCTTTTTGAACGGCACTCAGTTGTTCATTTTGCGCGGAGAGTAGCGACGTAAAACCAATTAACGTATTGAACAAATTACCTAAATCATGCGAGATGATGGAAAAAAATTTGTCTTTAGCGGCATTGGCTTGTTTCAGTTCTTCTTTTTGTAAGAAAATAGTATCTCTTGCCGCTTTGAGTTCAAGGTGCGTATGGACTCTCGCCATTAACTCCTTGATATTAAAAGGTTTAGTCACATAATCAACCGCCCCCACCTCCAAGCCTTCGATAATATCCTCTTTTTCGATTTTGGCCGTCAGAAAAATCACTGGAATCTCTTTCGTGGCGGCTTGTTGCTTGAGTCGTTTACAAACTTCAAAGCCGTCCATTTCTGGCATCATCACATCCAGCAAAATCAGATCAGGCGGGTTCTTTTTTACAAGCGCCAATGCCCCAGCACCATTTTTAGCAATGGCTACCCTCAAGCCATTTTCCCTCAGCGTGTTCCCCAACACTTTAAGGTTCTGCGGATTATCGTCTACGACTAAGACTAATGATTGTTTGTTCGTTGATTGTTTGTTCATTGATTGTTCCTTGTCTGCTTAGTTAATAACTAATATAGCAAATAATATAAAAAATACAACGAACCTGTTTGTAGTAGGCGATTTATCGCCTTAACTTTGTAAGTTTGTATAGATTTTCAGGTAAATAATTTCTTTGGCAGCCAACAGCTAAACCGTTGTCTGAAAGCGAAAGTCTCCTAAAGGAGACTATATAATTATCTGAAAATATATATAATTCCTAAAAAAATTGACTTTGCGTCAAAATGGGCCATTACAAAACTAAGGCTTATCAATTCTACAACATGGCCCACTTTTACTGACACATACGATGCCGTACAAGGTTAGCTTGTACGAGTCCTTGTCCAAGATAAATCTTGGACTCCTTGATAAATCTTGGACTCCTTGATAAATCTTGGACTCCTTGATAAATCTTGGACTCCTTGATAAATCTTGGACTCCTTGATAAATCTCGTTCTAACCCATATTGTTCTCTGTCAAGATTTTCCGCTTCTGTGATACCATCAGTATAAAGTACGACCACATCGCCCGCATTCAACGTCACTTTTTCCTGTGCCACAAACGCGGCAATGTCTTCTTCTAAGCCAATCGGGAACCCTAACTCGTCCGTGTCTATACATTCAACCTGGCCCTTTCGCACCACAATCATCTCTTCATGTTGGCCGCTTAAATGCACGGTATTCTCATAATATTCTAACAGCGCAAACGTCAGATTTTTCTCCGATTCCATCCGCTGCACATTGCTATAAACCGTTTGGTTGAGCGCCGACAAAAATCTCACCGGATCGGTTTCATTATTACAGAGCAGAGCACGTACCGCCGCTTGCACCATAATCGCAAGCACCCCGCTTTCTAATCCATGTCCTGTCACATCACCAATCCCAAACAGAATCCGTCCATTGTGTTGGAGAACATCGTAGTAATCGCCACCCACTTCATCAGCCGGTTCCATAAATCCAGCAATGTCTAATTCCTTGATTTGACTCAGTTCATCTTGCCGCGGTAACAACATTTGTTGCAGTTGCCGCGACACGTCCAACTCGGCACTCATGCGGAGGTTTTCTGATTTCAGTTGCTCATTCAAGCCCATAATTTGTTGGTTGGCATCGGCCAATTGAGTATTGGCTTGTGCCAATTGAGCGGTACGTTCTTCGACTTTTTGTTCCAGCGTCCGATACAACAGCGCGTTTTCAATCGATATCGCGATTTGCGAAGACAACACTTGAAGCACTTCCAAACGATCTGGCGTAAAAGCGCCTTCGGTTAAGTTGTTCTCTAAATATAGGATACCTGTCAATTGCCCTTGATTAACTAACGGCGCACATAACACCGATTTGGGACGGTGTTTGACAATATACGGATCACGGCTAAATTGCTCCGCTTCAGTGGCATTATCCAACACCAGATGAAGTTGTGTGCGGGCCACATAATGGATAATGCTGGCGGCCATCTGCTGAGATTCTTCAACCGGAATGGACTGCAACACGTTGACTTCCTCACTCCCAACGTTGCCTTCGGCTTCGATAAACCATTGGTATTTTTGAGGCAATAACAAAAAACCTTTTTCAGCACCGGCATTTTCAATCACCAAATGCATCATTTTTATCTTAAGACGCTCCAGCACGATTTCCCCAGACAGGGTTTGAGAAGCCTTCACCACACTACTTATATCTAACAAGCTAGAATAACTCGTTAGAGAAGTCGGTTCCATTAAAGTGGCAGCCGGCGTTTTCGTAATAGTCGTCTGAACCGGTGTTGAAATGGGCTTGGCGAGAAATTGCGGGTATCTTTCCTCTAAATCCTTAACCTTCGCCAGCGCACCCCAACGCTGATAAGCATAGTGAGCATCACGCAAGTAGACTTGGGCGAGCTTAGGCAAACCTTTTGCCAGATAAAACTGCCCGGCAAGCTCGTATGCCAATGCCTCCTCATTGAGATACTCATGCTCTTGAGCTAAAGCAATGGCTTTATCATAAAATTCCCTAGCATCACCATCTTTACCCAACACCCGACAACGTTCTGCTTCCACCAGATAAAACTTATGCAAAAAATTCATTGGCGCATGTGTGGCCCATTTCTGCATTTTTTCCTGATTAGCAGCGACCTTGTCGAGGATACTGGCTTGTTCTGGCGGTAGAGAATCAGGATATACCGCCAGCCTTGCCAGAGACTCGTAAAAGTGGAAGAGATGCTGAAAGATTTCTCCTACAATGTCTGTTAAATATTTTGCCACGAGGGAAGCATTTTCAACCGCTTGAGGATAGGCATGAAACAAATAACTGAGAATCAGTTTGTTTAAATACAAAGCGATAAAGCCCAAGTCATCCAGAGGCACTCTTTCATTCTCGTTAAATGCTTCACCACCTAAATAGTATGGTGGCGAATCTGCCGAAGTCCGCCCTATCAAATTCAAAACCGTCTGCTGAGTAACTTCAGTCCACACTAAAATAACATCTTGCTTGAGTTGAACAAGGGAATGATTGTAGACAACCATCTCATGTTCTAAGGAGGTCAATTCCTTACCTATAAAATAGAGATGCATGCAGTAAAAAGATGCGTTAAGGCCACTGCCGATGAAATCACCTATTTCCAGTCCACTTTGATATCCTTCCAATGAAGGCTTGAGACTCTCCCTAAGGTGCTCTTTCCAATGTCTTAGCCCAGATACAAATGTCGCCAATATCCTAGACTTAAAGTTAGGAAACTGTTCCACCAACCTTAAAGCCTGCTTGCTAAATTGAAAGCCTACGTCAATGTCTCCTGCTAGACAACATACCAATTGACCATAAACAATATAGCCCACAGCGGACCCTTCTGCATTACCGTGTTTGAGTGAAAAATTGACTTGGAAACAGGTTAACAGTGGTAGTAACTTAGGTGCCACTATATAAGAAACATAAATTAATGCTGATACAATCCGCATGATAGACAGCTTGTCATGCGCAGTTATATTGGGCATATTATACAGTTCTATAGGCTGATTGCTTAAAATAGATTGGGTTTCCGTCAATGCCTTTTGAATATCCAAATCAGTCGGTTGATCAGGAAAACTGATTCCCCATTCGTTTAAAACGGATAACCCTTTGTTCAACGCCGCTTCCAGTTTATCCTGAATCGAATAGGCCTCAATTTGGATTTCGTATATTTTCAGTCGATCTAGCCCGGTTTTGGCTTGTTGCAATACCACCTGTCCCCATTTGTCCATCAGCTCAAACTCAGCGTTAAGAAAGGCCGCCTCGGCGGCTTGAGTGTAGAGTTGTAAACAGAATGCATAGTGCTTTTGCCAAGCATCGTTTTCTAATAACTCAAGAGCCGTTTGCAGATAAGCCAAAGCCGGTTGAAAAGCCAAAGCCGTTATGGCTTTTTGTCCGGCGCGTAAATTTAATTCCGCCAACTGGAATTTTTCAGCTTCCTCATTAATGATAGCGAGTGCTTGATTAAAGTGATTCACGATATCAAAAATGTGTTCTTCCAATTGGTCATTGGGCGTGTTAGCTAATAATAGCTGACCAATTTGCAAATGGAGTGCCAGTTGGTCCGGTTCGGCTATTAAGGAGTAGGCTGCTTGCTGGACGCGGTCGTGTTGGAATTTAAAATGGACGATCAGCGGATTTTTGGCGAGTTCTTCCCCATTTTTATAGTTATCATCCAATGGGAGGAGTAAGCCTTCTGTTAACGCCTGCCACAACGGTGCTAAGGTGTTTGTTGGGGAGTCTTGGGCGATAACAGATAATGTGTTCAAATCAAACAGGTTACCGATAGCGGCTGCCAACTTCAAAATCGTTTGCGTTTGATACGGCAATTTGGCTATTTTCCCAGCCATCAAGTCCACCACATTATCAGTGAGTTCTTGAGCCGCGATTTTATCCATGTTCCATTGCCATTGGTGCGTCTGCCACTCAAATCTGAGTAATTCTTGTTCATACAACGATTCTAAGAACTCTCTGGTAAAAAAGGCATTACCTTGGGTTTTGTCATAGACTAACTCCGTCAAAGCTGCCGCCTTACCGAGTTCACAGTTTAATGCTTCGGCCGTTAACCTGTTGACATCTTGATAGGACAAATTGGGTAGTGTCATGGTATTAACAACAGCTTGAACTTTCACTTCTTCCACCGCTACCATCAACGGATGGGCCGCATCTACCTCATTGTCTCGATAAGCCCCAATGATTAAAAAATAACCGCTCTCAGCCTCGGTCATCAACAATTTCAACAGCGTTAGCGAGGCCAAATCTGCCCATTGTAAATCATCTATAAACAGCACCAATGGATGCTCTTGTCGGCAAATCGCCCGGAAAAAGTTTTGAAAAACCAGATTAAAGCGGTTTTGCGCCTCGGTGGGGCCAACTTGGACGACGGCCGGTTGATGGCCTATCACTAATCCCAATTGTGGAATGACTTCCAGTAAAACTTGCCCATTGTTACCTACTGCGGTGAGAATTTGTTTTCGCCATTGGTTTAATTTCTCGGTGCTTTCTGTTAACAAATAGTCACAAAATTCATTAAAGGCTTGGCTTATGGCCGAATAAGGAATATTGCGCTGGTATTGGTCAAACTTGCCGGCCGCAAAATAGCCCTGCTTTTCAGTCATCGGTTTATGCACTTCACGCACCAACGCCGATTTGCCCACGCCGGAATAACCGGCGACTAACATCATTTCGGCCGCACCAAAACTGACTCTTTCAAACGCTTGCAATAAGGTCTTGATCTCGGATTCTCGACCATAGAGTTTTTGGGGAATTTGGAAATAGCCCGAAAAGTCGTTTTGTGCCAAAGCAAATGCTTTAATTTTGCCAGAGTCTTCCAATTGAAGGCAACAGTTCTCCAAATCTGCCTTTAAACCAAAAGCCGATTGGTAGCGAGCTTCAACATTTTTTGTCATCAACTTTACCACAATGTTTGACAAAATAGGGGGCACCTCATGTTGTACTTCGCTAACCGGGGTGGGGGTTTTAGCAATATGACAATGTACTAATTCCAATGAATCTTCTGAGTCAAAGGGCACTTTCCCGGTTAACATTTCATAAAAGGTGACACCCAAAGAATACAAATCGGTGCGCCAATCAAGGGTACAATTCATGCGGCCGGTTTGCTCCGGAGAAAGGTAGGGCAAGGTGCCTTCCAACTGGTTAGGGTTTTTAAGCGTGGGATTTTCCCGTGGTAGCCGACTAGCAATGCCAAAATCAATCAGTTTGAGCTGATTCGTCTGAGGATTCCACACCAAATTAGAAGGATTGATATCCTTATGGATGAGGTTAGCCGCGTGAATATGGCCTAAACTGTCGGCCATCGCCACGGCCAATGACAAAAAGTCTTTGACCGTCAAGCGCCTTTGGCGCATCCAGTGTTTTAAGGACTCCCCCCCAAAATCTTCCAAAACGAGGAAGAGGGTGTTTTGGTATTTTTCAAGGCCGTAGATTGTGATAACCCCAGCAAGATTAAGACTCTGCGTGATTTCATACTCTTGCCGATAGTGGTTCAATTTCTCCTGCGTGGGATAGTCCTCTTTCAGGCGTTTGAGGATCACGGGATGATTATCCTCACGTCTGATTCCACGATATACCACCGAGTTAGCAGTTTCATAAATTTGGGTAATAATTTTGTAGTTAGGAATAGTCATCAATTCTGTTCTCCAACTGAATTTTTAGAGTTTGTAAACAAGTCTAGTTATCCTGATAAGTTCTGGCTTCTGCCTCAGAGGTTTGGTAAACCTTTGAAAACTTGACATTAAACTATTTAATACGATTAAATCAATGTATGTTTTATAAAAAAGTATTTAATTAAATTTATCATATAAGGTTTCTCAAGTTTAAGTTCAAGTTCAAGTTCTTATCTGTTCCCTGTCGGGATATGGATCGTCGGGACTCGAAATGACATCTTGGTTCATTCTTCATTTAATCGCTAGATATTCGCATGGCTATTTGGACTGTATGGTTTTAGGGCCATAAAATACTTTGGATGTTTTCAAATTAAGTGATGGCCCTCTATCGCGTTTCATTATTGAGACTTTTTATAGATGTTTTATTGCTTAGCTTAATGGCAGTGAGGTTAAACTTGGGGTAAAGGTAAAAAAACCTCAACCCCGTAGGGCTTTCCAGTGAGTAGGTTATTCAGAAGCGCTCGTCCAAAGCGGCAAGCGTTGGGAGTTATCCGGAGTCCAAACTTTAGTTTGGGCATCAGGATTCCAAAGTTGAAACTTGGACTCCTAATAAGTCCGCTTTCTTTGGGAGTCCATGCCATGTGCCTAATTTTTATTGGTATTGAACCCCCAAAACTGTAAAAGTTCTATCTATGTCAATACCCTAGTGTAGGGCATCCAAAAAACCGCTACTCCAAAAGTTGGAAAAGTAGAGGGCCAGTAATTTGCTATCAACAGATGGACACGCAATCTCAGTACCTGCCAGTCCTTTAAGCGTATTCTGACAATCAATCTGTACGCCTTTTCTGGCTTCTTGCCGCTCGTCAGAAAACCGTTCTCTCGAAAGCATAGATAAGAGAGGGTACAAAGCATTTTCTTTTTGATGACTGAGTTCGGTTCGCCACTTGTCGTATGCGATAGGTTCAAGTGAATAACCCAAGGAACACACCCAATTAGAGAGAGCATTCCATCGAGTACGATGGGTATTCGCTAAATGGAAAGTCTTTCCTAATAACTCAGGTTGCTGCGACAGATGGATAATAGCGCGACTGACATAGTCCACCGGTACCATATTCCCGCCTTCTTGCTCTTCCATAATAGGTACCTTGCCAAGTTGAATACAGCCTTTGATGACGAGGCTGAAAAAATCGCTGGTGTTCGAGATACCCGTTTGGCTGTGTCCGCTTATGATGGCAGGTCTATAGATACACACGGGAAGCCCTCTATTACGCGCTTGGCTCACTAAATTTTCCGCCACCCATTTACTCTGAGCATAGCCACTCTCAATCAGTTGATTACCTTCAAGATGATCGGATTCCATTAGTGTGTTGAATTCAGTCTCTCGTGCTGAAAAAAGTACCGCGATGGTTGAAATAAAATGTACGGGTTTGGCCCTGATTTGAGTCGCTAATTTTAACACTTCTTGAGTGCCAAGAACATTCGCTTTTTTCAGCGCTGAGTACGGATAAATATGATTAACCCATGCACCATTGTGATAAATCGTCTCGATTTGATTAGCGAGGTGACGAAACTGTGGTTCTGGTATTCCTAACAAGGGTTTAGAAAAATCACCAATAATGGGTATGATTCTGGAACGAAAGGCCTCATTCCACAACGAATAGGCATTAAGCTTATCTTCTAGTCTCTTTTGGCCTTCGGATGTACTGGAAGAACGAACTAAGCAATAAATGTCTGCTGTCGTTTGTACAAGTAGCTCATAAAGCAAATAAGTCCCTAAAAAGCCCGTAGCGCCGGTCAAAAATATCGACTGAGGTTTTGTTGCCGGTACCTGAGCCGAAACTGTAGGCAGTTGAATGGTGGATTCTAATACGGCTTCTGCATTCAAATCGATGAGAGGCTTTGTTGCAACCCTTTCTTCCTGGCGGATAAGAAGATCATCAATCACTTGGACAATTCCAGCCACGGTGGGTGACTCAAATAGGTAACGTAGCGGCAGTTCGACTGACCAAGTCTCACGTATCCGTGATAAAAGTTGTATAGCAAGCAGAGAATCCCCCCCCTTTTCAAAGAAATCGTCGTGAATTCCTACTTTTTTTAGACCTAAAATCTCTGACCAAATACTGGCCAATAGTTTTTCCTCTGAAGTTCGAGGAGCGACAAAAGTAGCGGTTGATAAATTCAACTCCTTGGAAAGCGTGTGATGTTCTGGTACTGGCAACGCATTGCGATCCACCTTGCCATTCGCCGTCAGCGGTAGTGCATCCAAGCGAATATAAGTAGAAGGAATCATGTACGCCGGCAATTTCTGCTCTAGGTAATGTTGTAACGATTCTGTGATAGAAACTGACTGATGAGCAGCGTGTAACCATTGCTGGGTTTGAGCAGGTACTATTTTTCCGCCCAAAAAACTGTGAAGGAGAATCTGACTGTCCTCCAAGCAGAATAACGCCCGGTTCGTTTCAAAGTCCAAGTTGCCAATGGGACACAGGCCTATTTGATGTTTGGGGGCCATTTCCATCAATAACTGGCTCATATAACCGGCTTCCAACAGACAAAAATCTCTGGCCCAATCGCCATAAAGCGGCGTAATTGCATTGAGTTGGCCTATCAAAAACAGAGAAAAGGCCGATGGCTCAAAAATCCGTTGATTGAAGCCGCCATATTCACCATACGCATTTTCTCCTATTCCGTCACCGGCATGAAGCAATACCAAACGATGTTCAGCCGGATGATAATAGTAGATGCCTCCTTCCAGCCCTGCTACCCGGTTGGGTTTGACAGATAAATAAGTTTGTACCGGATAAAGATTACCCGCGGACGGATAGCGATATTTAGGTAACGGGGCACCCGCCACTTTCATTTGTAACAAGCTACTTAACAATAAACTCAACTGTTGAAATGAAATCGGTTCCACCACAAATTGCCGATAGCTCTGGCGTTCTAAATAAGTTTGAGTCAGTGTCTCATCAAACTCGGGCTGGAATAATGGGATGCTGGTTTGCTCTGATAACGGTTGACGTAATCCCGGTTGCTTGAGTTTAAATTCCAAACGTTCTACCGGATCGAGTATCACATCTTTAGTTTCATCAGGCGCGTAATCTTCTTCTTGACTTTGATGGGGAACCAGATAAGCCACCAATTGTTGATTTTGTCGTGAGTCTCCGACAACATTGACCACCGCATCTTTAATCGCTCGATGTTGTTGCAAAGCGGTTTCAATCTCACCCAGTTCAATCCGATAACCACGAATTTTCACCTGATTATCGAGGCGTCCCAAAAACTCAATATTGCCATCTGGCAAATAACGTCCTAAATCGCCGGTTTTATACAACCGTTCTTGGGTGTGAGGATGAATAACAAAACTGATTCCGCCAATATAAAGTTGTCCGGGTACCCACACTGGACAAGGTACCAATAACTCATTGAAAACATGGAAAGTTTGATTGGTTAATGGTTTACCATAAGGAATACTTTTCCACGTTGGCTCAACGGTTTCAATCGGATAAGAGATAGACCAAATAGAGGCTTCTGTCGCTCCACCTAAACTGATTACCTGAGCGTTTGGCCGCAATGATTTGATTCTCTGTGGTAAGTTTAACGGAATCCAATCACCACTCATAAGCGTTAAACGTAGAGATTGCGCCACCCTTTGTGAGCGTTCGCCAACATAATCCACGAGCATATGCATTAAGGCCGGCACGGTATTCCAGACGGTCACTTGGTGTTGGCTCATCAGAGCCAGCCAATGCGCGGGTTCTCTTGTCGCGTGAGCGTCTGGTATGATGATTGTACCACCGGCGGCCAACAGGCCGAAAATATCGTAGACGGACAGATCAAAACTCAACGCGGATAAAGCGAGAACACGATCTTGATAACCCACACCAAAACGCTGATTGATATCAGTAATCGTATTCACCGCACCACGATGATCAATCATCACCCCCTTGGGTTGACCGGTGGAACCTGAAGTGAAAATCACATAAGCTAAGTCCTTTGGTTTCTGAATTATCTCCAACGAACTATTCTCTATCTCTGAAAAATCGTCATTATCCAGACACAATCGCTGAATGCTATTAGGCCACGCCAACTGTTGATTCAATTGAGATTGGGTCAAAACAAGTTTAACTTCTCCTTGTTCAAAAAGATACCATTGGCGTTCCTTGGGCCATTCTGGATCAATGGGTAAATAAGCCGCACCCGACATCAGCACACCCAAGACGGCGACGACTTGTTCCCACCCCTTTTCCATCACGATGGCAACCAACGTATTCGGAGACGCGCCCAATTGCCGCAACTTGAAACCCACTTGGTTGGCTAATTGCGATAATTCCAAATAGGTCAAATTGCGTTGTGGTGAAATCACCGCATATTCATGTCCGCGAGTGGGCAATTGGGCGATGAACAAAGTGTGTAACATTTCATCAGAAATCGGTGCCTCGGTCGCATTGACAGACGCTCGTTGCGAAAGCTGGGGCGGGGGTATCAAGAATTGAGTCGTGGTCGCCTGCCATGCTGAGTCTGATTTCGCCAATTCGCGCAGAAAACGACAGTAGGCTTCAAACATATCATCCAGAAGACCGGCCGGGAACAACGCCTCTACAGCATCCCAGTTGAAAACTAATTGGCCTTCCTTCTCAGAGACTTGATGGTCTAACCATACTTGGGGGGTTTGAGTGATGCTGTAGACAACTTCTCCGAACGGCTTTAAGGATACCTCTTGTTCAAAGTTTAACGTTAACGTACTTGTAAAAACGATGGGCATCGTCGCCTTTTGAAAGTCGCCCTGTTGGCGAGCTAATTCTCGTTGCACACGCACCCCACTCACATAGCGATGTTCCAAATCTTCCCATAACTGTTGTTGGATACGCCTCGCACGAGCCGTAAAGGTGTCGGGTTTGGAATTATCTACGGCTACCAGTAGCAATGAGGTAAAATCTCCAACAATATCATTAACTTGTGGATGAATGGGCAACCGATTAAACAGCGTTAAATTGAGGGTCAATCGGGGTTGTTTACTCCAGAGGGTTAAAATATCTGCAAAAGCAGCCAGCAACACACCAGAAGGACTCAGTCCCGCTTGGCTGGCCCGTTGTTTTAATGGTTGCCAATGGTCTGAATCAAGTTGGGCACTGCGACGTTGGAACTGGGGCTGGGTGATGGTAGCCGGATTCTGAGCTAAGGGCAGTTGTGGGGCCGGTGGCAGGGTATCTAGGCGGTTCAACCAATAGGCGAGAAAACGTTGATAGCCTTCGGTTTTTTGCCAGGCTTGTTCGGCCAGCACATAGTCCCGAAATGACAAGGTTAATGGTGTCAATTGCCGGTCTGGATTTTGGTACAGTTGCAACCACTCTTTGGCAATAATTTGCAGACCCCAAGCATCAGCAATCAAGGCATCAGAGCTTAAATGAAGCCGAATACGTTGTTTGTCTAGGCGCGTGGCCCGAATATCAAATAAGGGCCATTGGTCCGCCGGTAGGACTTGATGGGACATCTGCTGGCGAATGGCTTCAAGTTCAGTCGTGACGATGTCAGGTGTTTGCCCGCACAAATCCATGACGGTAATTTGATAGGGTGGTACCTGTTCAAGAATCTGTTGTTGACCGGTGGGTAATACCACCATCCGTAACATCTCATGACGTTCTATTAAAATTTGCCAAGCGCGGTTTAATCGTTTCAAGTCTAAACCATCACAGTCCAATTCCACGTAACCATGCGTAGCAACATTGCCCAATTCAAAGGTGCCATTGCGGCCCAGCCAGTAGGCTTGTTGAATATCCGTGAGCGGAAAAGGCTGATAACGCTGTTCGGGTGTGGGCACGATGGTTGGTAGAGAAACGATCATAGTGCCCACCGACTGTTTTCTCCGAAAAGTCACAATCTGATTGCTTAATTCTGCTATCGTCGGTGATTCAAACAGCAAGCGTAGCGGTAATTCAACCGCAAAGGTGTCACGTAGCCGGGACATGACTTGGGTGGCGAGCAGAGAATGGCCGCCAATTTCAAAAAAATTGTCATGGACACCGACTCGTTCAATGCCCAACAGGTCAGCCCAAATGCCCGCTAACAATTCCTCCTCTGGTGTCCGAGGTGCAACAAAGGTATTTTCTGATAACTGAAATTGGTGGGTTTCGCTACGTTCTACCCACCCTACGAGTGTTCGGCGGTCTATCTTACCGTTGGGCGTGAGTGGCAGGGTTTCTTTTGTTACAAAAACAGAGGGTATCATGTAATCGGGTAGTCGTTCTTTCAAAAAACCACGTAATTCTGTATTTTCAATGATTTGTCCTAGATGCGGCACGATATAGGCCACTAAACGCTTGTTTGTTTTGGAGGTTTCATGGACAACCACGGCATTTTCTTGAACTTTGGGATGTTGTCCCAACACGGCTTCGATTTCGTTCAATTCAATCCGAAAACCACGAATTTTTACCTGATTATCAATACGGCCTAAGTATTCAATGTTGCCATTTTGTAAATAACGGGCTAAGTCACCCGTTTTGTAAATACGCGCATTTTTGTCATCACTCAAGAAATTAGGAATGAATTTTTCGGCCGTCAATTCCGGGCGATTTAGGTAACAGCGAGCTAAGCCGGCACCGCCGATGTGTAATTCACCCTGTACACCGATGGGAGTGGGTTGTAAATACTTGTCTAAAATAAATATTTTGGTATTGGCAATGGGGCAACCTATGGTTGGAGAATCATTACTCCTTACTAAGATAAAGGTTGAATAAGTCGTATCTTCAGAGGGACCATACAAGTTGAAGACTTGCCGTATCGTATCGATTTGATAGATTTGTTGTACCAATTGATGGGAAAGCGGTTCACCAGCAAGGTTGACAACTTCTACTGAAGTTGGGAGGCCATTTATTTTGACTAATTCACTTATAGCGGACGGTACAGTATTAATCAAAGTGACACCCACTTCGTCAGACAAAGCGGGTAAAGAAAGTGCATTTTCAACTAAAATGACTTTGCCACCCCAACTCAATGGTACAAAAAGTTCAAAAACCGACAAGTCGAAACTAAGAGACGTTGAGGCGAGAACCCCAGCCAACTGTTTAGGTGTAAAGTTTGTTTTTGACCAAAACAATAAAGTCACCGTACTATAATGCTCAATGGCTACACCTTTGGGTTTCCCGGTTGAACCCGACGTATAAATAACATAAGCCAAGTTCAAAGACGATACCTCACTCCTTGGATTGTCCGAACTCAACTGTGAAAACCTATTATCCTCTGTATCCAAGTAAACTACCTGCGCTTGATGGGATGGCAACTTATCAACTAAGCTTGATTGGCTCAACAGCACCTTTACTTTTGCATCCTCTAACATAAACGCTAAACGCGCCATTGGATAAGCGGGATCTAATGGCAGATAAGCTCCCCCAGCTTTGAGAATCCCCAATAATCCTATCACCATTTCAACGGAACGTTCCACGCAGATACCAACCAGCACTTCGGGTTTGACACCAAGGGTTTGTAAGTGGTGGGCCAGTTGATTCGCTTTGGTGTTTAATGCTTGGTAAGTCAGTTGTTGATCTTCAAACACCACCGCGATAGCCTCTGGAGTTCGTTCCACTTGGGCCTCAAACAACTGATGAAGACATTGATCTTGAGGGTAGGCTACAGCCGTATTGTTCCATTCTACCAGTAGTTGATGTTTCTCTTTTTCTGTTAAAAGAGATAATTCTGCGACAGATTGCGCTGGATTGGTAACTAGACTCGCGAGCAGGGTTTTAAAATGGCCGACCAAACGAGTGATGGTGTCCGCATTAAAGAGATCAGTGTTGTATTCAAAGCGGCCACTGATCCCATGCGCGGTTTCTGTCATGGAGAGCGTCAGATCAAACTTGGCAGTGACGTGTTCTGTTGCAAACGGACTTATACTCAGATTCGCTAATGCCAAGTTTTCCGTCGGGGTATTCTGGAGAACAAACACCACTTGGAACAGCGGCGTATGACTGAGGTTGCGTTCTGGCTGTAAAACGTCCACCAGTTGTTCAAACGGTACTTCTTGGTGGGCATAAGCCTCTAGGCAAACTTGTCTGACGTGGGCGAGTAAGTCGAGAAAGCTTGGGTTTCCGGAGCGATTGAGGCGTAACACGAGGGTATTGACAAAGAAACCAATCAGGGATTCGGTTTTGCGGTTATTGCGGCCGGCAATGGGGGAACCCACCACAATGTCATCACTACCGCTGTAACGTCTCAGTAACGTGACAAAGGCCGTCAACAGGGTCATAAATAAAGTCGCGTCGGCTTGTTGGCTGAGTTGGTTCAGTGCGTTTGACAATTCGTGATTGATTTCAAAGGCTTGAATGCGGCCTTGGAATCGCTGAATGGGTGGACGTGGATGATCAGTGGGCAGTTCTAGCAGCGCCGGCACATCGGTTAACTGTTGTTGCCAGTAGTTGAGTTGTTTTTGAAGTACTTCGCCGCTTAACCATTGCCGTTGCCAATATGCAAAGTCAGCATATTGGATAGGTAACGGGGCCAAAGGGGAGGGCCGGCCTTGAGAAAAGGCCTCATAAAGGCGGGTAAATTCTCGGATAAATAGGCCGAGCGACCAACCATCAGAGATGATATGGTGCATGGTAACACCAATAATGTGTTCCTGTGGGCCTAACTGCCATAGTGTGGTTCGGAGTAACGGGCCTTTGGTGAGATCAAAGGGACGTTGTGCGTCTTCACTGGTTAACTGCTGCACCTCACTGGTTTTTTTATCAGACGAGATCAGTTGCAAATCGACCACCGAACAGCTGAAACTGTCAGCCGCACTGGGATGAATCAGTTGCACTGGCGTTTCGTTGTGCATTTGAAAAGTCGTGCGGAGGGTTTCGTGGCGTTGCACGATTTCGAGTAGGCTTTTTTGTAGGGCCGTGAAGTGTAATGGGCCCACCAGACGCAAGGCCGAAGCCATATTGTAGGTGGCACTGCCGCTGCCCTCTAGTTGATCTAAGAACCATAGCCGTTGTTGGGCAAAGGAAAGGGGTAAATTGTCGGCCCGTGAGATAGGCTCAATAGGGGGCTGCGTCGCTTCGGAGTCCTCAAGCTGAGCGTCGGATAAAAATGTCAGAATTTCGGCTTTGCGTTCGACTAACTCGGCACGTAGAGTGGGAGTTAGGGCCCCTTTGGGGGCTTTATAGCGGAGTTGGTTATCCTCAATCCAGAGTTTTATGTTGAGGTTATTTAATTTGGATAGAAATTTTTTAATGGGTTTCATAGTGTGTTTTATGCTGATAGTACAACGGATTAAAGTAAGTACAACGAATTACGCGGCTAAACGAATTAAAGTAAGTTAAGTACAACGAATTACGCGAGTTAAGTACAACGAATTACGCGAGTTAAGTACAACGAATTACGCGACTTAAGTACAACGAATTACGCGGATAAACGAATTAAAGTACAACGAATTACGCGACTTAAGTACAACGAATTACGCGGATAAACGAATTAATTAATGTAAGTACAAGCAATTAATGTAAGTACAAGCAATTACGCAAAGTACAACTAATTAGGCAAAGTACAACTAATTACGCGAAGTACAACGAATTACGCGGATAAACGAATTAATGTAAGTACAACCAATTACGCAAAGTACAACGAATTACGCGGATAAACGAATTAATAATGTAAGTACAATGGATTACGGGCCGATAAACGGATTAAAGTAAGTTAAGTACAACGAAACTTCGTATTGGTACGCCTATCACGCGGATAAACGATAGTACAACGGATTACGGGCCGATAAACGGATTACGCGTATTCAATGAGTTATCAAGGCTCGTTGAGCCTTATTCGTTTATCCGCGTAATTAGTTGTACTTACTAATTTGTACTAATTCGTTTATCCGCGTAATTCGTTGTACTAATTAGTTAGTTGTACTAATTCGTTTATCCGCGTAATTCGTTGTACTAATTAGTTAGTTGTACTAATAATTAGTTGTACTAATTCGTTTATCCGCGTAATAGGCGTTTCGCCACGGCGTTTCGTTGTACTTAATATTCAATGAGTTATAAAAAACTGATAAGTACTGAAGCACAAATAAAGAGGTATTTTACCACAAAGGGCACCGCGTAGGGGCAATCCCTTGTGGTTGCCCGGACGCATTTCTATTTTCTCGCTAGAGCCAACATATTCAACCCCTTCAGGGTTGGCGTGGGGACACCATTTTTCCCCAGGTTCCACCTGGGGCTATTCATATTCAACCCCTTCAGGGTTGGGATCGTTAGTTCTAGTCAAGCCGGAAAATAGAGTATCATAATACGCCTTCTTCTTCGTCATCTGGTTGTTCGTTGGCGGTGTCATGAGCAGAAGCGCGTAGACTCTGCGCGACGCCGATATCATCGATACACTCAGTTAAGCCAGCCACCGTCGGGTATTTAAATAAGTTAATTAAAGGCAATTTGATGGAAAAGGCTTCGTGTATTCGTGAGACAACTTGGGTGGCGAGTAAAGAGTGGCCGCCCAATTCAAAGAAATTATCAAAGATGCCGACTTGTTCAATGCCCAAAACCTCGGCCCAAATCCCAGCCAACCGTTCTTCGTCTGGAGTGCGTGGCGCAACAAAGCTTTCTTCTGATAACTGATAACTGTGAACTGATAACTGAAGCGCACGGCGATCTATCTTACCATTGGGTGTCAAGGGCATGGCTTCCAATGGTATGAAAGCCGAGGGTATCATGTAGTCGGGCAGTTGTTCTTTGAGAAAGTGGCGTAATTCACTTGGCTCAATAATGGATCTTGGGTTTGGCACCAAATAGGCGACTAAACGCTTTTCGTGAGACGGTTTTTCATAGACAATGACCACGTTCTCTCGCACCGCTGTGTGTTGGCCTAGGGTGGCTTCAATCTCTCCTAACTCAATGCGAAAACCACGCAACTTGATCTGAAAATCTTTGCGACCAACAACTTCAACACTGCCATCAGGCAATAAACGCCCCATATCACCTGTGCGATATACGCGCTGGTTTCCTCCCTCTGGTGCTGGGAAAAATACCGCTTGCGTGAGTTCTGGTTGTCGCCAATAACCTAGCGCAACATAAGGACTTTTAATGGCGATTTCGCCATAAATCTCTGTTTCGATACCCGCGTCATCAAGCAATAAAAGTTCAGTTTCTTCAATAGGATAGCCTACTGATACCGCTTGGCGCGTCACTTCTGTTTGTTTGTTGATGAAATACTGAAGGTTGAACGTTGATTCTGTTGAACCTAAGGCATTGACAAAAAGGCACTCGGTAGAGTAGTGTTTTTTATACTGGTCAACATCGCCTTGATAAACTGGTTCACCTCCTAAAACGATTACCCGAATCGATGGGAACGTTTCCTCCTCATTGAGTGTGCTGATCCAGTGCCGATAAACAGTTGGCGTGGAATGATAGATAGTGATATTTTCTTGGATTAACCATGAGGAAAAATTGGCTAAAGTTTCTTCTTTGAGATTAACCGGACACAGAGTAGCACCATTTAATAGCGCACTAAAAATGTCCACAACCGCTGCATCAAAACTGTAAGATGAAAGTAATGTGAGCTTATCATCGGCCGTGATATGCAGATTATTGGTATAAGTTCTGATGAAGTGCAACACATTACGATGGTTTTGTATGATCCCTTTTGGTTGTCCGGTGGAACCAGAGGTATAAAGTAGGTAGGCTACTGTGTCCGGCGAGACAGTTGACTGCAACAAGTTATCTTTGGATACCACTAATTCTTTATCATCAATATTAATGAGCAAAAGGTTATTATTCGTAAGTGTTTGAGCGAGGCTAATATTTTGTGAGTTAGTTAGAACAACACTTGCCTGTGAATCACGCAAAATGTATGCAAGCCGCTGGTGGGGGTAATTGGGATCCAGGGGAACATAAGTTTTGCCGGCTTTGAGTGCGCCCAACATGCCAACTATCATGAAGACATCGTGTTCAAACAACAGTGCTAATCTGGCTTCCTCTTGACACAATCCTAAAAGAATTTGAGCAACCCCATTGGCTTTGTCATTCAATTGACGATAAGTCCAAGCATCGCGCTGGGTTTTAACAGCAACATGGTTGGGATATTTTCTAACCTGCTGTTCAAACCGTTCTGTGATGGTTTGTTCACACTTTTGAAATTCAATGAACGGGTTGGTTGGATGAACGAGGTTGCCACAGGTGGACAGGTGGCGACGTTCCGTTGCCGTTAAAAGCTGTAACGTAGAAAGTTGCTTTTCTGGGGCCGTGACGATATCTTCCAGTAAAGTCTGGAAGTGTCCCAACATCCGAGTTATGGTTGCCTGATTAAACAAATCGGTATTGTAATACAGAGTTCCCACGAGTCCTTGAGAACTTTCTAGCCAGTGGAAATTTAAATCAAACTTGGTTGTTAAGTTATCATTCTCCAAAAGCGTGACGCTTAAGTCTCGGAGGGTGAGAGTGGAAGTTGGGGTATTCTGGAAAACCAACATCACTTGGAACAAGGGGTTATGACTCAGGGTTCGATCTGGCTGGAGTTCCTCGACTAATTGTTCAAACGGAATATCTTGGTGGGCATAAGCGTCTAGGGCAACCTGTCTAACTCGGCTAAGTAATTCGTCAAAACGAGGATTATCTTCAAATTCAAGGCGTAACACAAGGGTGTTGACAAAAAAGCCAATAAGTGATTCAATTTTACTGTGAGTACGATTAGCGATGGGTGAGCCTATGATAATATCAGCTTGTCCACTGTAGCGAGAGAGTAAAGTGGCAAAGGCCGACAGGAGAGTCATAAACAGGGTTGTCCCGGTTTGCTGGCTCAAAGTCTTCAATTGTCGTGTGAGCTCTGGTGTGAGTTGCAAGTGTTCAGTGGCCCCTCGAAAACCTTGAACCGGTGGACGCGGATGATCGGTAGGCAATTCAAGTAGTGCCGGTGCGCCGGCCAGTTGTTTTTTCCAGTAATCAAGTTGTTTTTCAAGGCGTTCCCCAGCCAACCATTGCCGTTGCCAATGAGCAAAATCGACGTATTGGATAGAGAGGGCCGGCAACGGAGACGGCTTTTGCTGAGAAAAGGCCTGATAAAGTTGAGATAACTCGTTGATAAATATCCCGATTGACCAACCATCGGAGATGATGTGGTGCATGGTGACCAGTAGGACATGCGAGTTGCTACTTAATTGTAATAGTGCTATGCGGAATAATGGCCCCCAAGACAAGTCAAAAGGCCGCACCGCCGCTTCGTTCACTAATCGTTGTCGTTCAGTGTGTTGTTGGTTATCAGGTAACAGTTGTAAATTGATAACGGGTAACTGATAACTGATAACTGATAACTGAACGAGTGGTTTTCCGTCAACCGTTGGAAAAGTGGTACGCAATGTTTCGTGGCGTTGCACGATTTCTTGTAGGCTTTGTTCTAAAGCCGCACAATATAAAAAACCTTCGAGGCGCACTGCCCCAAACATGTTGTAGGTGGCATTTTCACCTTCAAGTTGATCCAAAAACCACAGCCGCTGTTGTGCAAAAGACAAGCAAAGCGAGTCTTCCCGATTGATTGGAGTTATTGGCGGTAGTTTGTCACGGCGGCCCGCTTGAAGGTGTTCGCTTAAACCCGCTATCGTTGGCGACTCAAACAACTGGCGCAGTGGCAATTCCACCGAAAACGTGTCACGTATGCGCGACATCACTTGAGTGGCGAGTAGAGAATGGCCGCCCAATTCAAAGAAGTTGTCATAAACACCGACTCGCGGGGTACTCAATACGGCGGCCCAAATCCCGGCCAACAGTTCTTCTACCTGAGTACGAGGCGCGACAAAGCTTTCGTCTGATAACTGATAACTGTGAACTGATAACAGAGACAAGGCCCGGCGATCTAGTTTACCATTAGGCGTGATAGGCATCGCTTCTAATGAGACGAAAGCGGATGGTATCATGTAATCAGGCAGTTTTTGTTGGAGGAAGCGGCGTAATTCAATCGTCTCAATGAGTTGTTCTGGGCGTGGTACGACATAAGCAATTAAGCGCTTGTTTTCTAACGTGTCTTCAGAAACGCTAAGCGCGGTTTCTTGCACGGCGCTATGTTGTGCCAGCACCGCTTCGATTTCACCCAGTTCAATACGAAAGCCACGAATTTTGATTTGATTATCAATCCGCCCTAAGTACTCTATGTTGCCGTCAGGCAAATAACGGGCTAAGTCACCGGTTTTGTACAGACGTGAGCCGCGTTCATCCAACACACCGATAAGGGGGGGTGTCTTTGAGAGAGCTTGGCGATGTGTCTCTTCTTTTGAGAAGGACTGAGCGTGTGTGAAAGGATTGGGAATGAATTTTGCCGCGGTTAATTCTGGGCGATTGAGGTAACCCCGAGCAACGCCGACACCGCCAATGTGTAATTCGCCCGGCACCCCGATTGGAACGGGTTGTAAACAGTTGTCCAGTATATAAAGTTGCGTATTGGCGAGTGGACGACCAATTGGCACGTTAGCCTCAAAAGTGTCTTGGGCTTCGTAAACGCAGCATCCAACCACGGTTTCGGTGGGGCCATATTCATTGATGATTCGAGTGTCAGGGGCATTTGTTCGCCACAATGACAGACTCTTCCCTGATAATGCCTCGCCACCTAGAATAAGAAAACGACAAAGTGCCGTTAATTGTTCTTTAGCTAACTCGGCGTTGAGTATTTCCAAATGCGCTGGTGTCAGCTTGACAAGGCTCCAATCTCTCTGCGACACGATAGTTTGGTTGAGTGCTTCTATTTCTGGTATTTCTTGTGTGACAAGCCAGATCGGTTGTCCTACCAACAAAGGAGAAAATAAGCTCGTGATGGTCGCGTCGAACCCTATCGACGAGTGAACCGGCACACCCAAACCCTCAGCAACTTGATAGGCTTTAGTACACCAACTGAGGTAATTGACCAATCCTTGATGAATGATCTGCGTACCCTTGGGTTTGCCGGTCGAACCTGATGTATAAATAACATAAGCCAAATTCTCCGAACCCACCCCAGTGGCTATATTTTCGGAACGATACTGTGACAGGGTTTTAGCTTCAATATCTAAACAAATCACTTGTGTGGTTGTTTCTGGTAACTTCTCTGTTAAGCTTGATTGAGTCAGCAACACGGATACCTGAGCATCTTCCAACATGAACGCTAAACGCGCCGCCGGATAGGCCGGATCAAGTGGCAAGTAGGCGCCGCCGGCCTTAAGAATCCCTAAAAGGGCTATCACCATTTCAACGGAACGTTCTATGCAAATCCCTACCCGTCTTTCTGGTTTGACTCCCAGTGTTTGTAAATAATGGGCCAGTTGATTGGCTTTTTGATTTAAGTCTCGATAAGTGACCGATTGTTCTTCAAACACCACCGCAATCGCTTCGGGGGTGCGTTCTACTTGTGCTTCAAATAAGTGATGGAGACAAGTCTCGTTTGGATAGTCGGTTTGGGTATTATTCCACGCCGCGAGCAATTGATGGCACTCGGCTTCTGTGAGCAGACTCCATTCGCCCAGTTTTTGTTCTGGATGAGCAATCAGCCCTTCTAACAAGTTCTGAATATGCCCCAGCATTCGGCTAATCGTGTCGGTTTCAAAGCGGCCAGCCTCATACGTTATTTTTAATAATAACTCTGAACTAGGTGAACTAGGACTGACGACTAGGGCGAGCGGATAATTGGTTCTTTCAATCAGATGGACTTGAGCGATTTTCAGACCGCTTCTTGGCTCTCTCAACGCACTCTCGATAGGGTAATTCTCAAAAACCACAATGCTTTCAAACAGGGAGACACCAGCAGGTACTTCACTCCATCCTTGAATATCAACCAGCGGTGTATAGCTGTATTGCTCACGTTCAACCTGCTGAGCTTGTAACCGTTGCAACCAAGGTAGCAATAACGTTTCAGGTGAAACCGAGACGCGCACCGGGAGTGTATTGATGAAGAGTCCCACCATAGATTCCACGCCGGCCAGTGCCACGGAACGCCCCGATACCGTCGCGCCAAACACGACCTCAGTCTCGCCACTATAACGGCTCAATAGCCATGCCCAAGCACCTTGAATCAGACTATTCAGCGTCAGATGATGCTGCTTTGCCAACGATTGTAAGGCCTCTGTGGTGGTTTTGGACAACGTTTGCTCGTGTTTCTGGAAGGCGGACTTTTCGGTTCGCTTATCCACTCGAAAAGGCGTGGGGGCCGTAAAACCAATAAGTAGTTGTTTCCAAAAGGTTTCGGCGTTGGACAGGGATTGTTGCTGTAACCAAGCGATGTAATCACGATAAGGACGGGGTTGTTCTATGAATAACGACTGTCCTTGGCAAAAGGCTTCGTAGAAAGCCAGAATTTCTTTGAATAGGATAGGCAAGCACCAACCATCCATCAACAGGTGATGATAACTCCAGATAAATTGATGAGTTTCGTCGGCAAATTGAATCAGGGCACAACGCATCAGCGGGGCTTGTTTTAGATCAACGCCTTGTTCTTGTTCGGCTTGACGGAACGCGGCCAGTTGTTCTTGCTGTTCATTCGGGGTGGATGCTCGCCAGTCCAACAACACCCAAGGTAGCTTGACTTGCGGGTACACGAGTTGAAGGGGAGTGTTTAAGCCTTCCCAAACAAAGGCCGTTCGCAAAACAGGGTGCCGTTCTATCACTTGTTGCCAAGCTTGTTTAAATGCAGCCTGATTGAGAACACCTTCAAGCGTCAAGTTCAGTTGTTCCAAATAGTTCCCTGACTCCGGCGCGTAAAGCGTATGAAAGAGCATTCCCTGTTGTGTATGTGACAATGGGTAGAGATCATGGACTTGACGCCGGCCAAGTATCTTATCCAGCATGGCTTGTTCGAGACTTGCCAACGGGAAGTCAGAAGGTGTATAGCCTCTGGCTTCTGGAGACTGGCAATGAGCAATGATGGCGGTTAGCGCGGCGATAAACTCTTGGGCAAGCCGTTCAATGGTGGCGCGTTGATGACACTTCTCGCTGTAAGTCCAATCCAGTTGCAGTTGGCCGTCGTTGATGAGGCCGTTGATCTCTAATAAGTAACGACGATGGCCCTGTCGGCTTTGGGTGGCACCACTCGCGTCTTTAACCACTTTTTTGAGAGGTTCTTGAGATAACGGCTGAAATTGGCCGAGGTAGTTGAAACTCACCTGGGCTTGGGGCAACGCTTGCAAGTGCCTCGCGGTATCGGAATTCAGATATCTTAGTAAACCGTAGCCAATGCCTTTGTTGGGAATCCGACGCAGTTGTTCTTTGATGGATTTTAGGGCCTCGCCATGGTTGGAAACCGTGCTGATATCTAACCAAACCGGGAACAGGCTGGTAAACCAGCCCACGGTGCGTGAAATGTCGAGTTCTTCAAATAACGCTTCGCGTCCATGTCCTTCTAAATCAATCCGCAGAACAGGCCCTCCAATCCAGTGGGTAACGCTTTGCACTAAAGCGGTTAGAAGGACATCGAGCGTCTGAGTTCGATAGGCTTTAGGCACTTCGTTCAACAAGGCGCGTGTTTGTTCGACACTCAAAGACACCGTGACGAGAGCCGTAGACGCGACGGTATTCGTTGCTGGCTCGGCCGGATAATCCAGCGGTATCGGTTTCTGTTGCCGACGAGCGTCGTCTAACCAATAATCTAATTCGGCGAGCCGTTGCTCAGAGTGTGCATATTGGCTCAATTGCTGCGCCCATTGTTGGAACGAAGTCGTTTTCGGGGGCAAGGTGATTGTCTCACCACGATTCAGATGTTGATAGGCCGTCGTGAAGTCTTCTAACAAAATGCGCCAAGATACGCCATCAACCGCTAAATGATGGATGATAATAAACAAACGATTGGGCTGCTGTTCATGGCGGCCTAACTTAAACCAAGCAACTCGCAATAATGGCCCGGTTTCGAGGTTGAGCCGAGCTTGTAATTCGGCCGCCGTTGTTTCAATTAGGGTGTGCTGTTCCTCGCTGGTTAAGTCTGAGAAATCTTTGAGCGTTAACACACCGCTAACTCCTCTATCGAGGTGAGTGTCCTTTCTATCGAGGTGAGTGGCAAAGTTTCCGGATCGAAGAGGATTTAGGCTGGTGTTACCTAAATCAGGATTTAGGCCGGTGTTACCTAAATCAGTTACCACGGAACCGTTATCGGTTATCAGTTGTTCATGGTTAGCTGAAATTTTTAGGCCGGTGTTACCTAAATCAGTTACCACTGAACAGTTATAGCTTATTAATTGTTCATGGTGAGCTGAAAAACGTAACCGTAGCGCATCATGGTGTTGTATAAGTGCCGAGACGATGGCTGCTATGTGTGCCGGGGTCAGGCTGGGGGCGATTTCCAACCACACGGCTTGGTTGAAGTGATGAGGTTCTGTGAAGTGTTGCTCAAAGAACCAATGTTGGATCGGGGTGAGTGGCACCGGCCCCGTCACTAAGCCTTGTTCGGTTTGAGGCTTAAAGCCGCTGTCTGCCACCGCAGCCAAATCGGCAATGGTTTGATGCTGAAACAACAGTTTGGGTGTTAGTTGCAAACCGGCGTGATTGGCACGAGAAACCAGTTGAATGCCGATAATCGAATCGCCGCCTAATTCAAAGAAGTTGTCATAAACACCGACTCGCGGGGCACTCAACACGTCGGCCCAAATCCCGGCCAACAGTTCTTCTACCTGAGTACGAGGCGCGACAAAGGTTTCCTCTGATAACTGATCACTGATAGCTGATAACTGAAGAGCCCGGCGATCTATCTTACCATTAGGCGTGAGCGGCAGCGCGTCTAATGAGACAAAAGCGGACGGTATCATGTAATCCGGCAGTCTTTGTTGGAGAAAGCGACGTAATTCATTATTATCAATCAGTTGCTGTTGGTTGGGCACGAAGTAGGCAACTAAACGCTTGTTGTTGGATACATCGTTATGGACAATAACCGCATTTTCTTGCACAATAGCGTGTTGCGCCAGCACCGCTTCGATTTCCGAAAGTTCAATGCGAAAGCCACGAATTTTGATCTGATTATCAATCCGCCCTAAGTATTCAAGATTGCCGTCAGGCCGATAGCGGGCTAAGTCACCTGTTTTGTACAGACGATCCGATTTTAGAGTTTGGAGTTTGGAGTTTGGATTATCCCATCCCAAATTGACAAACGGATTAGGGATGAATTTCTCGAAAGTCAATTCGGGGCGATTAAGGTAGCCTCTGGCAAGCCCTGCACCGCCAAGGTGGAGTTCGCCTGGCACACCGATAGGAACGGGTTGTAAGTAAGAATCCAACAGGTATGTTTGGGTATTGGCGATGGGACAACCTATGGTAGGCGCCTCCTGACTCGCTTTTGTCATCAACGCATAGGTGGAATAGGTGGTATCTTCAGAAGGGCCATATAAGTTAAAAACTTGCTGTATCGTTTCAATCTGATAGAGTTGTTGAACCAATTGATTTTGAAGGGGTTCTCCGGCCAGATTGACGAGTTGTACTGACGCCGGCACCGCGTTCATTTTGACTAATTCACTGATGGCCGACGGAACGGTATTGAGCAACGTGACACCGACGTTATCAGACTCGTTCAGTAAATGCAGCGCATTTTCGACCAAAATGACTCTGCCGCCTTGAGTCAGTGGCACGAAAAGCTCAAAAACCGATAAGTCGAAATTGAGGGAAGTTGAAGCGAGTACACCGGCTAATTGTTCTGATGTCCAGACGGTTTTTGACCAAGCTAATAAGGCCACGGTGCTTCGATGCTCAATCGCCACGCCTTTAGGCCTTCCAGTTGATCCAGAGGTATAAATCACATACGCCAAGTTCTCTGGTTTCAGCCCACGGGCGGGATTTTCAGAACGAAACCGTGACAGTGCCTCGGCCTCAACGTCCAAATACACTAACTGTGCCGTCGTGTCTGGCAACCCATCAATCAGGCTCGATTGAGTCAATAACACGGACACGTTTGCATCTTCTAACATCAACGCTAAACGCGCCACGGGATAAGCCGGATCAAGTGGCAAGTAGGCACCACCGGCCTTAAGAATCCCTAACAGGCTTATCACCATATCCAAAGAACGCTCAACACAAATTCCTACCAGTTGTTCCGCTTTAACCTGAAGCGTTTGTAAATAATGGGCCAGTTGATTGGCTTTTTGATTTAATTGTTTATAAGTCAGTTGTTGTTCTTTAAAGACGACGGCAATGTTGTGTGGCGTTTTGTCGACTTGTTCCTCAAATAGATCGATAATGGTTTTGTCACGGGGATAGTCGGCCGCGGTGTTGTTAAATTCAACTAGAATTTTATTTTTTTCAGCCTCTGGCATGAGTTGTAATTCTCGAATAGCGACAGAAGGCTTTTGAAGGATTTCAGCTAACAGAAATTCAAAACGTGTTTTTAGGCGTTCTATTTCAGTTTCTTCAAACGCACCACGGCTATATTCAAAATCGACCCTAATATCTTGATCCTCATGGAATTCGCGGATAAAAACGGCCAACGCGTTTTGTTCAAAACCGTTGGTGAAGGTGACGGCTTCGGCCCGATTTCCATTAAAATGGGTGTCGTAATCATGTTTTTCGTAGGATAGCGTGATATCGAACAATTGGCGGCGGCTGTGTAGTCCCACTTGTTTGTTAATTTCACTGATTGGAAAGCGTTGATGTCGATAGTCCTTTTGGAGTTCTAGGCTAATGGCTTGAATCAGTTCGACAAAGCTCAAGTCCGTTCCAAACCGAAACCACGCCGGGTTGACACTCGCGAACAGGCCTAGCGTTTGCTTAAACGCGGCAGTACGCCGATTCAGCGTCGGTAATCCTATCACAAAATCATCCCTCGCGGCCGTTCTGACGAAATAGCAATACAGTGCGCCTAAAATGACATGGAATGTTGATACCTTATTGTCTTGAGCAAAGGCCTTCAGTTGATCGTAGCGTCTCCGCTGGAGGTGCAACATTGATAACCGACTAGGAATGGTTTGGGCTTGGAATTGGGCCGCATAGCGGCGTGGTATCAGTGGTTCAGGCACTGATTGGTATTTTTCTTGCCAGTAACGCTGATGTTGGAGAAATTTTTTCGAGTCTAAGTAGGCTTGATCGTTTTTGATAAAGTCCAAATAGGAATAACGAGTTTTGTCACGAGTGGTGTGTCCAACCAAAAGGGCGTTGTATGCTGTCGCCACGCGCTGAACATTGAGGGAAATCGACCAGCCGTCCATAATGAGATGGTGGTATTTGCCGAGCCAGTAATAACATTCTGCCGAGATTTTGAGCAACGCAAACTGAAATAAAAGTCTGTCGTAAAGTTGAAAAGGTTTGGCAAATTCTTGTTTCATCCATTGGAGTGCCGATTGATGTGCATTTTTTTGAGTGGATAAATCGTAATAGTCCAGTTTGAAGTGGACATTTTCCGCAAACGTTTGGGTGGGCAGACTTTCTCCTTCGTGAAGAAGGATGCGTAGCGCGTCGTTGTCCTGAATCATTTGATTGAGGGCTTTTTCAAAAACTTTTGGATCAATAGGGCCGTCTATCCGTAGATAGCCACCGATATTGTATAGGGGCACGTCCGGGTGCAGGAGTTGGTCAAACAAAATTTCCCGTTGTGTGGAGGACAGTGGATAACTATTTGTTGTTTTGTTTGAAGTCGTCATAAATAGATAATAACTACAAGGATTGTATCTAATAAGGGATTTTAGAAACTTATTTCTACAAGGATTGTATATAATAAGGGATTTTAAAGCCAGGTAGATACACTGGCTATATTAATATCGCCCCGTTGGGGCTGCTAGCCAGGTAGCCAGGGGCGGTGCCCTTGGCTATATTAATATCGCCCCGTTGGGGCTGCCAGTCATTTTTATATTAATATCGCCCCGTTGGGGCTGCCAGGTAGTTACTCTATGAACCCTGAAGGGGCGTATCCTAAAGGTTTGGACGAAAACCCGCCTCTGCTTTCCGTCAAAAACGGGAAGGCATTGTATCATATCTATAAATAAAAATTGTTGCACATCGAGTTACTATTTTAGCAGTGCCTCGTCCAACTTTAATTAACTTATTGATTTATAAATATTTTATGAGTAGCGGATATTTTTTAGACTGTCATTTCTTTAAGCGGGAGAAATATGAGCCTCAATGACTTAAATAAATTTTCCACAGTCAGTGATTTAAATAAATTGTCCGGCTCAGTCCCGGACATTTTTTTTCTTGTCATTTCTTTAGGTGAGAGAAATCTTTTAGTTTCAACGTTTTAAGATTTAGAGCGAAATGAGACATGACAAAAAAATCAATCACTTAAAAATTTGTCCGGTACCAAGATTGTCCGGTACCAAGTTTGAATATTAAAAACGGGTTTATGGCCCCCAAATCAGTGCCAATAGCCATACAAAATTTAGGGTGAAAATGAGTCTACTTGATGATCAGGTTGTGCGCCCAAACTATAACTACAAGGATTGTTTATAAAAACGGATTTCTTTGCTAATGAAAGAGAATGTACGATTTTTGTCCGGTACAAAGTTTGACTATTAAAAACGAGTTTATGGCCCCCAAATCAGTGCCAATAGCCATACAAAATTTAGGGTCAAAATGAGTCTACTCGATGTTCATGTTGTGCGCTCAAATGCCCAAGGATTGTTATAAAAACGGATTTCTTTGCTAATGAAAGAGAATGTACGAATTTTGTCCGGTACAAAGTTTGACTATTAAAAACGGGTTATGGCCCCCAAATCGGTGCCAATAGCCATACAAAATTTAGGGTCAAAATGAGTCTATTCGATGATCAGGTTTTTTCGTGCGCTCAAACGCCCAAGGATTGTTTATAAAAAAGGATTTTTTGGTGTTGGGAAATCGCAGTGAACGAATTCGTTTGCGATGAATTCAAATCGCCATTAATTAGCTATTGGGTTGTCATTGTTGTATTTTAAATAAGTTGACTGACGTTATTTTCTGCTCGTTTCGATAATCCCTTATTATATACAATCCTTGTGCATTGTCAGACTAAAAACTTGATCATTGAGTTTTATGGAAATTTAGCTGGCTATTCATCATAAGAAGTCTCATGTTTTTCCCGTCTGCACGAACAGAGGATGCACGGTGACACCCCTTTTCTTATCCGTGTAATCGATTTCAAACCGTTGGCGATTTTTTTCATCAACGGCTTCAATAAATAACACTAACCAGATCGACGTTAAACCTAATTGTTGTCCATATTTCGCGGCTTGTTTCAGGGCTTCACGATACTGCTGTTGATCGGCAAAACTTTTTAATTCTAATCCAAATAACTGCCCGGCATGACGTATTAATAAATCAATTGAGCCGTTACCGGTTGGAAATTCGGGCTGAACTTGTGCTTTATAATTGCGGAGAAAACGTGTGAGATAGAGATAGAGATGAAAGACGGCTTCATACACACGTAAATCTTCCCGACGACGTGGCGCATCTTTCAACACCTGCGCCTGATTGGCTTGTAAATACTGTTCATACCGCTGCAATAGCCTTGGTATGTTTAAGCCGTTTTTGGTAATTGTGTCGGATAAATCTTCAAATGGATCGTATAACCTGTCCAGTTCATGAAACAGTTCTCTGGCAAAATAATTGAACAATTGCTTTTGTATGTATGGGCAAGAAAACTTCACATAATTTTCTCGCAAGCTGACTTGTTCTACCGAAATGATCCCATTCATATATAAAAAATTGATGATGGGATCATGGTAGCTAAAATCGATTTTCGTTTTGGTTTGGAACAGTTCCAACACAAACGGTTTGTAAGGTTCCTGTTTCGCCTTGCTGATGAGATTCAAAATGTTGTTATTCGCTAGCAACTTAAGCGCAACCACACCAACATCTTTCGCGTGATCTATCGTAATCGGTTTGTCGGTGGCTTGATTATATGTTTCTGTCAACAATTCCCCAAACCAACATGTTAAACCGGGTTGCCCTTGAAATTCATACCATAAGTGTTCTACAACGTCGGGTTCAATTGATTGCCCGCTTTCTTGTTGATACCAGTTGAAGAGTTCATTCACTTCATCATAAGTCAAATTGGGAATCTGCAGACTGCGTTGGACATTGAAAGGTGATCCCTTGACATTTTCCACGCCCAAGACGGCACGTACCCCGATTAAAGCCATGCCATGTAGCAGGTACTCTTTTTCAGCTGTCGGTTTGTCGGCTTGGTTTTGACGAGTATTGTAAATATGACGAAAAACACTGACTAACCCCGTGATAGCCGCATATGTGAGCGCATCAAACTCATCCAAAATCAAAATTAAGGGCTTAGTGAGGATACCCCGTTCAAATAACCGCTCAAAATCGTCTAACGTGTCTATAGTGAGTGAGTTCTCTAAGTTCAATTGTTTGAGCAATTTCAGGGCGATCCGTTGAGCCACACGATTAACATCAGTTACCTCAGAAAGATATTGCAAACTGAGGATAATCACATCAAACTGGGTTTCTCTCTTGAGGGTTAAGGCGACTTCTCGCATTATCCAAGTTTTGCCTGTTTGACGAGGAGCCCAGACGGTGATGTAATGGCCTCCTTCATTAGGTTCTTCGCCTTTTAATTGGGTGATGGCATTTTTGATTAATGCCTCCCTAGGTGCGTAGTAATGTAATTTGTTATTTGGAGCGCCATAAGAGGAAAATTTTCGCATATTTAAAACTCCAATACCGTTATTAGTTATCTGATAGCCAGAAATTCAGGAGTCCAGTTAATAAATTCAGTCGTTGAGAATGGCTGATCAATCGCCGATGACGAACTGGCCCACTAAAGGCGAGCTCTCGCCGACGACGAACTGGCCCACTAAAGGCGAGCTATCGCCGATGACGAACTGGCCCACTAAAGGCGAGCTCTCGCCGACGACGAACTGGCCCACTAAAGGCGAGCAATTATTTTTAGCATCATTCTCAACTACTGAAACTAAGGGAGGAGCGTGAAAATAATATACCCATAGAGAAACAAAGTTTTTTTAACTTTTTCATTTTGTGTGGGTATTTTATTTAGCCATAACTCCCTAAGTCGCTAAAGCGACTACTACAAACATTAGATTAAGTCGTTAAAGCGACTACTTACTACAAACTTATGGATTAAGTCACTAAAGCGACTACTACAAACATTAGTTTAAGTCGCTAAAGCGACTACTACAAACTTATAACTTATGGATTCAGTCGCTAAAGCGACTACTACAAACTTATAACTTATGGATTCAGTCGCTAAAGCGATTACTACAAACATTAGTTTAAGTCGCTAAAGCGACTACTACAAACTTATAACTTATGGATTCAGTCGCTAAAGCGACTACTACAAACATTAGTTTAAGTCGCTAAAGCGACTACTACAAACTTATAACTTATGGATTAAGTCGCTAAAGCGACTACTACAAACATTAGTTTAAGTCGCTAAAGCGACTACTACAAACTTATGGATTACAAAAAAGCAAGTTTAAGTCGCTAAAGCGACCGTTTATTTCCTTTCATCCGTTGTACTTTCAGTATACCGCTTTCAAAAAACGCGTTACGAAGTGACTTCGTTATGCGAGATCACTTATGATGGTGTGCAGTATAACCAGTCCAAATCTAAAGGTTTGGAGGAAAACCTGCCTCTACTTTCCATCAAAAACGGAGACGCATTGTATCATATCTATAAATAGAAATTGTTGCACATCAAGTTAGTATTTTAGCAGTGCCTCGTCCAGCTTTAATTAACTTATTGATTCATAAATATTTTATGAGTACCGGACAATTTTTAGACTGTTATTTGTTTTTGGTAACAAATATGAGCGTCAATGACTTAAATAAATTTCCACAGTCAATGATTTAAATAAATTGTCCGGTTCGGTATCGGAGATTTTTTTTCTTGTCATTTCTTTAGGCGAGAGAAATATTTTAGTTTCAACGTTTTAAGATTTAGAGCGAAATGAGGCATGACAAAAAAATCAATCAGTTAAAAATTTGTCCGGTACCAAGATTGTCCGGTACCAAGTTTGAGTATTAAAAACGGGTTTATGGCCCCCAAATTAGTGCCAATAACCATACAAAATTTATGGTCAAAATGAGTCTATTCGATGATCAGGTTTTTTCGTGCGCTCAAATGCCCAAGGATTGTATATAAAAAAGGATTTCTTTGCTAATGAAAGAGAATGTACGAATTTTGTCCAGTACAAAGTTTGAGTATTAAAAACGGGTTTATGGCCCCCAAATCAGTGCCAATAGCCATACAAATTTTAGGGTCAATATGAGTCTATATACTTGTCCAGATAAGTTTTGTCCATTCCTGATGAGTACTTTGATTGGGAAATAAACGAATAAATATTGAAAAACTTGGCTTGATTCGTTATCTTAATTCAAAGTACTTTGGTTTTAGGTACAAAAGTTATCTGGATAACTAGACTGAACACCGTCAAAGCCTTTTTGTCATGTCGTTTGAGAAATAACAGCTTTGATTGAATATGAGCCGGGATTTTGACTCTTGCCAAACTAAAGTTTGGACTCCTGTCGATTGAGCAAACCGCCGAGGTTGATTTCTTTTAACTATCTTTTGTCGTTCCTAATTGTTCTACTATTTGAAGAAATTCTTTTAAGGTTTGTTCAAGATTATCCATGTCAAAATCTTGGGTATATTCATGCAACTTGTCAGCATAATGGGTTAAACCCGACACGTTGTACTCCGACGCACGTTTTAGCAAAGTCTCTACGAATTCTTCAATCAGATTGGTTTCCATCATGCCACTGCTTAGTTCTTCCCATAGAGGCTTGATCTCTTTTTTCAGTTCTTCGACTAATTTTGGAAAGTGGGCTAGGTTTTCCGAGATGAGAGTGGTTTGGGTTTCAACCGGCGCGTCATCTTTTTCTGCAATCGGCACGGCTGTCTCTGTCTGCTTTAAATAGTGTGATAATTCACTGAAGAGGGCCGGCATCTTAAGCGGTTTGGATAAATAACCGTCAAAGCCGTAGGTCATTATTTTGGATTTATTGCCGAGTCCCACTGAGGCTGTTAAAGCGATAATTGGTATCTGCTGAGTGTTTGGATTATTTTTCAATTGTTGGGTGGCTTCATAGCCATCCATTACGGGCATTCTAATGTCCATTAGAATGATATCTGGGTGATATTTATCGGCAAATAATAAGGCTTTCTGCCCGTTCTCTGCTTCTACAATGTCCAAGTTAACTTGAGACAACCATTCCTTGATAAGAGTGCGGTTGGATTCAATATCATCTACAAGCAGCACTTGGGCCTTTTCAAAGGAAATATTGTTTAATTCAAAGGCGTTCTCTGGTGTCTCTGCGGGTTCGGTGGCAGAAACCGTGACATCCCGTAACGTGATTTCAAAAACGCTGCCTCGGGCTATTTGGCTTGAGACTGAAATTTGGCCGTTCATCATTTCTACCAGTCGTTTGGTGATGGTTAATCCCAAGCCAGTGCCGCCATATTTTCGGGTACTTTGACCATCCTGTTGTCGGAACGATTCAAAAATAATTCCCAGTTGGTTTTCAGGAATACCAATGCCAGTATCGGCCACCGAGATGATTAAATCGACTTTGTTAGAAATCTCTCCCAGGGTTCCCCCCTTTGATGTTTTTTGGATTTTTTTGATTTTTGCACTTAGTTTAATGTCGCCCTTGTCAGTAAATTTGATGGCATTACCGATAAGATTGAGCAACACTTGCCGCAAGCGGGTTTCATCCAGTCGCAGTGCCGACGGTAATTCTTTATCAATCTCGACAATAAGTTCCAAGTTTTTCTCGGCTATCTTGACGGCGAAAATTTGTTTTAACTCATTGAAAATAGTCGAAGGATTAATCATTTCATACTGAATTTCCAGTCGCCCAGCCTCAATTTTGGACAGATCAAGTATATCATTAATCAAAGTTAGTAGGCTTTTGCCGGCCGTTTGAATGGAGTCCAGATAACTCTTGTGTTTTTTCTCAGTAATCAATGAGGACAATAGCTCACTAAAACCGATGACGGCATTCAGGGGGGTGCGTATTTCATGGCTCATGTTAGCCAGAAATTCGCTTTTGGCGCGATTGGCCGATTCTGCGTCTTCTTTCGCTTCTCGCAGTGCCAATAGGGTTTGTTGTAACGCTGCCTCAGCCCGTTCACGTTTAATGAGTTGTAGACGCAGTTCGTTCCTTTCTTGGCGCAATGTTTGCTCAAAAGCCGTTGACTCAGTGACATCTATTGTGGTAAGCAGCAATGAGGCATCGACATAGCCGCATAATTCAATTTGCAATTCAAAGTAGCGTTCTTGTTCATCAGCCATCTGATGATGAATTTGAGGAATGATGAGTTGCTTAAGGGGGTTTTCAATTATTTCCTGCAATCTCTCTTCATAGCCAATGAGCATCGGAAAAACATCGGTGAGCATTTGCCCAGTTAATTCAGTTGGTGCGTCTGTTATCCACTGAGATAACGCACTATTGCTCTTTATAATCATTAACTCTTTATTAACGAGCGCATATCCAATTTCGGGAGAGTCGGACATTGGGAATGTACCTCTAATTTTGTGAAAGTTAGGACATTATAGAATATTTTATAAAGGATATTCCATTGATGGATTATATTTTTCCGCGCAGAAGGAAGTTGCTAAAGCAACTACTACAAACGTTGGAAGTTGCTAAAGCAACTACTACAAACGTTGGAAGTTGCTAAAGCAACTACTACAAACGTTGGAAGTTGCTAAGTCATCACTGGCGGCTGGTAAGGTGAAGTAAAATAAGCTGCCTTGATTCTGGGTGCTTTCTACACCGACTTGCCCTCCCAATTTTTCGGCAATTTGTTGTACAATTGATAAACCTAAACCATGTCCTTCTATGCCTTTTTGATGCAAACGAGTAAACGGTGTAAATAATTGTGCTTGTTCTTCGGCCGTGAGCCCTTTTCCATTGTCTCGTACCCAAAAACGTCTCATGTCAGAAGGTAGATTATCAGCGCCCAGTTCTAATTGAGGTGGTTGTCCACCGTATTTGAGGCCATTACTAATATAATTAATCCATATTTCTTCAACCCAAGGGCTATAACCTTGCACCGTCGGCCAAGTTTCTGGTTGAACAATTTGGGCTTGGTATTCTTTGAGCATATAGACGAGGCGTTGCTCTACTACCTTGGTAACAATACGGGACATATCTAATGAGAACATTTCCAGTTGTCCCGTTCTCGATACGCCTGCCAATAAGAGCAGGGCATCAATAATATTAATCGCTTGTTGGCCGTTTTGTTGTATCAACTGGAATCTTTCTATCCACTTGGTAGGTAGCGGGGGCTCGGTAGGCATGGTTTCAATCAGTACCTCAATCAAACCGATAATCCCGCCCAACGGGTTTTTTAAGTCGTGGGCTACCGTGTGGGCAAACGCATCTAGTTCGAGGTTGCGCTGTTCAAGTTCATTCGTGCGCTCTTGCAATTGGAAAGTACGCTCTTGCAATTGTTCATTTTGCAACTGAATTTGTTGTTGCTGTTGGCGAATTTTTAGGTGGGTATTAACTCGCGCCAATATCTCTTTATATTGAATAGGCTTAGTGATGTAATCGGCAGCGCCCAATTCCAAGCCTTTGACTTTACTGTTTGTATCAGACAACGCTGTCATAAAAATAATGGGAATATCCTGTGTTTCTTCGTTGGATTTGAGTTTCTGGCAAACTTCAAAACCATTCATGTCTGGCATCATAACATCCAACAATATCAAATCTGGTTTTGCATATTTAGCGGTGCGTATACCACGTTGGCCGTTTTGGGAAGCCAATACTTTAAAACCTTTGTTGCTAAAAAATTCAAGCAACACGGCAATATTCTCCGGCGTATCATCAATAATCAAGAGAGTTGCTATAGGTGAGGTTGTTTCTGTCATGTCAGTTCCTATTGAATTTTCAAAAAATCCAAATATAAAGGTTTGGACTCCATCTAACCTATTTACTTCCAAACGGGTTTATGGCCCTCAAACCAGCGATCAAATCTCGCAAGGATTTATCCCTGGTTATACCCAATCCTTGTAGTTTGTAAGGCCATACTTTAATTTTAAAACTTCTAAGCGGTTTTATGGCCCTCAAACCAGCACCCAAATATCAATAACTACAAGGATTGAATATAAGCAAGGATTTATCCTTGGTT
The DNA here is from genome assembly GCA_002085445.1 of Candidatus Parabeggiatoa sp. nov. 2. Taxonomy (GTDB): domain Bacteria; phylum Pseudomonadota; class Gammaproteobacteria; order Beggiatoales; family Beggiatoaceae; genus Parabeggiatoa. Next base: position 64,545 of record NBMI01000025.1, read on the forward strand.
ATCTCTGCACCGGACAAAAGTTCGTCAACTGATAAGTTTTATTTTAGGTATCTTACTGAGACATTAAATAAAAACAATGTCTACGCAAAAGTTTTTTGACGCAAAAATTTTGGCGTAGATTGGATTCTTGCCAAACTAAAGTTTGGACTCCGGACGACTGCCAAACTAAAGTTTGGACTCCAATTGTTTGGGTGAGGGTGATAATTTATTGTCCATATAGGGTTGAACGATTTCGCAGATTTTGTCGTATTGGAATTGTTTGGCTAATGGACGTATTTGTTTGGCAAATTGTGCTAATTTGTCATCGTTTTGTTCTAGTTGTTCGAGATAGTCACGTAGTCCATAAACGTCGCCTTTCATTGCCAAGTCAAACAGAATAGCGGCTTGTTCTGCCGTCGGCATTGCGGTAGATACCTCGGCGAGTGATGCCGCTTCTCTATAGTATTTCGCTATTTCGCTGATTTTGTTGATTTGAAATTCTTCCGCTAATTTTTTAATTTCAACGGAAAAAGTTTGCAGTTCGGTCTGTTCAAGTTTTTCCACATAGTCCATAATGCTTTCAATGTCGCCCTTCAGGGAGAATTCAAACAAGATAGCGGCTTGTTCTGGAGAGGGGCCTTTTATGGCCGGTGGTTGAAAATTTCCTCCTTCCCATAAAGATGAGAAAAGAGATTTTTCAGATTTTTGACGTTGTGAAGGCGTGGATTGCGTTTTATCATAAATCCATTTCAGATTTAAATGCTTTTGTAATTTTTCTAACAGCACGTCCCTTTTAAAAGGTTTAGCGATAAAATCATCGCAACCTGCTTCCTGACTTTGCTGTTGGTGAAAATCAAAGGCACTGGCGGAAATGGCAATGATCACCACTTCTTTGAGTTCAGGCATTGTTCTGATTTGACGAGTCGCTTCAAAGCCATCCTTCACGGGCATCATTAAGTCCATTAAAATCGCATCTGGCTGAGTTTGTAGTGCTTTGTCGACACTCTCTTGTCCATCGCAAGCTTCCATCATTTTAAAACCTAAAGGGGCTAACATATTAACCAAGACTGAACGGTTTTCCCATTTATCGTCAACCACCAAAAGGGTGCGAGGCGGTCCGTCAAAACCGATAATTTCAGGTTTATCGGTTTGCTCTGGTGTGGTATTTGAGATTTCTTGTAAGTCTAGTTCCATCCAAAATGTTGAGCCTTGTCCTAATGTACTGTTGACCTGTAATTCTCCCCCCATCATTTCAACCAGTTTTTTGCTAATAGCCAAACCGAGTCCGGTGCCTTGCGCTTGGTAATTCTGCTCACCTGCCTGTTGGAAAGGTAAAAATATTTTGGAAAGTTCATCTTGGCTAATTCCAATACCGCTATCTTCCACTTGAAAACGAATTTTCCAAGTTTGGCCTTTTGGATTTTGGATTGAACTGACTTTGAAAGTCACGCAGCCTTGTTCAGTAAATTTAACGGCATTGCCTAACAAGTTGATGAGTACTTGTCGCAACCGGGTTTCATCGGCGTGAACGATGGTAGGGAGTTGCGTCAGTGGTTGATAATGAAAGGGGATACCCTTTTGTTGGGCACGCATATGAAATAATTCATTCATTTCTCCTAGAAAATTCTCAAAATAAAAAGCCGTTGGAACGAGTTCTATACGGTTTGCTTCAATTTTAGACAAATCTAAAACATCGTTAATCAAGGTTAACAAATACTCGCCACTGCGTTGGATAACCGCGATACCTTCTTGTTGCTGTGCGTTTAAGTTGTGCAGCTTGAGAATTTGGGCATAGCCTAAAATGCCATTGAGCGGTGTGCGTAGTTCGTGGCTCATATTCGCTAGAAAGGCACTTTTGGCACGGTTAGCGACTTCTGCGGCTTCCTTGGCTTGACTCAAGGCCTCCTCAGCCTGTTTTTGGGCCGTCAAATCGACATGAGTACCTACCATGCGAAGGGGTTTAGCTTGTTCATTCCAGACGGCAATGCCACGCGACAGAATCCAAACGTAGTGCCCGTCTTTGTGTTGCAGGCGGAAAGTGACTTCGTAAGCGGGTATTTTTTTGTCAAAGTAGGCGGTGATTTTATCCGTCGTTGGGGCCTGATCGTCTGGGTGTAATAGCTTAAAGAATTCATCAACATGAGGACTCAATTCATGTTCAGCATAGCCCAATATCTGTTTCCAGCGCGGCGAAAAATAAACGTCATTGGTTTCCAAATTCCAATCCCATAAGCCATCATTGGCACCGCGCATAGCAAGCTCAAATGTAATACCAGCGGTTTGTTTGGGGGTTGTTAAATTCCCAAGTGTACACGCCCGTGGGTTGACCATCGGCAGTTACTAATTTGTCATTGGTACAAAAACGACACGGCTGAGTTTGTCCGGGCTGAAGAGTTTGCCAGCATATTTTTCCTAAGAAGTCATTCTTATCGAATAATTTCTGTGTATATTTATTGATAAAAAGGATTTCGTAAGTTTGCATATCAGCCACATAAACAAGGGCCTCCAAACTATTTAACACCGTCGTAAATCTTTCATGGGCCGCTTTTAAAGCGGCTTCTGTTTGTTTACGCTCGGCTATTTCTTGTTGCAACTGTTGATTTTGATTGGCGAGTTGTTGTTGTAGTTTGCGTAATGTTAAGTGGGCATTGATACGCGCTAACAGTTCTTGGAGCTGAAACGGTTTGGTAAGGTAATCGACAGCGCCTAGCTCAAAACCTTTAACTTTATTAACTGTTTCGTATAGGGCTGTCATAAAAATGATGGGAATGTCTTGCGTCTGTTCTTGTGACTTCAAGTGCTGACAGACTTCAAATCCATCCATGTCTGGCATCATCACATCAAGTAGTATTAAATTAGGCTGTGCAAATTCAGCCGTTTCGATACCCGATAAACCGTCCTCCGCAATGAGCACTTTAAACCCGACCGTCCTTAAAAACTCTAACAAGGGATTCACATTGTCAGGCGTATCATCAATAATCAACACTGTGTCTTTAGGTAAAGTTGTTTTGTTCATATCTATTTGTTAAAATAATTGTTACTAAATGAAAACGTGTTTTTTCAGTTTAATATTATACTGCAAACGGTTATGATTTTTATAAGTACAGGAAAAAAATTTGAACTGCACTGTAACTCATTGTTTTTAGTTAATGTCTTAGTTATAGCCCCTGTCATAAATCTTATCACTCGATGATCACGTTTTTAGTCTGACAATGCACAAGGATTGTATATAATAAGGGATTTTAGAAACGAGCATCAAATCACGTTGTTCAATTAAGCTTTGGGAATAGCTTTCTTATTCCGAGTTGATTTCATGCAGGAAAGCTAAAATTTTATCGAATTTCTTCATTCTCTTTCATTAGCGAAGAAATCATAAATCCGTTTTTATATACAATCCTTGGGCGTTTGGGCGCACGAAAAGACTTGATCATTGAGTATCAGTTTACGGACTTTTGTCCGGTACAGAGATGATTTTTACACATCCCTGCCCCTCTCAAGAGGGGAGTCATCCATTTTTTGCATTATTTTTTCTTTTCACCTTTTTTTAAACGCTTTTTGTCATTTTTGTTTCGGTTTCGACTACTACAAACTTTAGTCGCTAAAGTGACTACTACAAACTGACTACTACAAACGATTACTACAAACGATTACTACAAACGCCGTGGCAACGAGACAGTAAAACGACTACCCTTACCGATTTCACTTTGGACTGAAACACGACCTCCATGCATTTCAGTCAAACGATGCACCAACGACAAACCTAATCCCGTACCTTCCTGCGCTCGGTTAAGATCACCATCTAGTTGTACAAAGGGGTCAAACAGATATTTGATATCCTCTTGTGCAATGCCTATGCCGGTATCCTGAACGCTAAAGTTAACCTGACCGTTTTCAGTATCACCGCTAACTTCTAGTTTAATAGAACCGCCTTTTGGTGTAAACTTGATGGCATTGCTTAACAAGTTAACGAGAATTTCTTTCAAGCGAGGTTTATCAGCTTGAATCGTTTCTACGGCGTAGTCTAAGGTAGTGGAAACCCGAATTTGTTTTTTGCGGGCGGCGTCAATTGTTGTCTGTAGGCTCGCTTGGCAAACTTCATTCACAGAAACTGTGCCGATTTCTAAGGTTAATTTGCCGGCTTCTATTTTGGAAAAGTCAAGCAAATCATTAATCAAAGCCAGTAAGTGATGACCACTGTTTTCTAGTGTACGCAGGGAGTTGCGTTGCTTGTCGTTAAGGGGGCCGTAAACAGATTCTTGAAGTGTTTCCGAGAGGCCCAAAATGGCCGTCAGCGGTGTGCGTAATTCGTGGCTAATGTTGGCGAGAAATTCGTCTTTGAGGCGCAGGGCGCGAGTCAATTCGCTATTTGCCACCCGCAATTCTGCCGTGCGTTCTTCAACACGTTTGGCTAATGACGTTTTCTCAGCTTGCAAGGCTTCTAAGGCTTTTTCACGCTCCAATTCCGCTTGTTGGCGTAACTCCAATTCTTGTTGAAGTGTTTCGTTAAGTTGTTGACGGCGGTGGATTTCTTGTTGCAACTGCTGGTTTTGTTGTGTCAGTTGCCGCTGTAGTTTGTGGACATTCAGATGGGCAGTGACGCGAGCTAATACTTCTTCATTCTGAATGGGTTTAGTAATGTAATCGGCTGCGCCCAATTCAAACCCTTTGACTTTATCAAGGGTATAGGTTATCACTGTCATAAAAATGATAGGAGTGTCTTTCATTTTTGGTTTGGATTTGAGTATTTTACACACTTCAAACCCATCCATGCCGGGCATCCTCACATCCAACAATATCAAATCGGGCCGAGCAAACTCAGCCGTTTCAATACCATCTTCACCGTTGTGAGCCATTAGCACTTTAAAACCATGCTCGCTTAAAAAATTAAGCAAGAATATGAGATTATCAGGCGTATCGTCAATAACTAAGAGAGTATCCATTATCAGTTATCAGTTATCAGTTATCAGTTATCAGTTATCAGTGTTACTCCGATCCAAGTATCAAATTCTACATTGAAGTTCTATAGCAATGAAATCCTTTCATAAGCAAATCCTTTATTAGACTTGCCCCTTAAGTATATATAATCCTTGTATTTATTGTTTGCACAAATCCAAGTATAATACCAATTTTAAGTTTCTGGATGAACATGAACTAGAATTTCTGAGGAACAGTCAAAATGGAGTTACCACTACAAGACAGTCCCATCGAAAAAATATTTGGGGAACATTTTAAAGGTGAAGTGCCTATTGTTAAATATGGCTCAGAAAAGAAAGTGTTTATTTCAAATGTAAAAAATGAATTAAGCACGATGAATGTTTTGAAATGTTGGCTCCGTCTGATTATTACAAATATAAGAAAGAAATCCATGAGGAGATTTGTTGCTTTAAATATCATCCTCAAAATATTTTTATGATCAATAATTTGCGTTAATCTTTAATGATTTAATGATAAAAATGATTTGATCATTGAAGATGGGTATTGGTATCAATCTCCCGTTTATAATATCGATCAAATCTATAGGCTTTTTGATAAGATGAAACGGGAATGGCTTGAAGCCAATTATCTCAAAAGAGAATCTGCACGATTCAAAAAGCAAAAGGTTAAGGTTCTCAAACATAAGGCGATTATTGCCAAAATTAACCAGATTGCAAAAGAGGAGAATATTAGAAAATACGTTAAAAAAGTTAAATTTATTATTTACTTGGCAAAAGCGGAAGAGATGGAAATTGATATTCCGTATGATCAATTTCAAGATACACTGAAAAATTTATGTGTCACGGTTCAAACGATTCGGGAACTACGTGATTCAGGCGTCTCTTTTCAAATACGAACTTACTTACGCCGCTAACTACTATACTGAACCAAAATGGATTTCTTATGACTGACAATTGAATAGAGACGCATTTCTATTTTCCCGCTTACTTTATAATGTGAGTTCGACTTTAAATATCAGTGAGTTATAGAATTATTAATTCTATCAACTAGTTATTGATAATGACTTGATTAGGATCGGCTAAAAAATAACTTCCGCCAAAGCTAAAGTACCCTAAAGGGCACTGTACCTATTTTGGGGAAATTCATTTTTCTTCGATCCTTATCAATCAGTTAAAAAAACAAGCTTTACTGGCTCATTTCACTTTATGGCCCACAATTTTCGGGTTATTAACGTATTAATTGTAAGGGTTTAATAGTCGAAAAAATTTTGTTAATCCGCTGGAGTCCAAACTTAAGTCGCTAAAGCGACTACTACAAACTACTACAAACGACTACTACAAACGACTACTACAAGCGGACTAGTTATCAATGAGGAATTATAGACTTGCTTATGTAATC
>NBMI01000026.1 GCA_002085445.1 Candidatus Parabeggiatoa sp. nov. 2
CGCTTTTGGGTGAGGGCAACCATAAAGGATTGCCCCTACATTACATAACGGTTTGTAGGGGCAATCCCACGTGCAAAGCCCTTAACTTAATGGCATTGAGGCTACAAACTCCGGTTGTACGTTTTTCTTAAGTAACGTGTTTTTATAAAATAATACACTTTTATTTGTTTATGTGCAATATTCGCCTCACTGCCAATTAGGGCTACGTCAAAGTTATAAATAACATTTTGATTATTATCAATTCTTATGTCAGTCCAAATTTCAACTTGGGCTGCCAAACTAAAGTTTGGACTCCGGCCGCTTAAATTCAAGTTTGGACTCCGGTGTGTAATAATTTCGACTTATAATCGTGTTAAGAGAAATCGGTAAATACCATGCAGATATTGTTAACAGGTGCGAGTGGATTTATTGGTCAACATTTGTTGGCGGCGCTGCTTGCCGAAGGGCATCAAGTAGTTGGGTGTGTGCGACATCCTGAAAAATGGCTGGCGCGTTTTCCTGAGGTTAAGTGGATAGGTTGTGATTACCGCAAGGATCATGATCCGCAGGTGTGGTTGCCACGTTTGAGTGATATTGAGGTGGTAATTAATGCTGTCGGTATTATTCGTGAAAGGCGTGGACAACGTTTTGATGATTTACATACACACGCGCCGATAGCGTTGTTTCAGGCGGCTGAGCAGTTGGGCATTCGTAAAATTCTCCAGATTTCGGCATTGGGCGCGGATGATAAGGCTGAAAGTGCCTATCATTTGAGTAAGCGGGCTGCTGATGAGGCCTTATTGGCGTTGGATGTCGAGGCGGTGATTTTTCAGCCGTCTATTGTGATTGGGCGGGGTGGTGGTAGCACGACTTTGTTTTCAGCCATGGCGGCTTTGCCTTGGATGCCGGTGATTGGGCAAGGTGATCAGCGCCTCCAACCGATTGACATTGATGATTTGAAGGCGTGTGTGTTGGCAGTGTTGCGAAATTGGCCGCTCAAAAAACAACGGTTGGAGTTGGTGGGCGCTCAGGCGGTGAGTTTTTTGCAATTGCTTGTTTTTATAAGGAATTGGTTGGGCTTCGGGCCGACGGCCGCTTGGCCTATTCCCATAGCGTTGATGAGTGTATTGGCAAAGTTCAACGATTGGTTGGGGCAGGGGCCGTTGACGTCGGAGAGTTTGGGTATGCTTTTGCGCGGTAATTGTGGTGATCCGGCCCCAGTCACGGCCGTCACGGGCGTTAAGCCGCGCAGCGTCGAAGCCAGTTTGCGACATAGTCTGGCAACGACTGCTGATCGTTGGCAAGCGCGGTTGTTTTTCTTGCGGCCTTTGTTGCGGGTTGTTATTGGCTTGCTTTGGTTGTTTACCGGGATTGTGTCGGCCTTTATTTATCCAGTGGAGGAGAGTTATAAATTACTGGCGGCAACGGGCATTAGCGGAATATGGGCCCCTATTATGCTTTATTCGGCGGCCGCCTTTGATGGATTGCTAGGGATTGCGACTTTGATTGGTTATCGAATACGGATTGTGGTAGGCTTGCAATTGTTGTTAATAGTGAGCTATATGGCAATTATTACAGTGGCTTTGCCGGCGTTATGGATTCATCCTTTTGGGGCGGTTACTAAAAACTTGCCATTGATTGTTGCTACGCTTATTATGCTTGTGTTTGAAGAAAAAGAGTACAACGGATGACGGGGATTAACGGATTAATTTTCTATGGTGTTAGGTTATATGCTGTGGAGTACTTAGGATGACGGGGATTAACGGATTAGTGTTCTATGGTGTTACGTATTACCAGAAATATTTTAAGTAACTCATTGTTTTATTTATATTTTATGTGTTATTGGCCGAACGGCGGATTCAGCTGATATTATACTGAACACTGCCATAAACTGAGCTTTTTTGTCATGTCGTTTGATCGCTAACAATGGCGCTATTTCAATAAGATTTCTCCTTAAGTCGAAATGACAAAAGCGCAATTTGTGCAGGTGCTAAGTATACAAACAGTTGGGCACGAACTTGTGTGTATAGAGTAGAGTAGCTCAAGCGGGGCGTAAAACCGTGGCAAAGCCATTGTTTTCCAGTTTACGCCCAGAAAGTCATTCGTTTATCCCCGTCATTCGTTGTACTTAGGGTATTAGCTATGTCATCTCTTTATTTTTTGCTTAAAACGATTCATATTATCAGTGCCACGGTGTTATTTGGCACCGGAGCGGGCAGTGCTTATTATATGTTGCGTGCCCATCTGAGCGGTGATGTTCATGCCATTGCGGTGACAACGAGGCATGTGGTTGCGGCCGATTGGCTATTTACGACAACCAGTGGTATTGTTCAGCCCATCACTGGGGTTTGGATGGCGTGGCTCGTGGGTTGGCCTCTCACGCAAACGTGGCTTTTATTGAGCTTTATATTGTATTTTGTGGCCGGCGCTTGCTGGTTGCCGGTGGTTTGGCTACAGTATCGGATGCGCGATATGGCGCGAGAGGCCGTTGCCAATAAAACGCCGTTGCCACCGCTTTATTATCGTTATATGCGGATTTGGTTTGGGTTAGGTTGGCCGGCATTTGTTTCGCTGGTGGTTGTGTTCTTTTTGATGGTGTTTAAACCCATTTAAGAGAACCCAAGAAATCCGATTTTTTGGAAAAATCGGATTTCTCAGAAGAATAACTACAAGGATTCGTTATAAAAAAGGATTTAACGCAGTAGCGCAAAATAAAACAGTAATCCAACCTAAGTTATTGATTTTTCGTTATGAAAAACTGCCTTTCTGGCGAATTTTGCGGTATTGCTATTTAACATCATGTACAGAACGTACTTCAAATCGGTGAAAATGACAAGCTGAACTTTTCAGAAAATTAGTCGCAAAATTATCTACTTATCATTGATTTAATCATTTTTCATTTTTCATTTTTCATTTTTCATTAAAATATGCCAAACTCAAAAATGATTCAGCGTGATTTATCTGTTCTTTGGCATCCTTGCACCCAAATGAAGGATCATGAAACCTTGCCCTTGATTCCCATTCGGCGTGGTGAGGGCGTGTGGTTGGAGGATTTTGAAGGTAAGCGTTATATTGATGCGGTTAGTTCGTGGTGGGTGAATTTATTTGGGCACGCCAACCCGCGCATTAATGCCGCAGTGCGTGAGCAATTGGATTTGCTTGAACATGTCATCTTAGCGGGCTTTAGCCATGAGCCAGTGGTGGAATTGTCGGAGCGTTTGATTGAATTGACGCCGCCTAATTTAACTCGTTGTTTTTACGCCGATAATGGTTCTGCCGCGGTAGAAGTTGCGCTTAAAATGAGTTTTCATTATTGGCGTAATCGGGGGCAACCGCAAAAGACGAAGTTTGTGACTTTGCAAGACAGTTATCATGGCGAAACGTTGGGCGCGTTAGCGGTGGGTGATGTGGCGTTGTATAAGGAAACGTATGCGCCTTTGTTGATGCAAGCCTTCACCGCGCCTTCGCCGGCGGGTTGTTATGCCAACGACGGAGAATCTTACGCCGAGTATGCGCGGCGGCAGTTTGAGGCAATGGCAGCGTTGTTGGAAAAGCATGCTGATGAATTAGCCGCGGTGATTGTGGAGCCGTTGCTGCAATGTGCAGGTGGCATGCGAATGTATCATCCAATCTATTTAAGTTTGTTGCGAGAGGCTTGTGATCAATATAATGTGCATCTCATTGCAGATGAAATTGCGGTAGGTTTTGGGCGCACTGGGACAATGTTTGCTTGTGAACAAGCGAAGATTTCGGCCGATTTCTTGTGTTTATCTAAAGGTTTAACGGGCGGTTATTTGCCTTTATCGGTGGTATTGACGACTGAGGAAGTTTATCAAGCCTTTTATGATGACTATATCAAGTTAAATGCGTTTTTACATTCGCACAGTTATACCGGTAATCCGTTAGCTTGTCGTGCTGCGTTAGCTACTTTGGATATTTTTGCACAAGATAATGTGATTGAGAATAATCGTAAACTGGCGCAGGTGATGGGTGATGTGACTCGCCCGTTACGGGATCATCCTCATGTTGGTGAGGTGCGGCAGCAAGGGATGGTTGTGGCGATAGAGATGGTGAAAGATAAGGCAACGCGACAGTCTTATCCTTGGCAGGAGCGGCGCGGTTTACGAGTTTATCGGTATGCGTTGGAGAAGGGCGCGTTGTTGCGCCCGCTTGGGAATGTGATTTATTTTATGCCGCCGTATGTTATTACGCCTGAGCAAATCCAGCTATTGGCGGAGATTGCTCTGGGGGGGATCGAGGTGGCGACTGATGACTAATGATTAATGATTAATGATTAATGATTAATGATTAATGATTAATGATTAATGATTAATGATTATTACAACGAATTACTAGGATAATCGAGTACAACGAATTACGCGGATAAACGAATTGGTTTAGCGAATGACTAAGAGTGCCGCGAATTTTGCTCCTAATTGAGTACAACGAATTGCGCGGATAAACGAATTATTACAACGAATTACTAGGATAATCGAGTACAACGAATTGCGCGGATAAGCGAATTGGTTTAGCGAATGACGAAGAGTACAGCGAATTACGCGGATAATCGAGTACAACGAATTGCGCGGATAAACGAATTAGTTTAGCGAATGACGAAGAGTACAACGGATGACGCGGATAAACGAATTAGTATAGCTTATGGAACGCATGACGGGGATAATTGAGTACAGCGAAACGAAGTAAGCGTAGCTAATTACGGGAATAATCTATCGTTATTCGTTATACTTACCACAATTCGATTATCCGCGTCATTCGTTGTACTTATCGACTCTTAATTCGATTATCCGCGCAATTCGCTGTACTTATCGACTCTTAATTCGATTATCCGCGCAATTCGCTGTACTTATCGACTCTTAATTCGATTATCCGCGTAATTCGTTGTACTCGATTATCCTGGTAATTCGTTGTAATAATTCGATTATCCGCGCAATTCGCTGTACTACTACTTACCACCTTGGGCGTTTGGGCGCACGAAAAAACTTGATCATTGAGTATTATATCAAACAACATTCACAATCCCTTTACCCTTCACCATCCTTATGCGTTTATCACGTTTGTTTGTCGATAGCCCACTGACTGTTGAACAAGAAATCGTTTTGCCTCAAGAATCCACCCATTATCTGTTAAATGTCTTACGGTTGCGCGTCGGCGCACCGATAACTGTGTTTAATGGACAAGGAGGCGAATATGCGGCCCGTTTGATAGCGGCCGCTAAAAAGGCCGCGCAATTGCAAGTGATTGAATATAAAGCCATTGAGCGCGAATCGGCCTTGCCACTTGGCTTGGTACAAGCGATTTCTCGCCCGGAACATTTTAATGACACGATACAAAAAGCGGTGGAATTAGGAGTGCAGCGCATTGTACCCGTCCTCACGGAACGTAGCCCACCGCTTGATAAAAGCAAAATCAGCAAACGCGAACAACAGTGGCGCAAAATTATTATTAGTGCTTGTGAACAATGTGGTAGAAATCGCTTACCAGAGTTATATGAAGTGCTACCGCTGAGTGCTTGGTTAGCTGAACCGCAACAAAGCAATTCTACACGGAACGTACTTCAAACTCACAATTCACAATCCACAACTCACAATCCACAATCCACAATTCACAATTCACAATTAATTCACAATTCACAATCCACAACTCATAATTCAGAATTAATTCACAATTCAGAATTCACAATTCACAATTCACAATTAGAACTGGTGTTATCTCCTAGCGGAAAAAGCCGTTTACCAGAGGCTGTCAAACAAAAAAGCGCGGTGACAGTGTTAACCGGGGCAGAAGGTGGTTTGAGTGAAACGGAAATACAGCAAGCGATACAAGCTGGTTACTTGGACATTTGCTTCGGGCCGCGCATTCTACGCACAGAAACGGCCGCGGTGGCGGTGTTGGCGGTATGTCAGACATTGTGGGGCGATTTGCGCTAGGGACTCAAATCAAAAAATCCGATGTCTTAAAGACATCGGATTTTTAGCACATACTGCAATTGCGAATTAAGGGGTGAATTTAAAATCCAAAGCTGAAGCTTTGGACTCCAGTGCCGCTTTGGATTCCGGTGGCGCTTTGGAGTCCAGTGGCTTCAGCCATTTTTGGGCAATTCGAGCGGCCTTTTTCGGTGCAATAGCACCCAGTCGCCATTTTCTTCTAGGGCTTCTTTGCCGAGTTCAAGTAAAATCGTTTTGGCCGCTTTTTGGTCTGTTTCGTTCATCGCAGATTCATTGCTCTGCTGTTGCTGGCGGATAAGAATCTTTTCCAGTTCTTCACTGGCTTTGCTAAAAAGCGCTGTCATTCGCTCATATTGCTTAGCTTGTTCATCAAAGGCCATTTTTTCGGCGTAGTGATGCAGTAGCGCTGCGGCGGCATGTGCTAACGCAATCCCTAAAATCAATAGGTTATGCCAAAGTGACTCAGGTTGCAGTATGCCGCTGAAATGGCCTACTAACATCGCCACAATCAAAATAATGCCTAACGCAAATAGGCCTTTTACCCACAAACCTAATTTTTTGGCCTGGTGTTTGTTTTTTTGGCCGCTTTTCAAGAACCATTCGCGTTGGTTTTATATCCAGTGCAAATGTACGTTATCGAGGCTTTCCAGAGTTTCTACCCAGTAATAAACATTTAATGCCAGAATAGCACTCCGAATCCAAGTTAATTCGCCGCGTGGTTTGCGTAAATAATGGTCAGCCACTGAATCCGGTAAGCCGCCCAAATGCCAAAAGATTTGGACGCGCATGCCTTCCGCCAAAGCGCGATAATCGAGGCTTTTACTGTGATAACGCTGCCATTTAGCAATCCAGAGGATGCCAGCGGCACCTAAAAATAGAATAAGATAACTTATCAATATCGCCAGATCAGCTTCTATATTGTCGTACCACCCATAAAGGATCAGCATAGCGGCCGCTATCCCAAGTACTGCCATCGTAGAGTGTCTGAAGCCAGATTGAAAATGTCGCGCCAACGTGTTTGCGGTGCTATACACGCCTAGCATGGTTTGAAACGCTGGCGATAAATCGTGTAAGTGTTGCCTCAGCTTGTCGGAGAGTAAGTATTTTTTACCTTTTTGAATACTGCGTTGTAGTTTAGGGTGATTGGCGTATTTTTCTACATCTTGATTAAAACAACAATTTAGGGCCTTCAAGTCGCTTGACAAGTTTGCCGGAGTCCAAACTTTAGTTTGGCAGTCCTCCAAACTTGAGTTTGGCAGTCGTCCAAACTTTAATTTGCCTGAGTCCAAACTTGAGTTTGGACAACTGTCTTCATGAGGTTCACTGTCATTATACTGCACGCGGTTACAATTTGAACTTTTCTGTCATTTCGGGGGGTGTCCCACTTGTCTTACTGTTGTTTCAATCAAGGGCCATTAATCAAATCAAATGAATCAATTTCACAACCTGGCCCCCAAACGCCAGTTCGATAAAACCTTGTGTTTTTTGGTGAAAGCACATTAACACGGGCGCATTCCCATTTTTACGGTTCGGTTAAGTAAGTAGTACAACGGATGACGGGCCGATAAACGGATTAATAGAGACGTTGTGTCTTTTGTGACAAATTGATTGGTGGTAAGGTTTCGGTCATTTTTGAGGTGATTTGAATCAAATCAAATGACTACATGGCCCTCAAATAAATGTGATGGACTGACGTTGCCAACACTGTTGTCGCAGACGTGCTGAGGTTTCGGCCCTTTACCACTTATCAGTTTTTTCTAAATCATTGAATATTAAGTACAACGAATTACGCGGATAAACGAATTGAGTACAACGAATTACGCGGATAAACGAATTAAGTACAACGAATTACGCGGATTAACGAATTAAGTACAACGAATTACGCGGATTAACGAATTAATAGAGACGTTGTGCCTTAATTCTATAAAAATTTAGCTTTTCTTGGAAAATAAAATCAAAGAGAAGAAAACTATTCAATCAGCAAAGGTTTTGATAAAAAATGTCTTTAGTGATTTAATGCTCTAAACTAAAATCCCTTATTATATACAATCCTTGTAGTTACTATTTAAAATCCCTTATTATATACAATCCTTGTAGTTATTATTTAAAATCCCTTATTATATACAATCCTTGTAGTTATTATTTGATAAATTGGAAAAATCGGATTTCTTTGGTGTTACTATAACAACAACGAAACCTCCGAGGTTTTTAAAACCCAGTAACTCTATGCTAATATGAAAAACTTCTGTAAATAACATAACTCGTAGAGTTTTGCTCTCTCAGCACAAGGCTTTAGCTTTGTGCTTTAGCCCAGCATCGGGGAGTGTGGGGACAAATTAAAATCAAGGCAATGGCCCTCAAAATCCGTTACAATTTTGTACTATGCAGGGGCCACAACTGGGCTGATGAAAATCAGGTTCTTTTTTAAATCAAAAGTTGATCCCGTTTTTGTTCCTCGTATAAAAAACAATCACTTATTGATTAGATTAGTTTTTCATTAACAATTAACAATTCGTTTACGTCACAATTTTCATCACCCAGGCCACAGCCCCCCTCACCTCATCAACGTGTAGTAGGCTAGATTTAAGATGAAAACGATACGTGAACAAATCCTTGAGCGGATTACTGCCCAGCTTGAAACCATCACCAACGCCAATGGTTATCACAACGACATTGGCCCCGGTTGTATTTACCGTCAAGAATCGGTTATTGAACAAGGACAATCGCCCGCTATATCCGTATGGGAATTATCAGAAACCCGCGAGCGCAATAAATATGGCGGTACGAAGCGAGTATTGACCATCAAAATTGAGGCCGTTGTGCCGGTTAATGGCAACAAACACCCGGCAACGGTTAGCAATGAACTACTGGGCGATATCGAAAAAGCACTCATTATGGGGGATATGAGCTTAGATGAACTGATTGATGATATTCAAGATATTGCAGCCGAGATTAGCTCTCAGCCGATAAGCAGGAAACTGGCGAGTGTGGCGCAGAATAATGGTACGGCGGAGATTGCCCATTTGCCCATCGAGCGCAAGTTAGCAGGGGCGACGCTTGATTTTGAGATTAAGTACACCACAGAATGGGGCGATCCTTATACTCAATCAATGTAAATTGGTAATTGGTCATGAAAGGATTTGAAAGCCTTGATTTGATTGTTAGGCCTTGGCATCCTAAGCGCGACACCCAGGAAAATTTTCACGGCCATCGAACCAAAATTTCTGCACGAAACTTGGGTTCGAGCCACACCCAAAAATTACCCTTTATTTTTTTATGAGGAGGGTGGGCAACAAAAAGCCGTTGTCCACCCGACATAAAAGAAAGGGCAACGGTG
This sequence comes from Candidatus Parabeggiatoa sp. nov. 2, assembly GCA_002085445.1. GTDB lineage: Bacteria > Pseudomonadota > Gammaproteobacteria > Beggiatoales > Beggiatoaceae > Parabeggiatoa. The sequence goes on from NBMI01000026.1 coordinate 9,283, forward strand.
AGGGTGAAAAAAACAATGATATGATATACTTCACTACCTGATCTAATTTTGCCACACACATTCCGCTAGTACCCAACCATGTCCTTAAATAGTATAGAAGAAATTATCACTGATATCCGGCAAGGCAAAATGGTCATTCTCATGGATGATGAAGACCGTGAAAATGAAGGCGATTTAATCATGGCCGCTGAAAAGATACGGGCTGAAGATATTAACTTCATGGCCCGTTATGGGCGCGGTTTGATTTGTTTGACTTTAACCTCTGAACGTTGTCGGCAATTACAACTACCAAAGATGGTGAGTGACAATAGCGCCCCCCATGGTACCAATTTTACGGTGTCGATTGAGGCCGCCACCGGCGTGACAACGGGTATTTCGGCCGCTGATAGAGCAACGACGATTCGCGCCGCCGTTGCAAACGATGCCAAACCCTCTGACTTGGTGCAACCAGGGCATATTTTTCCGTTGATGGCACAACCGGGCGGGGTACTCAGACGCGCCGGGCATACCGAAGCCGGAGGTGATTTAGCACGCTTAGCGGGATTAGAGCCGGCCACGGTGATTGTGGAAATCCTTAACGAAGATGGCAGCATGGCACGTCGCCCGGATTTGGAAATATTTGCTGAGCAGCACAACTTAAAAATCGGGACGATTGCCGATTTAATTCATTTTCGTACCCTTCATGAAAAAACGGTGGCGCGCGTGACAAGTTGCCGCTGGCCGACAGAATTTGGTGAATTTCAACTGGTTGCCTATCAAGACAGTATTGATGATGTCCTACATTTTGCATTAGTCAAAGGTAAAATACAATCGAATGAACCGATTTTGGTGCGAGTGCATATTCAAAATACTTTGTGTGATTTAACGGCGAGTGTGCGTGAAGAATGTGGGTGGCCTTTGCGTGATGCGCTCAAACGTGTGGCAGAGGAAGAATGCGGCGTGGTAGTAATACTACATCAACCGGAAGAAGCGAAAGCACTTCTTAGCCGGATTCGCTACTGTTGCCGTCAAGACGAAGGCAAGGATTTACCGGCGCAACCCCCAACGCATGATTTACGCACTCACGGTTTAGGCGCGCAAATTTTGTCAGATTTGGGAATACGCAAAATGCGGGTACTGAGTGCGCCGAAAAAAATGCATGCGCTTTCCGGTTTTGGGCTAGAAGTGGTTGATTATGTTGATGGTCGGCGTTTGTAGTAGTCAGTGTTTGTAATAGTCAGTGTTTGTAGTAGTCAGTGTTTGTAATAGTCAGTGTTTGTAGTAGTCAGTGTTTGTAGTAGTCAGCCAATTAGCAATTCTTACATAAGTTTTTCTTGAATTGTTTTGCCTCGAAACCAATTACAAAAATAGATAATGCCAGCTAAACAAAAATTTTCACCCAAAGCCCGCTCTGCCACACGTCAGCGGGTATTACAAGCCTTATATCAATGGCAACTGACGGGGCAAGATATTCAACTGATTGAATCACAATTTATAGACGATCCGGCTATTGAGAATGAGCAGGCTATTGAAAACGAGCCGGATACAGAAAATGATCTGGATATGCGTCAAGCCGATATTCCCTACTTTCAACGGTTGTTGCAAGGTATTCCCGAACAGGTTGAGCAATTGGATACGGCATTTGCCCCGTTCCTAGATCGCAGCATTAGCCGAATCGATCCGATTGAACTTGCGATTTTGCGAATAGGCTGCTACGAATTAACTCACAGCCCAGACATTCCTTTTAAGGTTGTGATTAGCGAGGCGGTAGAATTGGCAAAACAGTTTGGGGCGACGCAAAGTTACAAATATGTCAACGGTATTTTGGATAAACTGGCACGTCCGGACAAAAGTAGGCCTCATTACCGGAACAAAACTCGCGCCGGTAATGTAGATAAGTAACTTCCGCTTCCGCAGATAACCCTAACGGGTTGTTCGATAGAGTTTTGATATCGTCGCATAAGCAAAAGCCAATGCAACAAAACACCTACAAAAAGTATAACTAATGAAGCGCGACAGAGGGCCATAACTTAATTTGAATGAAAATATGGCCCTCAAAATCGATAGCCCAAATAACCCTAAAAAAATAGGTAAATAACAGGGGCCCGCGTATCACGTATCGCACAAACCCGCGGCGGCTGCCAAACGTTAGTTTGAGGCGATAAATCGCCTACTACAAACGGGCCTTTTCCGTATATTATGAATGATGCTGAGGTAAAATAAATTAGTTATAAAAGCCTTGAAAGTTATTTTATAGTTGTTCAGAAAAATCCAGTGGCAAACCGAAGAGATTGATCTCGCTTCGCTTGATACGAAACTCAAAGAGAGCGAAGTCATTCGTTTCAAATCCTAACGGTTTGCAGTCTATCTTAAAAACTAGAGTTATCTTGGTTAATATATAAATTTCCATTTAATCGCGAGATATTCGTATTTATTGTTCTGAGTACCGGACATTTTTTCGACTGTCATTTCTACATAAGGAGAAATATGATCCTCAATGAAATAAAATGTCCACAATCAATGACTTAAATAAATTTTCCGCTACAAAGTTTATGGTTAGGCACTTATATGAATGCTATACGTTTAATTCTGCTCGCTCTGCTCGCTTGGATACTGTGGAAGTTCAGCCAAAGATGGTATCAAAATGCCAAGCTCTCAAAGAAAGATAATAAACCTCCGCCCCCGCCACTGGCGACACAAAAGCATGAGGTGATGGTGCGTTGTGACTATTGCGGCTTGTATCTTCCTTCCTCAGAGGCCATCAGTTCAGGTGAAGCTCACTATTGTTGTGAAGCACATCTCAATTGTTCAGTGAACCGTGATCAATGATCAATTATCAACTATCGGTTAACCATGCTTGAACGTACTGATATTACTCCAACGGCTGTTCAAATCGACTCCGGCACGGCTACGGTGGATTGGAAACCGCTCAATCTGTTCAATCTGTATCGCCTCACGATAGCGATTGCCTTTGTCAGCTTTGTTCTTGCCGATGTTTCCCCCAGTTTTTTAGGCCAGTTTGATTCGCGCTTGTTTTTGGTGACATGCTGGCTCTATTCAGGCTTTGCTGTTTTATGCATTTTCACTATAGAGCAAAGATGGCCGCCCTTTCATGTCCAAGTGCTAGGACAAGTTTTGGTGGACATTTTTGCCATCACAGTGTTAATGTATGCCAGTGGCGGCGTTAAGAGTGGCTTAGGCATGTTATTAGTTGTAACGATTGCGGGTGGCAGTTTGCTTACCGAAGGGCGGATCGCCTTTTTCCTAGCCGCGGTTGCCAGTTTATGTGTGCTAGTTCAAGTCGCCTTGGCGGATATTTATTACTGGTTTGCTTATGCCAATTACACCCATGCGGGCATGTTGGGGGCCAGCTTTTTTGCCACGGCATTTTTGGCGCACACCCTAGCACGACGGGTTCGATCCAGTGAAGCACTTGCCAAACAACGCGGTGTCCATTTGCAATATTTGGCGCAACTCAATGCCCAAATCGTGCAAAACATCCAATCGGGCATTGTAGTCATTGATATTGTGGGCCGAATTCGTTTGTTTAATGAAGCGGCGCGACGTTTGTTAGGATTAAACGAACAACCCAACGGGCGTACTTTGACATCTGTTGCGCCAAAATTAGCCGAGCAAGTTTCAAATTGGCAAAAAAGCGGTAAAGCGACATCGCCCTTGTTTCGTCCGGTGGCCGGGGAAGTGGATGTGATTGCGACTTTTACGGAATTAAATCGGGGGGGGGCCATCAGTGTCTTGATTATGCTGGAAGATGCCACTCTCACCGCCCAACGTGCCCAACAACTGAAATTAGCCTCATTAGGTCGCTTAACCGCCAGCATTGCCCATGAGATACGCAATCCGCTGGGAGCTATTAGTCATGCCGGACAATTATTAGCCGAATCACCTCGCATTTTTCAAGAAGATGCCCGTTTAACACAAATCATTGCTGACAATTCGCAACGCATGAATACGATTATCGAAAATGTGTTGCAACTGAGTCGGCGTGGGCAACCAAATACGCAGTGCTTTGATTTATACACTTGGCTACAGTCATTTGTTGATGAATTCATTATCCAACAGGATTTAACCGCCTCTGATGTCGTCTTGCATACCAATCACCCGTCCTTAACAGTGTGTTTTGATCCGGAACAACTGTATCAGGTAGTGAGCAATTTATGTGAAAATGGGCTACGTTATAGTCAAGGGACACCTTTGCTTGAATTGAGTATCGGTGTCGGTGTCGATACAAGCCGCCCGTTCCTTGACGTGCAAGATCATGGTCAAGGGATGACATCAGTCGTCAAAGCACAGATATTTGAACCGTTTTTTACCACGGAATCCAAAGGTACGGGATTGGGATTGTATATTGCCAGAGAAATTTGCGAGGCGAATCAAGCGTCCATGCTTTTGCTGTCAAACTCTAGTAGCGGCTGTTGTTTTCGTATTCATTTGAGTTCAGAAGAAAAGGAGAACACTGTTCAGTGAACAGTGATCACGGAAAACGGAAAACTAATACTCGATGATCAAGTTCTTTGGCAGCCAACAGCTAAAGCAGTTGTCTGAAAGCGAAAGTCCCCTAAAGGGGACTAAATAATTAAGTAGGACTTACGCATTGACAAACTTAAATTTTTGTATTCACGATTAATATCAATGAGTTATGAATATTCTACCCGTGGCTAAATTGATGAAAATCGCCCCAAAAAAATTTTGTAAGTCCTTGTATTTAAAAGGACTCCTAAATATTTTCATCTGTCAATGCGTAAGTCCTATTAAGTACTGAATCATGAATTTTCAGGTATTTTAATAGAGGGGCTTTCCATTTGGGATTTGCCCCTACATGGGTGGTTGAAACGTAGGGGCAATCCCTTGTGGTTGCCCTTTGAGCGGGGGGGAACATTTGTAATTAAAAAACTTGATCATCGAGTAATAACGGATCACTGATAACGGATCACTGATAACGGATCACTTAAATGGTAACTGAAAATGTCTAAACCACTTTGCTTAGTTGTAGACGATGAACCTGACATTCTTGAATTGTTGGTTATGACCTTAAAACCCATGGGCATCAACTGTTATACCGCAGAAACCTTCGCTAGAGCCAAAGAATATCTGCAATCAAAGTTGTTTGATTTGTGTTTGACGGATATGCGCTTGCCAGATGGTAATGGCATAGAACTCGTCGCTTTGATTGAGCAAAACTATCCCAATACGCCCGTGGCAATGATTACGGCGTATGGAAATGTCGAATCGGCCGTGGCGGCCCTGAAGGCCGGTGCGTTTGATTTTATTGCCAAGCCCGTCGAAGTCCAAGAATTACGCAATCTGATTAGCACTGCCTTACAATTGCCAAAACAGACAAGCGCCCAGACAAGCGACGAAACGTCCAGTCAGCCAGCTAAACAGCATGAAAACACACTCTTAAAGAATTTAATTGGTCACTCCCAAGCCATGCAAACCGTCCGTGCCAAAATCGAAAAATTGGCACGTAGCCAAGCGCCGGTTTATATCAAAGGCGAATCCGGCACTGGTAAGGAGGTAGCCGCTCGCATGATCCATGCGTTAGGCGCTCGCGCTAACAAGCCTTTTGTTCCCGTTAATTGTGGTGCTATACCAATGGAACTGATGGAAAGTGAGTTTTTTGGACACAAAAAAGGCAGTTTTTCGGGAGCCTATAGCGATAAACAGGGACTGTTTCAAACGGCTTGTGGTGGAACATTGTTTCTTGATGAAATCGCGGATTTACCGCTGTCCATGCAAGTCAAACTATTGCGGGCCCTTCAGGAGAAACAAGTGCGCCCCGTCGGCGAACCTAAAGAAGTGCGAGTAGATGTCCGCATTCTGAGTGCAACACATCGCGACTTGAGCAAGTTAGTCAAACAAGGCAAGTTTAGAGAAGATTTGTTCTACCGTATTAACGTCATTGATCTCTACATCCCGCCCTTGCGTGAACGTACCAAGGATATTCCTGATTTGGTCGCCAAAATCTTAAAAGATTTAAGTTCAAAGATGGCAAGCGAGTACCAACACCCGCGCCTATCAGAAAATGCCATGAAGGCCTTAAAGGAATATACTTTTCCCGGCAATGTGCGAGAATTAGAAAATATTCTTGAACGCGCTATAACGCTCTGCGAGAACAATACAATTGAACCTGAAAACTTGCAATTGCCACAGGACAAAGCCACACAGCCCAACAAACCTGAGCCAACCTCGCTTGCCCCGCTACTTGACAACGTAGAAAAAGAAACCATCCTAAATGCCTTGGAACAAACTAACGGCAATAAAACCAAAGCTGCTCAACTTCTGGGTATTAGTTTCGGAGCCTTGCGCTATCGTTTGCAAAAATTCAATGTGGGAACTAAGTGATTGAAAGGAGGTAACAAGCCATGTTTTTCGGGGCAACACTCTGTTCCTTATCTGAGTTGCCGAGAAATTATTGACTATAATTGTTCATCAACAAATTTATCAGCAGGAACAATGGCATACAATATGTATTATTTTAGCGACTAAGACATTTTGGTGTTACCAAAAGTGTTTATTGAGGTGATTGAGCACGATACTTGATGGAGGAATCAAGAAAATGAAAAAAACACAACGTGGATTTTCTATTGTTGGACTGATAATTGTGGCTGGCATTATTGGTGTCCTAACCAGCATTGGGAATCCTCTTTATAATGACTACATGACACGTGCCAAAGTGGCCGAAGCGCTGACTTTGTTGGGTGTGCTTAAAAATCCCATGGTAGAATACTATAATAAACGGAACGAATGGCCTCCCATTGCCAAGGTAGATGGTAAAACGACCGGTCGTTACACCAGCACCATCGTCCAAGGCGGCCCGGAGACTTGGCCGAATAACGGTTCTCAATATTTTTACGTGGAAGCCACCATGAAGGGGCCGGGGGAACTCGATAACAAAAAGCTAAGGATGACATATACTCCATCTACCAAAGATTGGGATTGTACTGTCGAGGCGCTTGAGGATGCGGCTATACCGAATAAATTTCTACCCTCGTATTGTCGGTCAAATTAATAGTACAACGACACAAGCGGGGATAAACGAATAAATAGTACAACGACACAAGCGGGGGTAAACGAATTAAGCCTTCTAATAATGTTTATCCTCGTTATAGGCGTTCCAGAACGAAGTTTGGTGTTCCAGAACGAAGTTTCGTTGTACTCGACAGTTTTTATTCGTTTATCGGCCCGTCATCAAAGTACTCGACAGTGTTTGAATCCACATCCCTAACCCCCCAAGCCTTTTCAAAAACTTGCCACATTTTTAACCGCACCCAATATCGAGTGCCGTTTGGAATAGGAGCAACTTTTCAGTGAACAGTGATCACTGTTCAGTGTGTTACGAGTAACGCTGCTCGAAGATAACGAGCGTGATGGGTTTGGTTCGACGGGATATTGCTTGCGAAGGGCAAATGACCCATTCCCAATTTGCCTTTCCCAATTACCAATTCCATAACGCTGATAACTTAAATGAAAGATAAACCTTTGGTGCTGATTATTGATGATAGTCCTGTCAATCTGATGCTGTTGTACAACGTCTTGGAAAAACATGATTTTAATGTTGTTTTAGCCAACAGTGGTGAACAGGGCTTGGCGCTTGCCAAACAATCTCACCCTGACATTGTCCTGTTAGATGTGATCATGCCCGGTTGGGATGGATACGAGACGTGTCGGCGCTTTAAACAAGATGCAACTTTAGAAAAAATTCCTATCCTATTTTTGTCGGCACTTGGCGATACTGAAAATAAAGTCCGTGCTTTGCACGCCGGCAGTGTAGATTACGTCAGTAAACCTTTCCAAAAAGAGGAATTGCTGGCACGGGTACAAACCCATGTCGAATTGGCACATTTACGCCAAAATTTGGAGCGCGAGGTTGCCAATCAAACCGAAAGAATCCAATTGCTATTTGAAGCTTTGCAACTGTCTTATGATAAAGCTGAACAATCCTCAATCTTAAAAACCGAATTTCTACGCAACATCAGTCACGAATTTCTCACACCCATGAATATTGTGTTGGGTATGACTGAAATGTTGGTAGAAGACACCGAGTTGACTGAGGAACAGCGCCACTTTACTTCGGCGGTGATGAAAGCAGGCAAGCAGTTAATGGATATTCTCACCAATATGCTGAATTTTTCCCAGCAATTTAAAGGGGAACTGAAACAAGTCATCACTCAATTTCAGGTACATAAAATTGTAGATAATGTTCTAAAGCGGTTATCGCCAACGGCACAAGCCAAGGATTTACAAATATCCACCGAGATTGCACCCTCATTGTACATGCCCCTACGCGGTAATCGCGACTATATGGACAAGGTATTGAGCAAACTGGTAGATAATGCCATTAAGTTTACTGAGCAAGGCGAGATTGTGATACGTGTGCAAGCTGAGACAAGCAATGATGACAAACAGTGGGTACGGTTTGAAGTCGTTGATACGGGCATAGGTATACGCGACGAAAAAAAAGCCGATTTGTTTGAGGTTTTTTCTCAAATCGATGGTTCATCAACACGGGTTTACGATGGGGTGGGTATGGGGCTGGCGGTTGCTAAAATGTTTACCGAAAGTATGGGCGGAGAAATAGGCGTAGAGAGTCATTTAGATAAAGGAAGTACCTTTTGGTTTAAGGTGCCGTGTGCCTGACTGATTCCCGTGCCAAGTAGACTGAAAGTACAACTTCTTTTAGGAATAAACGGATTTTTTAAGTTTAATATTCGAGTTTCCTTTTCTTCCTACTTGCTAATTCAATCCGTTATTTCCGGAACACCTTTTTCAAGTACGTTCCGTATATCTCAAAAAATACCTTTTCTAAAAAGGATTTTTTCTGATTGTAACGGATTTTGGGGAGGGCCATAATTTGTGGTTCTTTGGCGACTCTGTCCTCATCAATTGTTAATTGTTAATTGTTAACGAGTCAGGGTTGATAATAAGCCTATTATCCACAAGTTTTTTGAGTGAAATTACTTTTAACCTGTAATCGTTAACCTTTTTTAAAATCACCAGTGAGCGCGAATTTGAACACCCTTAAAAGGCTTTAATGTCACCAAATTAAAGCCTCCCCTTTCATCCGTTATAATACGAGTGTATGAACCTTTTTGGAAAATACTTGCCACATTCTCATTCAAGCGTAGCCTATCTTCTAAGGTAATATCTTTGGCGGTGAGAACGATGATAGGAATTGAATCATAAACTTGGTGTAGCCTAGCCGCAAACTCAAAGCCGTCCATTTCCGGCATCTGTAAATCCAACAAAATCAAATCGGGTCGTTTTTTCTGGATATAGTTTAAAGCCACCCGGGCATCTTCAACTTTGCAAACTCTAAAGCCTCCCTTTCTGAGCATACGTGCGAGCATATCGCGGTTCACCGGCTCATCGTCAATAACCATGATTAGGCGAGCCGATTCGTTTTGGGAAAAATGGTATTTTTGTAAAACCTTTGATAATTGTTCGCGGGTAATCGGCTTGATCAAGTAATCCGACGCACCTAATGAGTAACCCACAGCCTTATCCTCTATCATGCTTAACATAATCACCGGGATGTGGGCTAACTGCGGATCAGCTTTTAAGTGAGACAACACTTCCCAGCCATCCATTTTGGGCATCATCACATCCAAAGTAATTATATCGGGGAGTACTTTTTTCGCCAGCCTGAGGCCTTTTTCACCACTATCGGCAATTTCTACTTGATAACCCAGTTTGCTAAGGTACTTTTGTAGCATGTCCCGTACCCCGGCATCGTCATCAATAACCAAGACAATGCCGCCTTCTTCTAACATAGCTACCTCCGTGTGTGAAGGTTTTGGTTCTCCCGTAGAAGCCACCTTGGCAGGTAAACGAACTGTAAAAGTGCTACCCTTGCCCAATTCGCTGTCAACGCTTATCACACCACCCATCATCTGAACAAAATGATTGGTAATGGCAAGCCCTAAACCGGTTCCACCATACTTGCGGGTGGTGGACATATCGGCTTGGGAAAAATTTTTAAATAACTGCTGTTTTTGCTCATCATCCATTCCAATGCCGTTGTCTTGTACGCGAAAGATAATCCAATCTTTTCCATCTACGGCCGCTTTGCGTCTGGCTTCTAAGGAAATCGTGTCTTTTGTCTCATTAAATTTAGAAGCGTTGCTCAACAACTTTAACAGAATTTGACGAAGCTTAGTGAGATCGGTGTGCATTTCCCCTAGCCCCTCACTATAACGAATTTCCAAAGTATCTTGATTTTTTGTGAGTAGCGGTTGGATGGTGTGTACAATGTCATCTAGCATACTAGGTAGATAGAAGGTTTCGGTATAAAGCTCCATCCTACCGGCTTCGATTTTGGAAATATCCAAAATATCGTTGATGGAGCCAAGTAAGTGTTTGCCCGCTAAGTAAATTTTTTCAATATCACTACTCAGTTCCGCCTCGCCAAGCGCCTCAATTTCTTCTTGTAACATTTCGCCATAACCAATAATGGCATTTAACGGGGTGCGTAGCTCATGGCTCATATTGGCAAGAAACCTACTTTTGGCGATATTAGCTGCTTTAGCTTCTTGTTGAGTTCGCTGCAACGTTTCTTCAGAAGCATCAATCGCCTCTAGCATGGCATTAAATCCCTTCCCCAGCGTGCCCAATTCATCAACACGTTCAACTTCTTCGGCACGGGCGTGTCGATTGCCGGCGCGTACTTGTTCGACGATATGGGTAAGATTTTCAATGGGAGTTGTAATTATCTTATTGATAAATAAAGCAATCAGCAAAGAAATGATGACAGCAACCACAAGAATAATGCCAAAAGTGATACGAAATGTGTTAATGCTGTGTAGAACTTCATCGGTGGGCCGCTGCGTAATCAGAATCCAATGTCCCAGTTTGGGAATGATAACGCGCTGGAAAGTCAGCGTTAATTGCTTGGTACTGATATTTCCTAGTTGCGTAGCCAAAAAAAGGGTCGGCGCGAATTGGGGATAATCTTGAGTCAAGGTATGGCCACTTTTTAAGTCATGCGGACCACCCCAACGTTTATTGACATCCGGGTGAGCTAGATAATAGCCGTCTTTCGAAACCAGCAAAGCATTTCCCAAAAGTTGCAAAAATTGATTGGCATCGACATTGGTAATAATAATGCCGGCTCGGTGTCCATCCGGGTAATAAACCGGGGTTGCGTAGCGGATAACGGGTTTGTAAGGGATTTCTATTTGATCGCGTTCCCGATTGAGTTCTAAAGGCGAAACAAATATTCCTCCCTCATAGAGTTGCATGGTTTCGGTAAAATAATAACGGTGGGCTTGGTTTTGCAATTGCGGCGGGGGAATTACCAGCGTTTCGTGATTATTAGCATCAACTCGTACCACTTCTTGTCCGTTTTCATCCAAATAGCGAATTTGATAATAGATACCCCGACTACGTGAGAAGGCCAAAAATTCTTCTTCTAGCGCCAGGCGCGTCAATTCTAATGTCTGTGAATCCTCTTTGGTGCTACGCCGATTTAAGTAGCGTCCAAGCGGCTGGGATTGACTGAGAAAGTTGAGGTCCGGCCGGAATTAAAGCGACTAGCAGCAAGCCAAAGGCCAGTTTGGTGCGAATGCGTTGGTAAAATTTCATTTTATTTATTACAGTGAGAAGTGTAAGTTATCAGTGAACAGTTATCAGTGATTAGTTATCAGTTATCAGTTTAACTGCGAGCGAGTAATGAGTTATCCTATAAAATAAATTCATAAGTGGTGAATTAGTCAATTCTAACATAACCCGTTTTCAGTGATCAGTGTTCAGTGATCAGTGAGTACCGGACAATTTTTCTACTGTCATTTCTCGCTTCGCGAGAAATATTACCATCAATGACTTAAACAAATTGTCCGCTACAAAGAAACTTTTGCCTTTGCTCCAGTTTCGCTCCGCGAAAACTTTTGCCTGGAACTGATAACTGATCACAGAACACTGAAAAAAACTGATCACAGAACACTGATAACTGATATGATCACAGAACACTGATAACTGATAAAATTAGACTATAATTGAACATCTGCTTAGGAAAACTAAACTCATGTTTTTTCGTCCCATACTTTCTGTGCCCAACGGCGAAAAACGTATCTTGTTGCATTCTTGCTGTGCGCCTTGCTCTGGGGAAATCATGGAAGCCTTGCTGGAGTCGCAAAGAGGAAATTAAACGCTTTGCCGAAAAATATAATGTGCCCTTTGTGGATGCCGATTATGATATGGAAAAATGGTTTGAACGTACAGAAGGTATGGAATTTGACCGAGAGCGGGGGCGGCGGTGTACGGTGTGTTTCGATATGCGTTTTGAACGCACGGCCTTGTATGCTTATGAAAATGGCTTTAAAGTCTTCACCAGTTCAATGGGAATATCCCGTTGGAAAAATTTTATTAAAGTCAATGATAGCGGCATACGTGCGGCTCAACGTTATCCCAGTTTAATCTATTGGGCGTATAATTGGCGTAAAAAAGGTGGCTCGCAACGTATGATAGAAATTGCTAAACGTGAGCGTTTTTATCAGCAAGAGTATTGTGGTTGCGCCCATTCGCTGCGTGATACTAACCAAAGGCGCAAGGAACAGGGGCGCGAAATGGTTAAATTTTTCTTCTGAAAAGTGATCAGTGTTAAGTTATCAGTTATCAGTTATCAGTTATCAGTGTTCAGTTATCAGTGTTCAGTGAGTATCGGTCATCTGATCATTGATAACTGATCATTGATAACTGATCACTGAAAAATACTGATCATTGATAAATGACGGAAAAACGAGATATGAATACCATCCCTAATTTCGATACTTTTTTCAAACAAGTCACAGTAACATTGCCCAAGGGCCTATTAAGTCTACACCAAGACTTAGAAAAAAATTTACGGGTGGCCTTGGATTCGGCCTGGAGCAAAATGAATTTAATAACGCGGGAAGAATTTGAGGTGCAAAGCGCCGTGCTAGAACGCACTCGTGTCCGTTTGGAGGCCTTGGAGGCAAAAGTGGCCGCCTTCGAAGCGGCGCATAAGCCCAAAGCTGAATTATCTAACCCTCAAGAATCTGAACCACCCAACCAAACAGAATAGAATAACACCTTGTCTTCTCTAGCCGTAGTCCACAGTCGCGCCCAAGTTGGTGTCCAAGCTTTACCTGTCACGATTGAAGTCCACATGACTAATGTCTCCTCGTCGCGAGCGTCGCGTTTGTCCATTGTCGGCTTGCCAGAGGCGGCCGTCAAAGAGAGCCAAGATCGTGTCCGCAGTGCTTTGCTTAATAGCCAATTTGAGTTTCCAGTCCGGCGGCGCATCACTATCAATTTGGCCCCCGCCGATTTACCCAAAGAGGGTGGACGCTTTGATCTTGCCATTGCATTGGGCATACTCGCTGCGTCTCAGCAAATTCCCGCCGACAATCTCTATCAATATGAATTTCTTGGGGAATTGGCTTTAAGTGGTGAAGTGCGTCCGGTGCGCGGCGTGTTGCCAATGGCTTTAGAGGCCCGCCACGAAAAGCGGCAAGTCGTCGTGCCCTTTGAAAATGCCACTGAAGCCAGTATGGTCAGTGCTGTGTCTATTTTGCCGGTTAAACATCTACTCGATATTTGTGGCCATTTGCAGAATACTGCTCCGATTACGCCCTTCTGCACCGATCACACGCCCGATCCCGTCGCCGTTACCCACGTACCCGATTTAAGCGATGTGCGAGGTCAACATCATGCCAAACGTGCCTTAGAAGTCGCTGCTGCTGGTGGACATAATTTATTAATGCTAGGGCCGCCAGGAACGGGTAAAACGATGTTAGCCAGTCGATTGCCCGGCATTTTACCGCCGATGACGGAAAGCGAGGCCTTGGAAACGGCAACCCTTGCCTCTATTGGCTTGGGCGGTTTTGATGCCAGTGTGTGGGGCATTCGGCCTTTTCGCTCCCCGCATCATACCGCCTCTGGCGTTGCCTTAGTGGGTGGCGGCAGTCAACCGCGCCCCGGGGAAGTCTCACTGGCACATAACGGCATTTTGTTTTTAGATGAGTTGCCCGAATTTGATAAACGAGTTTTAGAAGTCTTGCGCGAGCCGCTAGAATCGGGCAGTATCACTATCTCCCGTGCGGCCCATCAAGCGGAATTTCCTGCTAATTTTCAACTGGTTGCGGCGATGAATCCATGTCCCTGCGGATATCTTGGCGATGCCAATAATCGTTGTCAGTGTAATCTTCAACAAATCAGTCGCTACCGTGCCAAAATTTCCGGCCCTTTGCTGGATAGGATTGATTTACATATAGAAGTCCCCAACTTGCCCCGTTCCGAATTACGGCAAGATGTCGTGAGAGAAAGCAGTGCCGAAGTACGCGCTCGCGTCGTGGCAGCGAGAGAACGGCAATTGCAACGCAGCGGTAAGCCGAATAATCTTTTGGGTAATCGGGAAATTGAACAATTTTGTCGTTTAAATGAGGCGGATGAGCGTTTGCTTGATTCTGCTATTGAGCAACTGGGTTTATCAGCACGAGCGTGGTATCGGATTTTAAAAGTGGCGCGGACAATTGCCGATTTTGTGGGCAGTGAAAATATACAGACTTCACATTTAACGGAAGCGATTACTTATCGGCACTTGGAGAGGAAAAAGTTTTAGTAATCAGTGAACAGTGAACAGTGAACAGTGTTCAGTGATCAGTTTTTGATTTAGGGCTGTACGGTGTCGCGGCTTAAGTCAATGCCATTAAGTTAAGAATAAATCCATACTTGTAGGGTGTCGATGCCAAAGTTTTTCGCGGAGCGAAAAATGTTTTTTGTTGCCCTCCAAAATACGACGATGGTGGGCAACACCCTACAAAAGACTGATCAGTGAACACTGTTAACGGATCACAGATAATTACTTAGGCCGCAAATTCAGTTGCTGAGTCAAGTAAGCTTGCAAGTCTTCGTAAAAATACCACCAATCTCTGGGTAGATAGTCAAAATACCGAGGTTCGCCTTGAGTACCTTTCTCTTGCAAGGTGATACTGACCTTGTAAGGTTGACCGGTTCGCGCCGGTGATTTGGCGCCGATGACAATTTCTAGATTTTCATAGACCTTGATGGCTGGTGTTGCCATCGGATCGCCCGGAACGGGGATTCTTACCATACCTGGTTTGGCGTTTTTGAGGATGTCATTGACCACCATGTGGTACACAGTGTCGAGTACCTTTTGTTCTCTCACCGTGCCTTCTGAACTCACGGAAATCTTTTTGACGGCCGGGGTCATATTTCTCAGTTGCACTTCGCCCCGAGAATAGACATTTTGCGGTTCTTCTTGATACGGAAGTGAGACTAGTTGAGGTTCTTTTTCAAAACCCCTTGGCTCGTTGAACGGTTGGCGAGATAAAACTTGTTGTGGTTCTTTTTCAACCACCGGCCAGCTAGAATACCTTGGCCTCCTTGGCTGTAGATTCAGACGTTCAGTCAAGTAATTTTTCAAGTCTTGATAAATCTGGTCTGGGTTTTCTGGCCTGTAGTCAAAGAAATCAGGCGTACCCGTTGTGCCGGCTTCTTGCAAGGTGATACTGATCTTGTAAGGTTGCCCGGTTCGAGCCGGTGAGGTTGCGCCGATGACAATTTCCAGTCTTTCAGCAGCCTTCGTTGTCGGGGCAGTCGAATAGGTGTCGGGTACTGGGAGTCTCGCAACCCCTAATCTGGCGTTTTTGAGAATGTCTTGAACCATACCACTCAAGGTATCGAGTGCCACTTCTTCTCTTTTCGTGCCTTCTATTTTCACGGCCACACTTTTGACCGTTGGCGTGACATTGGTGAGTTCTATCTCCTGAGCGGCGGCCGGCACTGAGAGTGCTAAACCTATCGTCCCCATCAGGACTGTATTCAACATCTTACTTCTTTTCATGGTCATTATTCCCTTGTCAGTTATCAGTTATCAGTATCAGTTATCAGTTAACAGTGATCAGTTATCAGTGTTATGACCGTTTGCAGTTAGCATTAAACACCAAAACCACAAAATTGGGGCCAATCAAAAAATTAATTTTTTACAAACAATAATTATTTGTACTAGAATCCTTAAATCTGGAACTTATAAATTAGCCTCAAAATCTTTTAAGTGACAGACATTGATATATAAGGTAATAACAAAGGTGATAGATGGTTTATCACCCTAGGGAGCTTACCCCTTAAACATAACCAAAGCTGATTTTTGTGGTTTTGGCGTTTTTAAGTAAGAGTCTAGTGTTCACTGCCATAAAGTACACAACAAAACACCTACAAAAAGTATAACTAATGAAGCGCGACAGAGGGCCATAACCTAATTTGAAAACAATTTTATGGCCCTCAAACCAGATAATCCAAATAACCCTAAAAATATAGGTCAATAACAGGGGCCCGCGTATCACTACTCTGTCAAACCCGCGGCGGCTGCCAAACTAAAGTTTGGACGACTGCGCGTGAGGCGATAAATCGCCTACTACAAACGGGCTTGAACAGTGATCACTGTTCACTGATCACTGTTCACTGAACTACACATCGCTAAACATTAAGGCTGTCAGCAGGAAATCTAACCCCAGTGTTGCCAGTGAGGCATGCACGACTGTCCGCGTCGTCGCACGACTCACCCCTTCGGATGTCGGAGTGCAGTCGTAGCCTTCAAAGACGGCAATCCAAGTGACTACTATACCAAATACAATGCTTTTGATAACACCGTTAAGGATGTCTTCTATGAAATCGGTTTTGTCTTGCATTTGGGACCAATAGGAGCCAGCATCTACTCCTAACAATTCTACAACAACTAAATAGCCACCGAGAATGCCAACGGCGCTGAAAATGGCCGCCAGTAAGGGCATAGAAATCACGCCAGCGATAAATCGAGGCGCGACTACGCGCTTGAGCGGATTAACGGCCATCATTTCCATGCCGGACAATTGCTCCGTTGCTTTCATTAAGCCAATTTCGGCCGTCAAAGCTGAGCCAGCGCGGCCGGCAAATAGTAACGAAGTCAGTACGGGGCCTAATTCCCTTACTAAAGATAATGAAACAACGGCACCCAATGACTCGGTAGCGCCAAAATGGACTAGGGTATTATACCCTTGTAAGCCCAATACCATGCCGACAAATAGGCCTGAGACGATGATGATGGTTAAAGAGAGTACACCAACGGCATAGATTTGTGCAACAACTAAATAAGGGCGCAGAAATAGGCTAGGGATACCAGCCAGTACTCGCATAAAAAAGATATGTCCACGTCCTAAACGTTCAAAGATGTTTAAAACGGCGCTGCCTAAGCGTTGAAATTGATCTAACATGTCGCGCCCCCTAACAAGTCTTCGGCATAATCGGGTGCCGGATAATGAAATGGCACGGGGCCGTCGGATTCGGCGTTGATAAACTGTTTTACCCAAGCGGACTCGGAGTTTTTTAACTTATCGGGCGCACCATAGCCAACGACTTTGCCGTTGGAAATGACATAAATTATGTCGGCAATTTCGGCCGTTTCATGCACATCATGTGACACAATGATGCTGGTTAAGCCCAAAGCATCGTTAATGGTGCGGATGAGGCGCACTAAAACACCCATAGAAATGGGATCTTGTCCGGTAAACGGTTCATCATACATTATCATCATTGGATCTAAAACCAAAGCTCTTGCCAAAGCCACCCGTCGCGCCATGCCGCCCGATAATTGACTGGGCATCAAGTCACGCGCTCCGCGCAAACCGACGGCGTGTAATTTCATCAAGACTAAATGACGAATCAGCGATTCTGCAAGTTTAGCTTACGCAAGGTGTAAAGTTTGCTTGTTCCCAAATTGGGCACTTTTAGACTATCGACTTCAATGCTACCGGCGTGCGGCCTTAATTGTCCGCCTATCAGGCGTAGTAATGTGGTTTTACCGCTGCCACTTGGGCCCATAATGGCCGTCACTTTGCCGCGTGGCATGTCTATATCAACGCCATCAAAAATCCAGCGATCACTACGCGCAAAGCGCAGGCCGCGAATTTTGACGAGTGGTTCTGTGTCATTAATTTTGTTGGTCATTATTCACCATTTTAATATAGATATTCAGATAATTAATTTACTGTCCTTTCGCTTATTTTTTGCGCGTCGTGAATTAAATGGCACATAATTCAATAAGTTACATTTTAACCTTTATATTCAATAGGTTATGCGTTTTTTAAAAAAATTACTGACATATTCGGCGTTTTGACTGAAGTGAAAATATTGAGCAAATCCGCCAGTTATTAACTTTTTGAGTGGGACGTAAAATCAATAACTTATAAAATTCATTCGGGCAGAAAAAATAGCGAAAGGTAAGAATTTAGTCTCCTTTAGGAGACTTGAGCTTTCAGGCTGCGAAATTATTTTTCTGAAAATCTATAGCACAAGTCTTAGCGAGATTGATTGCTAATTGTTTGAATTCCTTGTAACAGTCCTTGACTGCGAGCGCGTATGTACCCATCGCACCGTCTGCGGGTTTTAGATGAAAGATCGGTTTGTGGGCTTGGATTGCCATTTCTATTAAGCCAGGATAATACGGTAGCGTGGCAAGACAATAGTTATCTTGTGTCACAGATGGCGGCGTTTCGATATTGTCATTCAGTATGGATTGACGGTAAACACGGGGTATGTCCACCCACCGTGTATTATTTGTTGGTGGATGAGGTTGCAAAATCACATATCCTATAGGCTGCATTTGGGCGGTAGGTAAATCGATATCGACAACGGATTTCTTGTTAAGACATTTTTGCCACTTTTCTCTCAAACGAAGTAAACTCCGCCCTAGATTGTTTAATCCGTACATAAACAATGGATTTTGCACTAATGGAATGACTACATATTCGGCGGCAATGAGGGCCGCCGTGTTAATTGCACTTAAACTGGGACTTACGTCAATCAATACCACATCCGCTTTTTGCTGTTGAAAGGCCGCAAATAAGGCACGATAGAACGCCGATAGAGTCCGAAAAGTCAATTCATTCCCTTCATAACAGCGTGTCCAAGCTTCCGATAATTGGCTTTCAAAGATAAACAGTTCTGAATCACCCACGACTAAACCGAGATTTTCTGTAATAGGTTCCAATTGTAGTTCAGTAAGATCGCCATTACCTTCTAAAATAGGACTAATCGTGCCTAAAATACTTTGTGGATGAGCACCATCAAGCCAGAGTTCTTCTAATCTTTCTTCATCTAAAAACAAAGAAGTTAGATTGGCTTTAGGATCTAAATCAGCCACCACGACGTTAAGCCCTAAATCAGCATACATCCATGCCAAATGGTACACTAATGTTGTTTTGCCAATGCCACTTTTGCTGTTGAAAAACGCTATCGTTTTCATTTTACTTGCCTAACTCTTACTAGAACATAAGTCGGTTCAAATTGAAATTTGGCCGGTGGATTAGCATTTTTCGCGAGTGCTTCTTGGGCACGTTGCACTCCATAACCAAACTTATTGACATATCCTAACACTTTCATCGCTTCTGCAAGCACCGGATTACGGTAGGCCGTTTGGCGAGGAAAGTTCTCTGGCGTAACTTCTCCATAAAGTCCACCCGGACTTTGGATTTCAACATGATCGCTAAACCAATAAAACCGAATTGGTGCAGTTGAGCTTTCATACCAACGGTGCATGACAGCATTCATCATCAGTTCTTTGAGTGCGATAGCGGGATAGGCTGAAAACAATTTTTCTCGCAAAGTCGTTTGAGGAATAGGGTAGTGCTGATTATGTAATTTAATTAAGGCATCCAAGTCCCGCAATACGGTGATTAAATCACCTGATAATGCTTGTTCACTCTCAACTTCATCAGTTAGTGTCGTGCCGGCAAAACGAACAAATTGAATATACGCCCCTGGTATCCACCACGTTGGCTTTTTACCAAAAAGCAATATTCCCGCATAACTTGGACAGTCTTTGTCTAAATCATAAAAACGTAGTGAAGCCAATTGTTCCTTGATATTACGTTGATTTTCCTCAATAATTTCAGTGGCTATGGCATTGGGGAGATAGTTCAGACGAAACAAATCCAAGCTGATATCGTTAAACGTACTGCCTAAACACGGGCGTGCATCAGCGCGACTTGCTACTGTAGTACGCCGTTCTGACAGTATACGTTCTTCAGTTTCATTGGCAATGGCACGTCTAGGCCCTACGCGAATGTAAATTCTCCCCTTATAACGCACTGGTGGCAAGTCTGAAGGAAATACTTCAACTACCGCAATTTCTCCTTGTCCGTTGGGCAGAGAATACTTTTGTACCGTCAAAGCCGGCAGTGGTTGGATATTGCCGGCTGAACGTAGGGCGGCCAAATTTTGTAATAGCCTATCAGTCACCTGCAAACCACTGGGAGTTCCATCGTCATTGACACCGATAAGCAAATAACCGGGGCAACGGTGATTAGGAAAGTCATTGGAAAACGCACAAACGGCCTGAGCAAATTTGTCAGTGTTATTAGTTGAAGTCGTTCTTTCAATTCTGTCTGACTCAATATCAGACATTATATTCTGTAATTCTTCGAGGGTGAACATGAGATATGGAATGTACTTTAAAACCGTGAAAATTAAATTGCGAGCGAGTGCTTCTGCAAGCACCGGATTACTAAGGGCCGTTTTTTGAGTCAAAATTTCTGGCGTAACTTCTCCATAAAGTCCACCCGGACTTTGGATTTCAATATGATCGCTAAACCAATAAAATCGAATCGGTGCAGTTGAGCCATCGACGTCCAAGATAAATCTTAGACTCCTTGTTTGGACGTCCAAGATAAATCTTAGACTCCTTGTTTGGACGTCCAAGATAAATCTTGGACTCCGGTTTGAAGTTAGAGGTCACTTTTCCAAACTTCTTCAAGATCACCATCGACAAACGTATCTGGCGTAATCACCGTTCGCGGTTTAAAAAACACACGGCGGCGTTCCGGTTCAATCCCATAATTCCAGCAAATGCTTTTGGTGATAAAGTAAACGAATTCCGTGCTGCGAGTGGTGGTACAAAAAAAATCAATTCCAAAATCATAGTCATAAGGCGTACTGAGTTCTCTTATAGCGATTCGATAAAGAATTTTGAAGATTTTTTCAAACTCAACCACTTTGCCTTGGGCGAGGTATTGGGCGATCTTTTTTTCATTTTCGACGATAGCCTTTGTTGTGGCATCAAGCTTAACCGGTTCTTTTGCCTGCTCGTTTTTTTTGGCTTTTTTGGCTTTTTTGGCTTTTTCTTCTGATTCTGCTGAAGTTTTTTCGTCCCCGCCCTTGTTTGCAGCCCCAGTTGGATCTTCAAAATACTGTTGTAAAATATCTGGAATTTGGCACTTGTTGAGGGATTTCAACTGACGGGGAAAACGCATTACCGCTAAACCATCACAACGGCAAAAATCAATCAAGTCCTCAAGAACTATTTTATCCCCTAAGGCGTAAATGACCATTTGTCGGCCGGTTTTGAATTGCGTTGGATTTTCGACTTCAGCAAATTGCTTGAGATGATTCTCAGTCACTTCGCCGAGATAAAAACCAACATGCTTGAAAGTCCCCGGTATAAAATAATTGTTAAGGTAGCCATTAAAAGAACGCACTAAAATATCGCCCGGCTTAACCCGTTTCAAGACTTCCCGCGTGTGGTTACCTTTGATGGCAAAATTGCGCGGACGATAAACCATAAATAGGGGCCATTTGGAAACTTTAATGTCGCTAAACACGGTCAAAAGTTTTTCAGAAAAGCCTTTTTTGCGAGTTTGCATATAAAATAACTCCTAGTTCGCAATTCTGTTGTTAAGTATTAACGTAAGTTCGACTTTAAATATCTGTGAGTTATATCATTATTAATGATATAAACTCGTTATTGATAATGACTGTTAAATCAATCAATAAAAAACAAAACTAACCAGCAAAACTTGGCTATAACACTCTATGGCCCACAATTTTCAGGTTATTAACGTATTAATGTTAAAGGTTTAATAGACTGAAAGTACAACGGATGAAAGGGAATAAACGGATTTTTTAAGTTTAATATTTTAGTTGAAATTCTGCTATGAAAGCTAATTCAATCCATTATTTCATTTTCACCTGTTTCAAGTACGTTCTGTATAGTAAAAAAAAAAAATTAATCAATTATTTAGTTTCAAATAATTGATTAATAGAAAATTTATATAACTTATTGAAAAGTCGAACTCATTTTATTAACATCTATTGATAAATGTCAATAAATCCGAACACTGCCAAACTATCCTGCCAACCGACTCCTGCCAACCGACTCCTGCCAAACTAAAGTTTGGACTCATGATCATTGATAACTGATCACTGTTCACTGTTCACTGAAAAATGAAAACGCCAAGAAATATATTATAATGATTTTTTTTATCGATACTCCAACGTTGGACTTTTAATCATCCATGAAATTTTTATTTGATTTATTCCCCGTTTTCTTGTTCTTTATCGCCTATAAACTCTCTGACATTTATGTCGCCACCGCGGTGATAATCGTCGCGTCTATTGTACAAGTCAGTTGGTTTTGGCTAAAACACCATCGTGTTGAAAAGATGCACCTAATCACATTGGTGTTAGTTCTCATGTTGGGTGGGGCAACCTTATTCTTACGCGATCCCATTTTTATTTTATGGAAACCTACCGTCGTCAATTGGGCGTTTGCCATCGCGTTTTTTGGTAGTCAATTCATTGGCAAAAAGAACTTTCTCCAGCGAATGCTGGATAGTCAAATAACTCTAAACGAACAACAGGTTTGGAAAAACCTGAATTTCGCATGGGTGGGCTTTTTTATTGCTATGGGCATAATTAATTTATATGTCGCCTTTAATTTTGATGAAGACACTTGGGTGAATTTCAAGTTGTTTGGTATGATGGGCTTGACTTTTGTCTTTGTGATTGCCCAGAGCTTTTATTTAGCGCGGCACATCGTCCCAGAGGATGAGAAAACGGAGGCAACTCAACCGCAACCCACGAACAAACAGTTCCCATTAGACACCAAAACCACAAAATGAAAAAAAATTGACAGACAATAATTATTTGTAATCTAATGCATGTCGGAACTTAGGGAAGTTCAAGAAGGCATGTATGAGTGGATGGGAACTTATAATTAACATAAGATTAGCTTCAAAATCAATACCTAGCAAAAGTTTCTCCGAAACTTTTGCCAGGTATTGTGTATATTATACATAAAGTCACAGATAATTATCTGTGACGTGGGGAGCTTACCCCTCTTTCACATAAATAATTCTACTATTTTTTGGTAGTTTTGGCGTTTTTAAGTAAGAGTCAAGTATAGATGCTTAAGACAGACGAATTGACTTTATTCTTAACCGCGCTAAAATTTGCCGCGGTTAAGCACCGCAATCAGCGGCGTAAAGATCGTAAAGCGACGCCCTATATTAATCATCCTATTGAAGTTGCCGAAACGTTGTGGCTCCGAGGCGGCGTGCGCGAGACGGTGACGATAGTCGGGGCACTACTACATGATACGCTAGAAGATACTGATGCGACACCAGAAGAAATTCATAATCAATTTGGTGCCGAAATCTTGGCGTTAGTGCAAGAAGTCACTGATGACAAAAGTTTGCCCAAGCTTGAGCGCAAACGTTTGCAAATTGAACACGCCCCGCACAAATCGACACGCGCCAAACAACTTAAGTTGGCCGACAAAATTTGCAATGTCCATGACATCACCCATTCGCCACCTCACAATTGGTCATTGAAACTTCGTCAAGAATACTTGGACTGGAGTGAGCAAGTCGTGGCGGGCTTGCGTGGCGTGAATCCGGCCCTAGAAGCGCATTATGATGCCCTCCTAGCCGAAGCAAGAGACGCGCTTGCTCGAAAAATGAAAAATGAAAAATAAGTTTTTCTAAAAAAACTTTTGCTTGGAAATGAAAATTTATATAGATGTTCAGAAAAATCATTTCACCGGCTCCAGGTAGTTACACTGGCTTTAATAATACGCCCCTTCAGGGCTAATAGATATTTTAAAATCAGCCCCAACGGGGCGATATTAATATAGCCAAGGGCAACGCCCCTGGCTAAAGCGACTACTACGAACAAAAACCAAAACCCCCCCCAAAATATGCTGTACGCCATTATCAGTGAAGATGTCCCAAACAGCTTGGAAACACGCCTAAAAACCCGTCCGGCCCACTTAGAGCGTTTGAAAATCCTTAAATCCCAAGGCCGTTTAGTGTTGGCGGGGCCACATCCCGCTATTGATGCACCAGACCCCGGCTCATCCGGATTCACAGGCAGCTTGATTGTGGCCGAATTCCGTTCGGTTGAAGAGGCCCGTGCATGGGCCGCTGATGACCCTTATAATGAAGCTGGCGTGTATGCCCATATCACTGTTAAGCCCTTTAAAAAGGTTTTACCATGACTGAGACTGATCGCGTAGCACTCCGACAAGATTTCAGGGAAAAACTGAACAAAGCACTTGCCCCCATTCACCTCGACATTATTGATGAAAGTCATAAACATGCCGGGCATGCCGGGGCGCGAAAAGGAGGCGGACATTTTACAGTGACAATTGTCAGTCCACAATTTACCGGAAAAACGTTAGTGCAACGTCATCGTATGGTTTATGCGGCCGTCGATGAATTGATGAATACCGCCATTCATGCTTTAAGCATTACCGCGCAAACACCTGAAGAATTTTCATCCTCACCCTAAGCGGCTCGCTTTTCCGTCCAAAGCTTTATAACGGGCCGAAAGAAATCCGATTTCTTCAAGAAATCGGATTTCTCTTTTGGGAAGGCAGGAGTCCAAACTAACTAATGGCCGCGTCGGCAAATTTTTAGTTTCGTTGTATCTCGTCTTTTCAATGAGTTACGTTTATTTAGGGACAAGTCTAATGATTAACAATTAATTATTAATTATTAATTATTAATTATTAATTAGAGGGTAGGGTGAGGGTGACTCAATTGAAAACACAATCTAAATCAAGGAGATCAATTTATGTTCAAATCCGTAGTCCGTACTTGTGTATTATCCGCGGTTTTTTTATTACCTTTACCGAGCCATGCAGCGCCTACCGATTCGGTGGCAATCGTTAATGGCGAAACCATCACGCGACAGGATTACAAAAATTACGCCAAGGCGCGTGCCGAACAAACCCGTGCCAATGTCACGCCTGATGTGCTTCTTGAAGAACTGATCCAGCGTGAACTGCTTAAGCAAGATGCGCTCAAGAATGGACTGGATAAACGCCCGGAATTTATTCAAAAACTCGAATATATACGGAACAGTCTGCTCATGGCGATGGGGACGCACGATTATCTTTCAAAACATCCACTAGACGATGCCACGCTGAAACGGGAGTACGATAAGCAAGTTGCTAAACTCAAAGTGCCTAAAGAATACAAGGTTCGGCATATTTTGGTGAAAACCAAAACAGAGGCAAAAGCCATTATTGCTGAATTGGACAAAGGCAAGGCCTTTAGCAAACTTGCCAAGGAAAAATCCAGAGATACCCCTTCGGCAAAAAAAGGCGGGCGTTTGGGCTGGATGACCCAATCAAAACTCATTTCAAACTTTGGTACGGCTACGGCCGTTAAGAAGTTGGGAAAAGGCAAGTACACCACGAATCCGGTCAAAAGTCGGTTTGGTTGGCATCTTATCCAACTTGATAAGATTCGCACGGCGGCCTTGCCCCCGTTTAAAAGCGTCAAAGATAGAATCAGAGCCGCGTTGCAACTCCAGCAGATGCAAACATACGTGGACGAATTAAAAAAACAGGCTAAGATTCAAATTTCCGTTACCCTCTCCCCAAAGAAGGAGTAATACCCTCACCCTCGTTCGAGCCAAATCTGACAGGTTTTTAAAACCTGTCAGGTTTAGTCCTACTTTGTCATATTCAATGTAACTCATTGATTTTAAAAGAATGGCTCCAAGAGGCCCTTAGCAAGAAATCAATTACTTAGGTGTAATGTGACAAAGTAGAATTAGTTTCGAGTTTTATTGAATTCTCATTCCTTATTTTTTGAATCATGTCAAAAACATTAGAACTGGCAATTGAACTCATCAGTCGCCCCTCTGTCACGCCTGACGATGCTGGGTGTCAACCTTTAATCGCTGAACGCCTACAAGCGATTGGTTTTACAACTAAACACTTACGGTTTGGCGAAGTGGACAACCTTTGGGCACGGCGTGGGCACACGGCCCCACTCTTTGTATTTGCCGGACACACCGATGTCGTGCCAACCGGCCCAGAAAATCATTGGCAATTTCCGCCGTTTAGGCCCACCCAGCACGATGGCAAATTATATGGGCGCGGAGCGGCCGATATGAAGGGCAGCCTCGCGGCAATGGTGACGGCTTGCGAGCGTTTTGTGGCCGAGCATCCCCAGCATAAGGGCTCAATCGCCTTTTTGCTCACCTGCGATGAAGAAGGCCCGGCTGTGGATGGAACGATTAAAGTTATCAATTACTTACAAGAACAAGGTGACAAAATAGATTGGTGTTTAGTGGGCGAACCTTCCAGTATGGAGCGTTTATGTGATGTGGTAAAAACCGGGCGACGCGGCTCCCTACATGGGCTATTGACCATACACGGTATCCAAGGACATGTCGCCTATCCGCACCGCGCCGATAATCCCATTCACCGCTTTGCTCCGGTGTTACAAACGCTGTGTGAAATCCAATGGGATCGGGGCAACGACTTTTTTCCGCCGACGAGCTTTCAAATCACCAATATCAACGCTGGCACCGGGGCCGATAACGTCATTCCGAGTGACTTGGAGATACTATTTAATCTCCGTTACAGCACCGAAGTGACTCATACCCAATTACAAGAACAAATCACCGCGTTGTTAGACAAACATGGACTCAAGTACAGTCTGAAATGGCGACACGCCGGCTCACCTTTTCTGACGACACCAGGGACTTTGGTAACAGCGACTAACCGTGCGATTTATGAAGTGTGTGGCTATGAGGCGACATTATCGACGGGAGGAGGCACATCGGATGGGCGCTTCATCGCGCCCACGGGCGCACAAGTGGTTGAAGTCGGCCCCATCAATGCCACTATCCACAAAATTAACGAATGCGTCAATGTTGAAGAACTTGACACAGTTTCCACCGTCTATCAGAAAATTCTTGAAAATTTGTTGATATAGAAAAAATAAGGGCAACGGAATAGGATAAATGGAAACGGGAAAAGGCTCGTTAATGAAGAGTTTACTCGCTAAGTCAAATTAGACGTAGCACGGCTAAAAACAAGGAGTCCAAGATTTATCTTGGCAAGGAGTCCAAGATTTATCTTGGACGTCAAAAAAACCTCGTCAATTGGGGGCCATACTAACACTTGAAACCACTCGTATTTTCTCGCCAAAAAACGGTGCCACAAATATCGGCTGGATAAGCCTTCGACAAAGGACTAGACTGGAAAACAACCCAAAGGACTAGACTGGAAAACAACCTTCGTCAATTGACGAAGGAGTCCAAGATTTATCTTGGACGTCAAGTTGACACTTGAAACCGCTCGTAAATTTTTTTATCGACAAAAAACGGTACCACAAATATCGGCTGGATAAGCCTTCGACAAAGGACTATAGATATTCAGATAATTAATTAGTCCCCTTTAGGGGACAATAGCTCTTCAGACAAATTTCGTTATCTCGCTACGCTCGTTACTGCGGTTCGAAGCTGTGCGAGATAACGGCTTTAGCTGTTGGCTGCCAAAGAAATTATTGTTCTTAAAATCTATAATTATGTCATCTTTTCAATTTTAATCGGTGTCTAGTATATATCATCTTTTCATAATTGCTGAAATCTTTTGGTTGTGTGGTCAAATATATATCGATTTCTCTGTTCATCGATCTGACATTTAGGCAAGAGGTTTTCGTTCAGACACTATCTAATTGTGAATTGTGAATTGTGAATTGTGAATGAATTCTTTTATAAGTAGATACACAAAAGTTTTTTCACATTTTAGAACTCAAGTTTTTTTAAAAAACTTGGTTTCTCCTCATGATAAAAATGTTAAAAGATTTATGTGTGCCGACATAAGCCTTTGTGTTATCGAGTTATCATTCATTTTCACGGTTTTGAAGGCAGCGAAGTCTAATTATAAATTATCGGTATTATTACAAACCCTATTACCCATTACCCATTACCCAAACCTTTTATCCCATACTCTCAATTTCAATTTTTGGAGATTTTAAAAATGACAAAAAAGCGAATAATCCCAATTGGGCTAAGCCTACTAGGATTAGCTAGTGAACTCCCGGCTGAGTATCCCTCTTTTTCATGGACAACCGGCAAATTGCTTATGCCAATCGTCGAGGTACGATTTGTCGATGTACGAAGCGGTGCTTTCGAGATGAGCATGGATTGGTTGACAGAAACCCAGAATCCTATGGTATTTGTCCTTCAAGATATCAAAGAGGCCTCTGCAACCACCCCAGTTTCAGCCACATTCTCTGTAGAGAATAACACCCTGCTTATGCCCGCTGTGAAAGTCAGCGGTGGGAGTGAGGGCTTAAAGCATTATAAGGCGGTTTTTTCGATGACACCGAATACAGAGCCTTTGCAATTTGTAGTCACCGATGCCGTACTGTTAGGCCCCCTAAAAATTGGCGGCCTTTTCCCATTAAGCGGTATAGGCTCTGAGTTTTACCGAGAAAAGCCGCACAATGGTGCTCTACTGGCCATCAAACATCTGACCGAAGCTGGCTTTGAAGTTGAGATGCATTCCAAAGACAGCAAAACGAATTCCACTGATGCTGTGGCTGCGGCACGTCAGTTGGTTGAGGAACATAACGTGCAAGTTCTCGTGGGTGGAGCATTCAATGAAATGCCCACAGCTGTTACAGAACAAATCACAATTCCTAACCAAGTCTTGCAAATTTCCTACGGTTCTTCCGCCTCGGTCATCACCGAACTTCCGGTAGATAAAGATCAGGATTTGCTCTTCCGTACTAGCGTATCTGATACCGCTTATGGCATTGTTTTAGCGAAAGCGGCCTACGATCAAGGCTATCGAAAATTGGCGATATTTTACGTTGAGCAAAATCAAGGCCTCAGCGAGGTTTTTCAAGAAAACTTTGAAAATTGGGGTGGCAAGATCGTGGCTTCGATACCGCACAGCGTTGAGGTTGCAACCAGTTATCAAAAGGAGTTGCAACAAGCCGCTCAAGAAGGTGCAGAAGCACTGGTCGCGTTAAGTTACTCAGAACACGCCAGCGTCTATATCAAAGAAGCCTTTGTGGGTGGATTCTTTAATAAATTTCTTGCTGTGGTTGCAACGCAGTCCAAAACCCTCCTTGAGCAAATGGCCGGGGTGGCGATACCAGACGGTTCCTGTGCTGCCGCACCGAGTTTTGTCTCCACAGATTCACGGGACAAATTCAATACCAGTTACCAAGCCGAATATGGTGAATCTTCACCGCAACTGGCTAGTGAGAACGCTTATGATGCGGTCATTGTCGCTACATTAGCCGCGTGGGCTGCGAAGAAGAACGGTGAAGTCATCACCCCATTTTCCATTCGTAATCATTTGCGTGAAGTGGCCGGACCACCTGGCGATGAAATCAAGCCCGGTATTGAGGATTTGAAACGGGCCCGAGAACGGTTGCAAGCCGGTAAGCCAATTAACTACACCGGTGCGTCTGGCAATGTTAATTTTGATGAAAATGGCGATGTCCTAGCACCCCTTGATATTGTGTGTTCTCAAGACGGTATAGCCGTCACGCAAGCCACTTTGATGCCCAACAACTTTGAAGTGGTCGGTGTTGCTGGAATGTTTTTTCATGGGATGGAAGAGATTATACGTTACCAAGAAAGCGCACTCGGTAATCTCGTTGCCGATGTGATGTTGGAGGCGGCTAAAAGCGAAGGCGCGGTTGCTGCCTTGACAAATACGGGTATCCTGCGTACCAGCATCGGTAAAGGCGAGGTGACGCTTGCCGAATTGTTGATGACACTACCTTTAGGTAATACGCTGGTGGTTTTAGAATTGACTGGCCGTGAGTTAGTGGCCGCGTTAGATCATGGTTTAACTTACGCAGCTGGTGAAGCAACCGGCGCGTTTCCAAACATCGCCGGGATGCAAGTCAATTATTGTGACCGCATGGCATGTTCGGATGCGTTGCTTGAAGGTGGGGTTGTCACCAGTCTCAGTATAGAGGGTACGGCGGTTGAGATGGACAAGAGCTATCAAATCGCTACTCATGATTTCTTGGTAGGGGGTGGTGACGGCTTTGTTATGTTGGAAGAAGCCTGTCAACGGGGTAATTGCCGTAAGACCAACACGCTGCTAGTGGATTTGGTTGCGGATGAATTTAGAACTCATTCGCCCGTAACGCAAAAGATCGGGCCACGGATAAACCCGAAGTCGAGTGTCAAATTAGGTGGGGTTTTTCCTTTGCGGGGTGCTTGGTCTGAATTTGGAAAATCCTTTCTACAGTCAGCAAAACTAGCTATCAAGCATATGGGAAAAGCGGGTTATCCCGTTACTCTGATCGTAGCAGACAGCAAAACCGATCCCATCGTTGGCGTTTCAGCGTCCCGTCCATTGATTGAGACGTGGGACGTAGCTGCACTTATTGCTTCCGCTACCAGTGGTGTGACTATTCCTATCGCAGAACAAGTCGCTATTCCCAACCAAGTGCCACAAATGGCCTACGCTGCAACCTCTCCTCAAATCACCGATCTTGAGGCGGATATTGGCCATGATTTTCTGTTCCGTACTTCGGTTTCCGATACAACGCAAGGTCTTGTTTTAGCTTCAATGGCTTATGATGCCGGTTACCGACAAGTCTCAATACTCTATATTGATGATCCCTATGGTCGTGGTTTGATGGCGGTTTTCACGGAAAACTTTGAAAAATTAGGGGGTAGCGTCGTTGCCTCGGTTCCACACGAAGACAAAACCACCAGCTATCAGAGCGAATTATCCCAAGCTGTTGAGGGAGGAGAACCTGAGGCTCTGATTGCCATCAGTTTCCCAGCACAGATTGGCGTTTATCTTCCTCAATCCCTTAAGAATGGATTTTTTGACAAATTCCTATTTGTGGATGCGAGTAAATCAGAAAAAGTGATTGAAGTGGTAGGGGCTGATGTACTAGAGGGGTTATGTGGTACTGGCCCCGGCGCTGCACAAACGACTTCACTTTTGAATTTCAATGCCAGTTATGAAGCCGAATATGGTGAATCGCCTTCAACCGCACCGTTTCTGCCTAATGCTTATGATGCTGTCATCATCCAAGCATTAGCCGCCTACGCGGCTCAGGTGCAGAATGGCTCCATTACCCCAGTAGGCCTTCGTGATCAGTTGCGCGATGTTGCCGGGCAGCCCGGTGACAAAATTAATGCCAGCCCTGAAGAATTGAAACGGGGCTTTGAGCTTTTGCAAGCTGGCAAGCCGATTAATTACGAAGGGGCATCTGGCAACGTTGATTTTGATGACAAGGGTGAAGTCATGGGACCGACTGAAATTTGGTGTTATGAAGGCGGCGAGATTGTCAGCAAAGAATTAGTGCTTCCACAATCTCCTCAATAAACCACCCAGCTTATATTTTTGGAGTCCAAGATTTATCTTGGGAAGGAGTCCAAGATTTATCTTGGGAAGGAGTCCAAGATTTATCTTGGGAAGGAGTCCAAGATTTATCTTGGACATCTAAATTGTCCTGAGTCATCGATAAATCTTGGACGTCAATTGAGGAAGGAATCCAAGGTTTATCTTGGACATGAGCTGGTTGCGAGTTTTAGATAAAATTTCGTATAATATTTTAACAACTTAACCATATTAACAAAAAGGCTATGTCCTATGTCAAATTGATCAACCTTAAAAACCTCTATACCAATACCAACTCAATTGAATGAAGAAGACTTCAATGAATTTATTCTTCCACACCTTTCTATGCCAAAACGCCGGCCTAAATGTCAAATAGGTTATCATAAAGTCTTCAACTACATTTTGAAGGTTCTTTACACTGGAATGCAATGGAAAGAATTGCCTCTTGAACGGAACCTAGAAACGGGAAAACCTGAGATTCACTATACTAATGTTTATAAACAAACATTTTGCTAAGTGGATCGCTGCTGGTTCTTGGGAATGTGCTTTTAATTCATCTGTTTTGTTCCTGAAAACGGAAAACAAGTTAGATATCTCCGTTATTCATGGTGATGCTTCCAAAGGAAAGCCAAAAAGGGTGGTGATGGAATTGGGTATTCTGGTCATAAACCTCAAAAAGGCGAAAAAACCAGGGCAATTGTTGATAACAATGGCTACATTCTTTCACGAATGACCGTAGATTCGGTCAATCGGCATGATACAACCTTATTACCATCGATCCTTAACTATTTGAGTGATTTAAAAAAAGCCATTGGTCTGGAACTCAAGGGAACCTTTTTTAACTTGGATGCGGGTTTTGATTCATTAATCAACCGTAAATACATCTTTAATCGTCAAATGACACCAAATATTAAAGAAAATCCACGTAATCGTCAACATCCGAAGAAAGGTCGTAAACGTTTATTTGATCAGGACGTTTATTCACTACGTTATTGTGTCGAAAGAACTTTTGCTTGGAAAGACAAATTTAAGCGGTTATTAATACGTTTTGAAACTATTCAAGCTCGTTATCAGGCTTTCAAACTGATTGCTTACACCTTAATTAATCTTAGGGAATTTTGTTCAACATAAAACTCGCAACCGCCTCTCAAATAACACATTTGTAACGCAGGGCCTCGTCAAAGTCCAATGTCACTTATTAATTTAACAGAAGCAAATCAAGAGAATTTTATAAAAGTATATTGAAAAACAATGAGTTACAAATTTGTGCCGTTGTGTGGCAAAATAGTCACCAAAAAAACTTTAGTAATCAATATGTTAATTTAGACTTTGACGTAGCCCTGTTTGTAACGAGATGTTGTTTCTGTTCCACACTATAGAACCGTTTTTGTATTGCATCATTTCGTTCACGGTTAATTGATCTTTCTGAAGCATCATGGAGGTACAGATGTAACTTCTCAAGAGCTTAAAAAACAATGACTTATACCTGTTGAAACCACTCGTATTTTCTCGCCAAAAACCGCTACCACAAATCTCGGCTAGATAAGCCTTCGACAAAGGACTAAACAAGAGCGCAACTTGAGTCAATTGAGGAAGGAGTCCAAGA
>NBMI01000027.1:0-18320 GCA_002085445.1 Candidatus Parabeggiatoa sp. nov. 2
AAAGTCCGCAAGAAATTTTGGCTGGCACCGATTATTATCGTGTTGTTGTTATTAGGCGGACTGATTGTGTTGACGCAAGGTTCTGCCGTCGCGCCGTTTATTTATACGCTTTTCTAACGGTCAATCGGAGTACAACAGGGCCACGTCAAACATTAAGTTAAGGAAAAGGCCCGTTTGTAGTAGGCGATTTATCGCCTCACGCAAACAACTCGTCTAAACTTTGCTCCAGTATGGAGAGAGCAAAAATTTTTTAGTTTGGCAGAGTCGTGAGACGCGGGCCCCTGTTATTTAGCTATTTTTAGCCGGTTTTTGGACTATCTTGTTTGAGGGCCATAAATTCATAATTAAAAATTAATTATTAATCATTAATTATTAGTAAGGGGCCCTCTGTCGCGCTTTATTATTGATACTTTTCTCGTTATAACGGATTTTGGGGGGAACTGTTTGATAATGATTAATGAATAATGATTAATGATTAATTAATTAAACTTTTGTTTTTTTTAACTGAAGCAGAATCTGTTTGGGGATCACGTTTTAGAAACAAAGGAATTTACCAACTCACCACCCCAGTTTGAGCCTATACAGCCTCGATAGGAGTTAAGGCATTAAAAGGTAGGATATGCGGGAAAAAATCACTCAAAAAACGGGGTCAAAACTCACGTAACTCTTTGAAATTCTTATTGCCCCCCAAATCCGTTACAATCAGGATACTTTTTGTAGGTGTTTTGTTGCTTGCTTAATTTAATGGCATTGACTTTGACGAGGCTCTGCGGAGTGCAAGACTTGTCTTGTACTGCTACTTGATATGTGAGCAAATGTGATCGCTCACGGCTCAATTCACGATTCAACCAAGCTGGTTGCTTCCAGAAGTACTTCTAAAAACAGAGCCGTCTTGTCCCCGTGCGTGACTTTCCGGTTAGCCCCCGGTAGTAGAACTCGTTAATATGCGAGAATACGGGTGCCTTCTCGTTCAATATTTATAGCCGCATTTAAATCACGATCAATGGAAAAACCACATTTATCACAATGATAAGTACGTTCGGAAAGTTTTAATTCTTCTTTTTTGTGATCGCAATTTGAACATTTTTTAGAAGATGATCATTGGAAAGATAGAAGGAATCATGCACACCTCTCTTTTTAAAACGTGGGTATCCTCCGATATGTTTAAAAAAACGCTTAAAAGCGGTACCTAAATCACTAAACGCTTGTTCAGCCGCACATTTTGTGACGTTAAATACCATCGGGGCGTCAACTGGTTTTATGGCATTAAAAGCTGTTCTGATAGCGATCGCTGTTGTTTTTTTACCGGCCTCATGTTGTTTTTTCCATTCAGCTAAACCCCAATTATATGCAAAACGAGAGGTTCCACAAGCTTGGCGGAAATATTGTTCTTGTTTATAAGTTGGATTTTTTATCTGTATTTTGTGACTTAAAACTATCATCCTTTTCGAGTAATTTCCTCCTCGTGAAGTTAACCTATAATCAAACAATAGCTATTTTTTCAGTATAGTGACTGATTTTTATAAATCAATACCAGTCTGGGTAATCAGACCAATTAATCCGCGAAAGCAAATTCATGGGTGTCCTTATAATGTGTTTTTCGCATACACATTGTCTCACATAAGAGCACATAAGCTCACATTTTCAAGTACTAATAATTTGCTCTTTTATAATGCTGTGTTCTAAGCCAAACTCTTTTTCCAGCAGATGGTAAGAAGGGCGCATTCCCATTTTCCGGGTACGAAAGTTAATAACGATGGCGATTATGCCTAATATAAGGATTGATAAAAGTCAATTTTTCTATTGAGTACGTTTATCCGCGTTTTTAATTCGTTAATCCGCGTAATTAGTTGTACGGCCATTCGTTAATCCGCGTAATAGGCGTTCCAGAACGAAGTTTGGCGTTCCAGAACGAAGTTTCGTTGTACTCAATTCGTTAATCCGCGTAATTAGTTGTACTAAATTCGTTAATCCGCGTAATTCGTTGTACTCGCGTAATTCGTTGTACTAAATGACCGAATCGATGGGTTGAAAGTCAATAGAAAGGCTTTGATAAGTACACTACAATTATTTTAATATGCTAAATCATTTATCTGTGCAAGGATCGCTTGGAACGAATTTGACTTCATTTGGTATTTTCTAAAGCTTCGTCAATGGCTTGAAGAAATTGCTTGATGTCTAGTGGCTTGACGATATATTTAAAAAATCCCGCCTCGCGGGCGCGTTCTAAACTCTGTAACATGTCGTTAGCACTTAAGCCTAAAACGGGAATTTTGGCAGTATCTTCAACTTCGCGCAAATGTTCTAACACTTCAAAGCCATCCATGCCGGGCAAATTAATGTCCAGTAAAACCACATCAGGATGGTGTCTGTGTGCCAATTCTAGGCCCATTTCGCCAGTAGGTGCCGACATCAGGGCTATCGATGGACGCGCTTTGAGTATTTGTCCAACCAAACTGACATTGGTGCGACTGTCTTCGATATACAATAAAATGTCTTTTTGCCCCTGCGAAGCTTCTGTTTCGTCGATACCTCCACTCTCCATCTCACCTGTAGGCAGTTCAACCCAAAAGGTGCTACCCACATTGATTTCACTTTCTACACCTATCCGCCCGTCCATAATTTCTAACAAGCGTTTGGTGATGGTTAAGCCGATACCAGTGCCTTCAATCAAATTCAGACCACTTAAGCGGGTAAAGGGATCAAACACCTTAGTTTTTTGTTCCGCTGTTAAACCGACACCCGTATCTTTCACCTCAAAGCGCACATATTTTGTGTTGAGTTGTGTCAAGTGGATACTGACACGGCCCTCGTCACGATTGTATTTCACCGCATTGGACAACAAGTTGATGATAACTTGTTTGAGCCGCCCCGGATCAATCAGTGCATACTGGGGTGGGAGATTGGCGCTGGTATTCTCAATGGTGATGGCACGTTTTTCGGCTTGCGGGGCGACAAAACCCACACATTCTTTAATCAATTCAATCAACTCGACTTTTTCAATCGAGACTTCCAATTTTCCGGCTTCAATACGGGTCAAATCGAGGACTTTGTTGATAAGTTCAAGCAAATGCCAACCTGCATGTAGGATATTACCCACATACTGCTGCATGTCTTGTACATGTTCAAGTTCAAACTCTTCCAGCGAGACACCGAGGTCTTCTTTGAGCAATTCGCTGTAGCCCAAAATGGCATTCATGGGTGTCCGCAACTCATGACTCATGCTTGATAAGAACTGTGATTTGGCCTGACTGGTTTTTTCGGCGGATTCTTTAGCGGCTATCAGCTCGGCTTCGACATTTTTGATTTCGCTGATGTCTCTGAATAATAAGACGATACCTATGACTTGTTGATTTTCGATGATGGGATTAAAGACACAGGAAACCGGCAAGTGTGGTTGATTGGGGCGTTGCAAAAGTGCGTTGCTGTCGTGAAAAGAATATCCTTGGGTTAGGCGTTGAATCAATAATGATGTGGCTAGGCGCACGTCAGGGTTGACTTTTTCATGCAGTTCAAAACGATCCAATACTGAGGTTTGTTGTAAGTTGATGTTTTGATCGTCCAAGTATTTTTTAGCAGCCGGGTTAAGAAATAACAATTGTGCTTGAGTGTTAAAGACACACAAACCATCGCCCATCGCTGCCATCACGGTTGGCAATGGTGGTCCGGTGGGTGGTGGTTCGGGTGGAATGGCGATTGGGCGTGTGGCGCTTGGTTCTAACCGTTGCCGTTCACGATCAGCATTGATGTAAGAACGTTCAATACGGGAGAGAAA
The DNA here is from genome assembly GCA_002085445.1 of Candidatus Parabeggiatoa sp. nov. 2. GTDB lineage: Bacteria > Pseudomonadota > Gammaproteobacteria > Beggiatoales > Beggiatoaceae > Parabeggiatoa. The sequence goes on from NBMI01000027.1 coordinate 3,776, forward strand.
CTCTTGCCACATAGCCAGTTCGGTAGGCAATGTGTCGTCGTTAAATTTGGCGCGTCGTAATTGGCGTTCTAGTAGTGAATGCATGTCTTTTCAGTTTTCAGTTTTTTTTCAGTGATCAGTTTTTCAGTGCCAACCCCGAAGGGGTTGAATGTGCATAAGTAAACAAAAGTCTTTTTGAGGCTCATAACGAGCGGCTTGTGAGTCGCTAAAGCGACTACTACAAACCGTCTGAGTCGCTGAAGCGACTACTACAAACCGTCTGAGTCGCTAAAGCGACTACTACAAACCGTCTACAAACCGTCTGTTTTCACTGAGGTGATACAATGTACACTCGCGGTGGCGCGAGCGGTTCTTTAGGCCATAACAGCGCCGTGAATGATAGCACATTCATTACCAACAGCACACTTATCCACAGCCAATAGTGTGTTTGAAGGGAAAACTTGCGCTTCTTTTTATATTCATTGTTCTCATACTCAATAAATTGAGCGAGTCCACGTTCACGTTCTGCTTTTTTGATGGCTTCTAGTATGTAAGACATCGTTCAGTTCAATCCGTTTTTTGGTAATTGGTAATTGGTAATTTTTAATTGTACAATCTCAATGACTCCTGCCAAGATAAATCTTGGACTCCTGGCACCTTTTCCCTAATTAGCGGTAAACAAGGACGCATGCAATAAGGTTTGCGTATAAGGGTGTTGGGGATGATTAAATAACTGTTCCGTTTCACCCGATTCAACAAATCGGCCATGATGCATCACAATGATACGGTGAGACATTGCCCGAATGACTTTTAAGTCATGGCTGATGAATAAATAACTGATATGGTGTTGACGTTGCAAATTTGTCAGTAATTCAAGGACTTGCTTTTGTACGGACACATCCAGTGCGCTAGTGGGTTCATCAAGTAAAATCAGTTGTGGCTCCAAAATCACCGCCCGTGCAATGGCAATACGTTGGCGTTGTCCACCCGAAAATTGGTATGAGTAGCGCGATAACATGTCTTCTTCTAAACCGACTTCGGTGAGTATATTGACGATACGTTCACGGCGCTCACGGCGACTTAATTCAGGAGAATGGATTACCAATCCTTCGCCGATAATCTGTTCCATCGTCATGCGCGGCGATAAGGATGAATAGGGATCTTGAAATACGACTTGAAAGTGACGGCGCAAAGGCCGTAGTTGGTGTGTGCGTAGGCTATCTAAGCGTTTGTCGGCAAAGCGAATCGCGCCGGTGCAATTTTGTAATCGCAATAAACACAGTCCCAAAGTCGTTTTGCCTGAGCCTGATTCGCCAACGACTCCAACTGTTTCGCCCGGGTACAATTGCAGATCAACTTCATCGACGGCTTTGATTTCACTGCTGGTACGTTTAAATGGGCTTCCTTTGAGAGAAAAGTGACAACGAATCTGTTGGCCTTCTAATAAAGGAGTGGGAGCGGTGGTGTAATCATAATCCGTTTGGATCCTTTCTGGTTGGCTATTGAGTAAGTGTTGAGTATAAGGATGCGCCGGTTGCTCAAACAACTTATCTACCGTGGCCGATTCAACCAAGCGGCCCTTTTGCATCACGCAAATACGCTCTGCAAACCGTTTTACTAGGTTTAAATCATGAGTAATCAACAGCACCGCCATGCCAAATTCTTTTTGTATGCTTTCGAGCAATTCAAGAATTTGCAACTGTATGGTGACATCAAGTGCCGTTGTCGGTTCATCAGCAATCAATAATTTGGGGTTGCAAGCCAAAGCCATTGCAATCATTACCCGCTGGCGTTGCCCTCCAGATAACTTATGTGGATAGGTATCAAAACGCTTATGGGGTTCAGGAATGCCGGTGCGCTCTAGCAAGTCAAGCATACGGCGGCGAGCGGCCGATTTGCTCAAACCTTCATGCAGCAACAATGGCTCCATCAATTGAGTGCCGATGGGATAGACGGGATTTAACGAAGTCATCGGCTCTTGAAAAATCATGGCAATGTCTTTGCCGCGCACACGACGCAATTGCGCTTCGCTTAATTGGAGCAAATCTTGTTCTTGAAATTTAATTGATCCGGTAGGGAAGCTCGTTTGGTGACGATCATGCAGTCGTAAAATTGACAAAGCCGTCACCGATTTCCCGGAACCGGATTCTCCGACTAGGGCCACAGATTCAGTGGGGTTTATAAGAAAACTCACATTCTGTACGACTTCTGTGCGATGTTTGGCTGAGCCAAAGGCGACTGATAAATTGTTGATGCTTAATAAAGGTAAGTGATTAGTCATTTCTAATAAATTGGTAATGGCTATACTAATGAATAATGAATAATGAAACGCACATTGTACTTACTTTTCCAGTTGATGGCCCCCAAATAAGGGCTATTTACGTTAACCTGGGGCGATGCCCCCAATGCCATTAAGTTAAGGGCAACCACAAGGGATTGCCCCTACAAATCGTCATGTAATGTAGGGGCAATCCTTTATGGTTGCCCTCTTAATGTATTTTATTGCTCCATTCCAGAAAAGCCGTCTTTTCCATCGGGGCAGCGTATAAGTAACCTTGGGCAAAATCGCAGCCATGATCACGTAAAAACTCATGTTGTTCCGTCGTTTCTACGCCTTCGGCCGTCACGGCTAAACCAAGGGCATGTGCCATGTCAATGGTAGCAACCGTTATGGCTGCATCGGCCGGCGATGAAATAATTCCGCTGATAAAAGACCTATCAATTTTTATGCCGTCTATGGGAAAATGCTTGAGGTGATTCAAAGAAGCATAACCGGTTCCAAAATCATCCATAATGACACGAATACCCATGTCTTTAAAACGTCTCAGAGTTTTGATGGTCGAGTCTGTATTTTCTGACAAGAGACGTTCCGTTAATTCCAATTCCAAACACTCTGGCTCCAAGCCCGAATTTTCGAGAGATTCGGCCACGACATTGACTAGGCGTTTACTGCGAAATTGATGTGCCGATAAATTCACCGCAACATGGTTTATCGGTAAGCCCACATCCAACCACGCCTTAAATTGGCTACAAGCCGTCCGTAAAACCCATTCCCCAATGGGAATGATAATTCCCATGTCTTCAAGCACTTCAACGTAGTCAATTGACCAGATTAGACCCTTTTGCGGATGGCGAAAGCGAATCAAAGATTCTATACCTACCAATTGTTCTGTAGATAACTCCGTTTGCGGTTGATAAAACAACACAAAGCTTTGTTTTTCAAAGGCTTGGTGCAAATAGGTTTCAATTTGCAAGCGTGATAGGGCCTGATTATGCATACCATGACGAAACACGGCATAACCAGATTTACCCATTGCTTTGGCACGATACATAGCAGCATCGGCATCGCGTAGCAATTCCATACCTTCTTCTTGATTGGTATGATAAGCAATACCGATACTAGCCGACGTGACGATATCATACCCATCTAGCGAAAACGGCCCCGCTAAGACTTTGTTGGCGGTTACAGCCAAACGAATTGCCTCAGCTAAATCTTGCATATCATCCAGCAAAATCAGAAATTCGTCACCACCAGAACGCGCCAAAATATTTGTCTTATCCAAACACTCCTGCAAACGTTGGGCAATCTCCATCAACAACCAGTCGCCCATATCATGCCCTAAACTGCTATTAATCACCCTGAATCTATCCAAATCCAGAAATAATACCGCAATGCGATACTCTTGACTGCGTTTCGCACGCATAATCGCCGGTTCCAGATGTTCCATAAACATATGACGGTTAGGCAATCCGGTGAGTTGATCGTGCAACTGGCTATGATTTAACTGCTGTTCAAAAGCGCGGCGCTCGCCCACATCCTGTCCCTCAACCAATATCCAGACAATCTCTCTTTGGGCATTGATAATGGGCGTAAACGAAAAATCCAGTGCCACCACTTGCCCATTAGGTTTTTGTACCTCAATTTCACAATGTGCAAGCTTGCCCTTCACTGCCGTTGCAAATGCTGCTTTCGTTTGTGCTTGGTTTTTTTTAGACTGTGTCGCCCAAGGCGTGTTCCAAAAGGGAACACCTACGACAGCCTCGCGTTTAGAGCCAATCAATGTTAAGGCCGTTCGATTAATTTCTTGCAAAATACCATTGGGTTTGAGCAGCCCCATAAACTCAAACGCCTTCTCAAAAATAGCTTGAAATTTTTTTTCTCGTTCTTGCAAAGCGATCAAATCGGATAGATAACGGATAGATCGCTCCAGTTGCTGCCAACTTAATTGCTCTTTACTCAGATAATCTGTATGGTATCTTATAAACTCGGTATCGACAGAGTCATGGTTTTTAGTCAGATAAATCGTTGGAATAGTTACATATTCGTACAACCATGTTAAAAACTTTTTCTGTTGTGCTTGTCTTGCGTTATAGCCGAGCAGAAGCACATCATAATGCTTTTGTCTAATTTCTTTTAAAGCAAGATCGCAATTGGGTGCCCAATCAATGTTCAACTGGTTCGTTTGCTCATCCAACAATTGACGGATGTTTAGATAATCTTGGGCATCTTCTTCTATGAACAAAATACGCACAGGTTTCATTTTTCAGTTATCGGTTTTCAGTGATCAGTTATCAGTTATCAGTTATCAATGATCATGTCATTCAGTGTAAAGTTATACGGCACGATCTTGCTTCGCTCGCTCACGACGTTTCTTCGCTAACGTGAATAGTCCTTATTTGGGGGCCATCAATTGGAAGAAGTAAGTACAACTTTTTCGCTGTGCGAGATGTTTTTTCAGTGTTCAGTGATCAGTTATCAGTTATCAGTGAGAAGTGATCATGTCATTCAGTGTAAAGTTATACGGCACGATCTTGCTTCGCTCGCTCACGACGTTTCTTCGCTAACGTGAATAGTCCTTATTTGGGGGCCTTCAATTGGAAGAAGTAAGTACAACTTTTTCGCTGTTATTCGACGGTAATAGTCGCTAAAGCGACTACTACAAACTATTACCCATTACTTATTACTAATGATCCTGTTACCTTTATTAAAACCGCGTTATTGGCCCTTATGGGCCGGTGCTGGCATTTTATGGTGTATGACTCGTTTACCACACCGCTGGCAACTGGCCGCTGGACGACAAATCGGACGTATCGCCTACCGACTCGCTTCACGCCGTCGCCGAATTGCTGATATTAACCTAAAATTGTGTTTTCCTGAACTGAACGACAGCCAACGACACAACTTACTACGCCGACATTTTGAATCTTTGGGTATGGGCCTACTAGAAATGCTCAGTGCGTGGTGGGTGTCGGACGCTACGTTAAAACCCTTGGTGCATATTGATGGCCTCGAACATTTACACGCAGCCTTGGAATCGGGTAAAGGCGTGATTTTGCTCAGTGCCCATTTTACCTTATTAGAAATAGGCATGCGCTTTTTAACCATGTACACGGTTATTCATGGCGTTTATCGCCCTCATGAAAATCCTTTGATTGAGTATTTTATGAAAAAAAGCCGCGAAAGCCGTGCTGAAAAAGCGATTCCCCGTGATGCCGTGCGTGAAATGTTGCGTAGCCTTAGACAAAACAAGGCGCTTTGGTTTGCCACCGATCAAAATTTTGGACATTTGCACAGCGTCTTTGCTGACTTTTTTGGCATTCCAGCGGCCACCAACACGGCCGCTTCTCGCCTGGCAAAAATGAGCCATGCAAAAGTTGTGCCTTTTTTTATGCAGCGTTTAGAAAATAATCAAGGTTACAAAGTGATTTTACTCCCCAAGCTAGAACATTTTCCTAGCGGTGACAATGTGCAAGATGCGTTACGGATTAATCAATTGATTGAGGCGCAAATCAGAAAGGCCCCAGAACAATATTTATGGGTACATCGGCGGTTTAAAGATAGGCCAAAAGGGGAAGCGGATGTTTATTGAACAGTTATCAGTTATCAGTTATCATGTTTATTGTCGAGAAACTTGTAATCGCCGATAAGTCGAACTCACGTTAGTAGTAGGCGATTTATCGCCCTCGCTTTTTAAGTAAGTGTTAGTAGTAGGCGATTTATCGCCATCGCTTTTTAAGTGAGTAAGTTTGTAGTAGGCGATTTATCGCCCTCGCATTTTAAGTGAGTAAGTTTGTAGTAGGCGATTTATCGCCATCGCTTTTGTTATTAGTGTTAGTAGTAGGCGATTTATCGCCCTCGCTTTTGTTATTAATCGCCATCGCTTTTGTTATTAGTGTTAGTAGTAGGCGATTCATCGCCATCGCATTTGTTATTAGTGTTAGTAAGTACTGAAGCATAAATTTTCTGGTATTTATCGATAAGCCAATATCGAAGGGGCAACCATAAGAAGGGGCAACCATAAGAAGGGGCAACCATAAGAAGGGGCAACCATAAGAAGGGGCAACCATAAGAAGGGGCAACCATAAAGGATTGCCCCTACACGACACGACGGTTCGTAGGGGCAATCCCACGTGCAAAGCCCTTACAATCCCACGTGCAAAGCCCTTTTGATTCAGGCAAAATACCTGATAATATGTGCTTCGGTACTTAGTAGGCGATTCTTCGCCATCGCTTTTGTTGTTATTCGATGATCAAGTTTTTTCGTGCGCCCAAACGCCCAAGGATTGTTATAAAAAAGGATTTCTTCTAATTGCTGATAATGAACAAATTCGAGAAAATTGAAGCTTTCCTTGGAAAATAAAATCGTTCCGAAGAAAGCTATTCAATCAGCAAATGCTTATTCAAAGACAAATCGAGAGTGATTTTAGGTTCTAAACTATAAAATCCCTTATTATATACAATCCTTGTAGTTATTAGTGTTAGTAGTAGGCGAATCATCACCATCGCATTTTAAGCCTACTACAAACTAAGGCGCTAAAGCGCCTACTACAAACTAAGGCGCTAAAGCGCCTACTACAAACTAAGGCGCTAAAGCGCCTACTACAAACGCAAGGCGCTAAAGCGCCTACTACAAACTAAGGCGCTAAAGCGCCTACTACAAACGCAAGGCGCTAAAGCGCCTACTACAAACGCAAGGCGCTAAAGCGCCTACTACAAACTTGGGCGCTAAAGCGCCTACTACAAACTAAGGCGCTAAAGCGCCTACTACAAACTTGGGCGCTAAAGCGCCTACTACAAACTTGGGCGCTGTTATATGGAACGTACTTCAAATCCGTGAATTTTTTTACGGAACATTTCATTAAATTTCCTGTAAAATTAAATACTTATAAAAAATAGTTTCATTTTTCATTTTTCATTAGTATAGTAGTAGGCGATTTATCGCTTCAACCAAAGTACCAATTACCAAAATTATGATTTTATCTAACGAAGGCAACTCATTGCTAGTGCGCCAAACGGAACCAGAAGATGCACCCATCCTACTACGCGCCTACGAAGACGATTCCTTTATCCATCTTTACCGTTCCAACAATGTCGAACAAACCGAAGAAGAATTAGCCGAACTCTTGGCGGAACGGGCCGGAAGTGATCCGGCCGAGATTGGCTATGTGGAATTTATGATAGAACATGATCAGCACGGGCCTGTCGGAGTCGCGGCACTGGGCGACTATTCACCCCTTCACCAACGTGCTGAGTACCTAATAGGAATATTTGGTGAACAACACCGCTCCATTGGCTATGGCACCGAAGCCACTTTGTTAGTGCTTGATTTAGCTTTCAATGCATATCACTTACATAAAGTCTATTCTTATATCTATGAGTACAACAAGTTTGCCCAAAAAAACATCGTTAAATTTGGTTTTAAACATGAAGGAACGCTTATTGAGCATCACTATCTGCTGGGAGAAAAGCGGTTTGTCAGTTTACACATCAATGGCATGACAGAAGAACGTTTTCGCAACACTGAACAAATTCGCCGCTACTCTTGGCGGTTAGTGGGGAGAGATGTCACTCAACCCCGTCAAATCATCAAACTCACTTTGGACAACCAATTACCGAAGGAGACTGGCACAAATTTTCTCGAAGAATGGCTGGCATGACGTTGTCCAAACCTAAAGGTTTGGACTCCATGACTTTTATATGTGAGGATAATAATATGAAAACAATCCATTGTGCGGCCCTAAATCGTTTGCCTTTAGAATGCAGGATGTATCCAGAATCAGTGAACATCAAAAAACCCGGTTTTTTAAAAAAACCCAGTTTCTTTGCTCTGTTGCTGGGATTGCTGTTAAGTCAGGTTTATGTCTCGGCGGAGACCCTAAAAGAGCCGATTCGCACTTTCCAAGGGCACACTGACTCCGTTAAAACCGTCGCATTCTCGCCTGATGGCAACACCGCCATCTCTGGCAGCAGTGACAGCACCATAAAACTCTGGGATGTCCAGACGGGAGAAGAAATTCGCACCTTCAAAGGCCATAGCGACAAAGTTTACTCTGTCACATTTTCTCCCGATGGCAACACCGCCCTCTCTGGGAGCCGTGACAACACCCTCAAGCTCTGGGACATCCAAACTGGAAAACCCATTCGTACTTTCAGAGGCCATACCAAGTCAGTGAGAGTCGTTGCCATGTCGCCTGACGGTAGCACCGCCCTCTCCGGGAGTGAAGATAACACTATCAGGTTGTGGGAAATACAGACTGGAAAAAAACTGACTATTTTCCAAGGACATACGCGAGCCGTTTATGCCGTAGCCTTTTCGCCAGATGGCAGCATGGCCCTCTCCGGCAGTAAAAATGGCACGATAAAACTGTGGGATATTCAGGCCGGACAAGAACTTTTCACATTTGAAGGACATACCGGTTTAATTTATACCGTCGCCTTCTCGCCCGACGGCCGCACGGCCGTCTCCGGGAGTCAGGATAAAACGATAAAACTCTGGAATATCCAGACGGGACAAGAAATTCTCACCTCCCAAGGCCATACTGAGAGTGTTGACTCGGTCACCTTTTATGAAAATGGACGCTATGCCCTCTCTGGGAGTCAAGACAACACAATCAAGTTATGGGATATAAAAACCAGACAAAACCTTGGCACTTTCCAAGGACATACCGATTGGGTTTACTCTGTCGCCTTTTCCCCCGATGGTAGCACCGCCATTTCTGGGAGCCGGGATAAAACCCTTAAACTTTGGAAAATTGACTTACCGCCCACCGCGGCCTTTAGCGTTTCTCCCAGCACAGGTACCGCACCCGTTACCATAATATTAGATGCAAGTCAATCATTGGGCCAAATGCTCAACTACCAATGGTCAACATCTCATGGTAAAACCATGACGGGTAAACAAGTCGATTTAACCTTTGACAAAAGCGGCACATACACCATTACCCTCACCGTCACAGACGGCCTCAACCGAACAGATGCCTTTGAAAAAAAGATTGTGGTTAATCAGCCCCCCAAAGCGGTCTTTACGCTCTCGCCAGAACAAGGCAAAGCGCCTTTGAGTATCGACTTAGATGGCAGCGCCTCGGTTGACAGCGATGGCACCATTACAAGTTACCAATGGTCATCTTCTGACGGCCAAACGGCGACGGGTAAAACCGCCCAAATGACGGTCCAAAATGAAGGCAAATACACCATCACTTTGACTGTCACCGACAACTCGAATGCCACCGCCACGGCCAAAAAAACCGTGAGCTTTGGCAAAAAAATACCGCCAGTGGCGACTTTCACTGTATCACCCACCGAAGGCAAAAAGCCACTTACAGTGCATTTAGATGCCAGCCAATCCTTTGATAAAGATGGCAACATTGTTAGTTGGGAATGGAAATCCTCTAGCGGCAAAACCCTATCGGGTGAAAAAACAAATTTCATCTTAACGACGGTGGGCGAACAAACAATAACCTTAACAGTAACGGACAATGACGGCGCAACAGCAACGGCCGAAAAAACGGTAACAGTCACAGGCGACGCGCCCGTTGCCAAGCTCAAAGTCTCCCCGCTGACGGGCTTTGCACCACTGACTGTGCAACTAGACAGTAGCGACTCTGTTGACACAGATGGCCGAATCACAGACTATCGGTGGACAATTTCCGATGGACAACAGGCCATCGGCCGTACTAAAAGCATTATCTTCGGTGAGCCTGGCACTTACCAAATAAACCTTGTCGTCACAGACAATGACGAACTACAAAGCGACAAAGCCACTCAAACGATAACTGTCGAAAAAGAAATACCACCCGTTGCCAAACTTCAAGCCTCGCCGCTATCAGGCATCGCGCCGCTGACAGTTGCATTGGATGGGGGCCTGTCTTTCGATCCAGACGGCGGGACTCTCGTTACCTATCGCTGGAAGGCAACCGATGGCAAAAATACTCTGACGGCTTCTGGCGAAACCGCCACTTTAACCTTTGACAAAGCGGCTAACTACAGACTATCGCTCACCGTCACCGATGACGAAGACAATACCTCATCCAACAACGTGACTATCACGATAACAGACACCCCACAAATAGCGTTTGAAGGCTTAGAAGACTTCTATGAAGTTGGCGACATTATCGTGGTAGACTTGGTAGAAATCGTACCAAGAAATTCCAGAGAACGCGTTGATTTATGGGTTGCTATTCAAATCCCTACCGGTGAATTATTCTTTAGAACACTTTTACCGCAAATGCCATTCGCCCTGAAACCTCAAGCTTTTAAGAATTCCTTACCAAGCACCGAGACTACCACTCGTTTGCTAGAATTTCAAGTCATCCCTGGCATGGGCGGAGAATATGTTTTATACGGGCTTTACGTGAAAGAAGGCGAAAATCCAATGGAGCATCTTTCCGATCTCCAACCCATCCTACGCTCAAACTTAGCGACACAATCGACGATGTTCAGTGAACAGTGAACAGTGAACAGTGATCAGTTTTCAGTCAATCAGGAGTTTGGCAGGAGTCGTTTGACAGCTGCCAAGGTAAGCCTTGTATTCCAACATGTAAAGTGATCAGTGTTCAATGAACAGAACTGATTTGGAAGTCTTGGTTGTTTTAGGATTTATCATTAAGTGATAAAATACAAAAGTTTTTTTCATTGAACAGTGATCAGTTGTCAGTGATCAGTTTTTGGCCCTGGAGAAATCCTATTTTTTGGAAAAATCGGATTTCTTTGGTGTTCAAACGAGGTTTTTTTATAACAACGAGATAAATCTATGAAAAACTCAGACAACATCAAAAATTCCGCTGCGGCTTATGCCCTTTTGTTAGCCACTAGCCCCGCATGGGCTGCTAACACCACCAAACCCGGTGGCCCCACCCCAGGCTCGGAAGACGCTAGGCGAAAGCTACCCCCACCTCCTCCAACTAGAGAGACGCACCCTCCGAAACTAGAACAAGGTAAAAGCCAGGCTGCTCTTCAACGCCGAGTCCGCATTGCCTCAATCAGAGTGGATCAAACTAACAACGAAATGCAAAAATGTCCGGTGCCAAGACGAGTCAAGCTGAAACAGCCTCGCCCACGCCGCATTTTATCGCTGGCTTTCGACGATCCCAAGGCAAAACAAATTGTGACGTTGCAATTTACGATGTCAAGGATTCCTGCTCTCAATGAAGAGCACGTCTTGGTGCTGCTCCACAGCCAATGTGTGTCCCGTAAACCCAAATCCAAAAAAGCTAGAAAGAAATTAGTACTGCATGGCAGTGATATTCAGGTATTGGGCACTTACAATATCCCGGCACAGCCCAAGCAAGGCTCTACTCGTAGTGCCTCGGCAAGCCCGATAACTTTCGATGTTCCTTTAGAAACCCGCGCACTCGTCCGACAAATTGCAGCGGGTAACGAGACGTTTTACTTTCAAGCGGCCTTGCTGAAAAAAACAGACTATCAGAAAAGATACTACGATGAAGTGGTTTTTTCGCCGCTGCGAGCCATCCATTTTACGACGCCCAAAGCGTGCCCCAAGAAAAAGCAATTTGAAAGCACAATTAATTCCCAAAACACCGCTTGCAAAAACTTGCCAAGCAAAACTAACTAGTACAGTAAGGCGGAAGTTTCTATACCACCAAAAAACGGTCAAAGAAATCCAAAGAAATCCGAGTTTTTGGAAAAATCGGATTTCTGGGTGGTGAAAAAATGAAGAATGAACAAATACTTATAAAATCACTTTCAATCAAGACGTTTTTATAAGTCATTGATTTTTTATGATTCAATTCAACCCTTAATTCGCATTAGCAATTACCCATTACTACTGTTCACTGTTCACTGTTCACTGTTCACTGTTCACTGTTCACTGAAAACGGAGGATTTTAATGCACGTTACCCTTGTTCATGTCCAAGTCAATCCCGAACAGGTTGACGAATTTATTGAAGCCACCCGCCTCAATCACGATGCCTCTATCAAGGAAAAGGGAAATCGCCGCTTTGACATTTTGCAAGATGCGAATGAGCCCACCAAATTTATACTGTATGAAGCTTACGCGACGGTTTTTGATGCCGCCGCCCACAAAGACACTTTACACTACGTGATGTGGCGTGAAAAAGTGGCCATGTTGATGGCAAAACCACGCGATGGCGTAAAATATAATTGCCTGTTTCCTGAAGATTAAAGCAAGTAGGTACACATCATAAATCTTTTATAGCTGACTGATACTATCCCTTTAAGAGCGTGTTTTAAAAGCATTCGGTATCAGCCTTCATGCTATAAAAATTTTTTTCCACACTCGCGCGTTTTCGACAGATATTATCCCAAAAAGGGATAGTATCTGTTTTCGATTTCACAAATCCATCAAAGGATTATTATAATATCTTTTCAGACAAATAGAGTTATCCAGAAGAATAGTTATGAAACTCAGTAGTTGAGAATGGCCCCTTCAAAGCGATCAATCGCCTACGACGAACTGGCCCACTAAAGGCGAACGCTCGCCTACGACGAACTGGCCCACAAAAGGCGAACAGTCGCCGACGACGAACTGGCCCACAAAAGGCGAACGCTCGCCGACGACGAACTGGCCCACAAAAGGCGAACAATCGCCGACGAGGAACTGGCCCACACGAACAGTCGCCGACGACGAACCGGCCTACCAAAGGCGATCAATTATTTTTAGCATCATTCTCAACGACTGAAACTGATAACTGATAACTAATATGATGCACATTGCACCGTTTAACATTGCCCGCTTACCGCGTATTTTATTCGGTGAAGGGGGCACCAAAGAAATTCCAGCACAAGTTGCCACCTTCGGCAAACGTGTACTGATTATCACGGGAGCGCAGTCTTTTCGCGCCACAGCACACTGGCAAACGCTTCAGCAAGGCTTGCGCGAGCAAGGCCTCACTTGGGAAACTTTCACGGTGCAAGGTGAGCCGTCGCCTGATTTGGTAGATCAAGCCGTGAAGGATTATCGAAACAGCGGCATTGAAGTCGTGCTAGGTATCGGCGGCGGCAGCGTGTTGGACGCTGCCAAAGCCATTGCCGGGCTATTACCGCATGGCAATTCAGTGATGGATCACTTGGATGGGGTGGGCAAAGGCATTGCCTATCAGGGGCCGTCAACGCCTTTTATCGCCGTGCCGACGACAGCGGGTACGGGCAGTGAAGCTACCAAAAATGCCGTACTTAGCCGGCAAAGTGCGGAGACTGGCTTTAAAAAATCTTTCCGCCACGAGTACCTTGTACCTCAAGTCGCTATTGTTGATCCGGCCTTGTTGGCCTCTTGTCCGCCTGACTTATTGGCAGCCAACGGCATGGATGCGTTTACGCAATTGTTAGAACCTTACGTGTCTAGCAATGCCAACCCTTTAACCGATGCCTTAGCCATTTCTGGCATGACGGCCTTTCGTGATGGCTTTTTTGCAGCAATTGAAGCCAAGGATGAGGCCGCCGCAAAGGCTGGACGTAGCCAACTGGCTTATGCCTCCCTACTGTCTGGCATCACGCTTGCCCAAGCGGGACTAGGTTCGGTACACGGTTTAGCTTCCCCATTGGGCGCATTTTTCCCATGTCCACATGGCGTTGTCTGTGGCACACTGGTTGCTGAGGCAACTGATATTAATATTACCGCCCTGAGCGAGCGGACACCTGACAGCATAGCCCTTCGCAAATATGCCAATGTTGGCGCTTTACTAGTAAATCACCCGCTACCGCTTTCTTCGTTCCAAGTGGAACTGCTTGCGGCGTTTTGTACAATCTTAGTTGATACTCTAAGAAACTGGACAAAGCGATTGGCACTGCCCAAACTTAGCGCGTATGGCATGCAAGCTGCCGATATAGACAAAGTCGTTGCCAACTGCCGAGGCGGTAGCATGAAAACCAATCCGATTGTGTTGACGGATGCTGAATTGCGTGAATTGTTGCAACGGCGTTTGTAGTCCTGCCAATCGCTTTTGCTCTTGGCTGAGAGCGACTGTACCCTAAAGGTAGCCTGTTGATTTGTGTTTATACTTATAGACTTTCAGACAATTATTTTCAACGTGAATAGCTTCTAGTGCAAGATCGCTCCAGTTTCCATGCCACCAAAAAACGGTCAAAGAAATCCATGAGAAATCCGATTTTTTGGAAAAATCGGATTTCTGGGTTTTCTGGGTGGTATGGGAATTTCCGCTTTACTGCACTAGGGCTATTATCTCGCTCCGCGAGTTACTACGTTTCATATTCAACCCCTACGGGGTTGGTGCTTTACTTTACCATTACCACAGGTTTCACCTGTGGCTATTCATATTCAACCCCTACGGGGTTGGTGCTTTACTTTA
>NBMI01000027.1:18357-33096 GCA_002085445.1 Candidatus Parabeggiatoa sp. nov. 2
GGGTTGGTGCTTTACTTTACCATTACCACAGGTTTCACCTGTGGCTATTCATATTCAACCCCTACGGGGTTGGTGCTTTACTTTACCATTACCACAGGTTTCACTAAAGCGTCTCGATTGCAACCCCTACGGGGTTGGTGCTTTACTTTACCATTACCACAGGTCATATTTGCACCTTACACCTTTCCCCTAAAACACCTCTTTCGACGTTAGCACCGTTTTGTTGTAGAGTTTCATTAATACTAAAGTTCCATTTTTTTGTGGACGTAATGGCTCAGGGTTCCAATCTTTAGGATGCTTGGGAGCAAAAAACGTCTCGCCTGACGCAATCACAAAATCGTCAAACTTCTTGACAGCGAAAGAGATACCCTTGCCAGCCTGGTTCTTGGTGTTGGTTGTCAATTTCCCTTTCGACAACGCCAACATAGCCTGCTTTTCATTATCAAGCTTGTGTGCATTTTTAATCTGGTTGAAAATGCCTTCACCATCATCAACAATTCCAATTTCCGTTGTAACGGCTGTTTGTTTGAGGGTAATAGCCACTTTTTGCCCACCTGAATGAACAATGGCATTATTTAAGATATTGGTGAACCCATCATGCCAAATATTGATGACGCGACTTGGCAGATTACTCAATCGCGGGGCAATTTCTTTCTGCCAAACGACTTGTTCATCTAATTGATTCTTAAGAGATAAGGTGATTGATTTTTCGTTCAAAACCTTAAGCCAATAGTGCCGACTCTGCGTCATACCTTGCCCCTCAAGTATTCCGCTTGAGAGCAAAAGTATGACGTGTTTGCTAACCGCTTGACGGGTGATACCAAATTTGTCTGTCGTTTGTTTGGCAATGCTCGATGGATATGCTTCAACGTTTTCAAGGATAAAGCGACGGATTGTTTCTCCTCTATCTATACTATTGGTACTCATGCTTCGATTTCCTAATTGATTTTTTGCCATTGTCAAACAAAATTGCTGTGATTGTCAATCATTGGTACTAAAGCAAATCCTGCGGATCCACATCCAATGACCAACGCACTTTGTTTGTTGAGGACGGGAGTGTAGGCAACCATTGAGAAAGCAATCGGTGCAAAACATCGCGCTGCGCGGCTTGCAATAATAATTGAGCGCGATACCACCCGGCCCGTTTTTGCATCGGTGCAGGAACTGGCCCCCACAATTCCACAGTGTCGCCATTCAACGTCTGCGCCTGCGTTTTAGCTTGGTTTAGAAAATCCATTGCCGGCTCCGCCGAAGAAGCCTCAGCACGCAGCAAGGCGAAGCGAGTGTATGGCGGAAATTGAGCTTCTTGGCGCTCTTCGAGGGTCGCTTGAGCAAATGACGTATAACCTTGACGAATCAGGCGAGTTAGTAACGGGTGATCAGGATGATTGGTTTGAATAATGACTTCGCCGGGTTCATCGGCACGGCCGGCACGTCCCGCCACTTGCACCAGTAATTGCGCCATCCGCTCCGTGGCACGAAAATCTATCCCATACAAGCTGCCATCAATATTGATAACCCCGACTAACGTGACTTTAGGAAAATGATGACCTTTCGCCAGCATTTGTGTGCCGACTAAAATATCGGCTTCGCCTTTGCGGATGCGTTCTAAGATGGTGTGCATGGCGTTTTTGCAGCGCGTGCTGTCGCTGTCTATGCGTAAGATTCGTGCGCTAGGAAATGGCTTTTGCAACTGTTCTTCTACACGCTCCGTTCCTTGTCCGGATAAATATAATTTAGGATGCTGACAGTTTGGGCACTGAGTATCAAGCACACGAGTGGCACCGCAATAGTGACAGAGTAAACGTTGGTCGGTTTCGTGATAAGTGAGACGAGCATCACAGTGTTGACAATAGGCCACCCAGCCGCAGCTGTAACACATCAAAATGGGCGCGTATCCGCGACGATTGATAAATAAGAGGACTTGTTGGTGCGCCGCCAAACGTTGGCTAATCGCTTTTTTTAGTTGCTGTGATAAGCTGCCCTGGCGAGATTGTTGGCGCATATCCACAATATGAAAAGTGGGATGTACGGCCGTTCCGGCGCGTTCTGGCAGAAGAAAATGTTCATAGCGTTGTTGCAGCGCGTTGTGCAGACTCTCTAGCGAAGGCGTGGCACTGCCTAACAGAATAGGCACTTGGGCGCGTTGCGCTCGCACGACGGCAATATCACGGGCCGAATAGCGAAAATGGTCTTGTTGTTTATAGGACTGATCATGTTCTTCATCAACGATAAAAACACCCGGACGTGCTAAAGGTGTCCACACCGCCGAGCGTGTTCCTATCACAATGGGGGCCTCTCCATCGCGGGCTAATAACCACGTACGCAGACGTTCACTGTCATTGAGTTTGGAATGTAATACCTCAATGGGTACGGCAAAGCGTTTTTTAAAACGGTTAACCATTTGCGGCGTTAGATTGATTTCTGGAACTAAAACAATGGCTTGGCGGCCTTGATCTAGAACCTTTTGAATAATTTGTAAATAGACTTCGGTTTTGCCGCTACCCGTCACGCCATCCAGTAGACAGGGATAAAATTGCTCAAGTTTGCTACAAACTTGGCTGACGACTTGCGTTTGCGCGGCGTTGAGTTGCAATGGGGGCGTGAGGGAGGCCGTACTACTGACTTCGGGCGTATAAACAATGGGTTGAGGCGTTACACACCCTTTTTTTTCCAGACGGCGCAAGGTTGGGATGACATCGGACAAGCGGTTAATGATGTCGGCTTGGCTCAACCCTTGAGGGTGTTGTTGCAACAAGCTCAAGACAGCGATTTGTCGATGGGCATTTTTAGGCAACGTGTCCAATTGAACAGCGCGTCCTTCATCCGTGAGTTTCCAGCCGGGATGGGGTTGAATGCTGGCGGGTTGGCCTTTATTCAAGGACGATGGTAACGCGGTGGAAATAACTTCGCCGATGGGATGATGGTAGTAGCGACTTGCCCATTGTAATAAGTTGAGGCTATCTTCTGGCAACACGGGCGTTGAGTCGATAATTTTCCGTGCCGCTCTGAGTTTTTCAACGGGAACGGTAGTACTGTCTGCGACAGCCAGTAGCATTCCAACATAAGTATACGTTGCAAACGGCACACGCACACGTATCCCGGGGCGCAATTGGCTGACATCTATTCCTGCCGGTGGCAGATAATCAAAATGAGTGTACAGCGGCTTAGGAACAGCGATTTGTAAAATCAGTGAGTTATTTTTTGCCACTTAAGTGCTAAAAAAACCTTTAAAATCAATGAAAAAAGAATTTTCCCAAAACGGATAAAATGTGTCGGGTGGTTTACGCTGTGCCAAGGCTCCATAAGAAATCACGGCTATTGTCAGTGAGAAGTTTAAGTGATCATTTTCACTGAACACTGTTTCAGACTTTTTTTGTAAAAATGAAATTTCTCTTGAGCGACATCTTGAGTCGTCGGTGTTTTGCCCCCCCTTTTTTGGGGTAAAGCTAAAAAAATAAACGGCACAGTACCACTACTATCAATAGATTAAGCTATATGATTATTCATAATCGGGGACGGTATAAAAATAGATGCAATACGCCAGATAATATTTAGATAACTTTTTGGAGGGTCTCCGTTCCAAAGGAGACTAAAAGTCTGAATTTTTTTTGTGTCTTCTTAAAATATAAGTGACTGTTTTATAAGCTTTAAATCAACTTTTTTTAATTAATAGTGCCTATATTATTATTTTAAAGAGTAGCCGTTATAATCATAAACCCTATTTTTAAGAGGAATATAACCAAAACACGCGGCTCTAAAGAAGGTCGTTCACGGCGTATTTTCGCCTTATTTTAGTAAAAATAATGTCTTTGAACTCTGATATAGAATATTGAGTCATTTTAATAAGCTTAAACAGGCGATTGTTAGAAAATTTACGGGGGTTATATTTTTTTAGAGTGATTATTTTAGAATCACTAATTCATTGTTTTACATAACAAGTATGAAAGTTTTTAACAAAATAGCTCGCAAAAAACAACCAAGGTAGACTTTGCACTAAAAAATCCGATGTCTTAAAGACATCGGATTTTTAAGAAACTGATCACTGTTCACTGTTCACTGTTCACTGAAATCTTTTCCACCGCACGTATATCGGCGCGGCGCATGGGTTTACCATCAATGGGGCAAGGGGGTGACCACCGTATGTCATCTATCCCAAATACCACCAAGACAACCCGTTCTTCGCCAGCCATAAACCGATAGCAAGGATAGTTCACCAATTGTGGCAAACGAAAGTGCTGCTCATTCAATTCATAAGGAATGCCTTTGTCTATCAAAACGAAGGCGACCTCTTCGGGAGTATGCGTGAATAAATGCAGAGTGATGTCAGAGTATTGGTGCGCCGTGCCGTTGAGTACCGAGCCGACTAAGCGTGGCGTAAATGCGGCGAATAAACGCATCGCTTGTAACGCGACACAACGCAGTTGCTGTAATCTGAGGGGCTGTGTATCGGCATGAAACAAACGTTGATAGATTAAAATCTCCTCTTCAATTTCGCTGTTGCTGGGTAAAGCTCTAGTATTTGGCACCCCGAGTTGGGCGGCGGCTTTGTACTTAGCCTGTTGATAATCGGCTATGCCTTCAAGCACCACCAAACGGGCGCTGGCTTGGGCAATGCGCTGACGTAGTTGCGGATCGATAGCCATGATTTTTGCCCCCCGTCATTGAATGAAGAGTAAAAAATGAAGAGTGAAAAACCTAATCAGTGAACAGTGATCAGTGAACAGTGATCACTGAAATCATTGTTCATTTGGACAATTATTCTATAACTTCTTGTTTTAATTGATTCAATCTTGGATCATCAGGTGCCACCTGCAAGCCTCTTTCAATCATCCTGAGACTCGTGGCGTAGCGCCCCAATTTCTTGTTATCAAGAGCCAACTTGCGATACCGGTTGGCAATTTTATTTATCCCATTTTGCGCTTCGGCGTTATCTTCCGAAATTTTTAGTATCTTCTGATAAGTCTCAGCGGCATTGTCATTTTTCGGTGTGGTGTACTTGCGTTTCTCCATTTGCTGCTCTGCTTGGGCAAGCAAACGCTTAACAAGCGTTTCCAAGAAACGTTGCGTGGACTGACTATCCGCTCCAACGGTGAGCATTTCTTGATAGGTTGCATAAGCATTCTTGCCTTTGGAGCTCGTTAGCCGATTCCTTCTTAGTTGCCGCTCACCACGCTGATTGAGTGCGTCCGTAATCTCGCTTAAAAGTGTTTGTGTACTCTGATGCTCTGGGGCAATCTTCGTAAGTTGTTGATACATTTTATAAGCATTGCCCCGCCCAGCTTGAGCCAGCCTACCTTTGCGGATATACTTCGAGCCTTGCTTAAAATACCAGTCAACAATACCGTCTAACACTTGCTGTGCCTTAAGAGGGGCCATTTTTAACAATGCTTGGTAAGTTTCATAAGCATTGTCACCTTCGGGCGAAGTGAGTCGCGTTCTGGCAATCTGTTTTTTGCCTTTGGCTAACAAGCGTTCTACGGTCTCTTTCGGGTCTGTACTCGGTTCAGTCGGAGCGGTTACGGGTTGCGCCGGAACAGACGGGGCAACGGGCTTAACCGGCACCGCAACCGGCTCAGCCCGGACAGATGGGGTGGCAACCGGCCTAGCCGGCGCTGCGGCAATCGGTTCAGTCACAACCGCCGAAGTGGTAATCGGTTTAGCCGGGACTGCGCTCGGTTCCGGTTGCGCCTTTGGTGCAGCCGGTTCGGTCAAGTGATCGCTTGGCGAGGCATTATCCGTTGCGGCTGGTGCGGTTTCATGGGTGTTTACCGGGGGCGCGGCAGAAGCATTAGCGCCTTCGTGTGCGGTTACTACCGGCTGTGTTGCCTCTGGCGGGAGAGTCGATGGGCTCTGGGCGGTTGGTGTACCGCTCAATATTTTATTAACATATTGAATGGTATTAGGAAAAAAATAAACCATCGCACTCGACACGCCGGCAATGATGACGAGGACTATGCCAATTGCCAGCGCCCACTTTTTAGCAGAGTGAGAGTGTCCTTTTATTTCCAGTCTATCCTTGAAAACGGGATCAGTAATATGCATGGGTCAAATATCCAATAAATGTTGTGAACAACTGACTTACCATAGTAAAATCAGGTAGTCTTGTAAAGCCTACCTTCAGCACACTCTCCATCCAAATTATTGAATTATATTAATTTTTAATATTTATTAGAGGCCGATAAATTTTTATTAGAGGCCGATAAATTAAAATTTCTCTTTAATCCTGGCGTGTCAGATTTAAGTCTGAAGCGCTAATATATTTCTGTGTACAGGACATTTTTTCTGCTGTCATTTCTTTAAGCGGGATAAGTGACAATCAATGCCGTAAGATTTCTCCCGTTGGTCGAAATGACAATCAATGCCGTAAGATTTCTCCCGTTGGTCGAAATGACAATCAATGACTTAAAGAAATTGTCCGGTACAAAGAATCTATTTAAGAAAACAGTCGTACAAACTCAAGTTTGTACGAGCCAAGCTAAAGTTTGGACTCCGTCAACCTCAGAATCTGAAATACTTATATAGTACAACCAAGGAGTTTTTAATGCCGTTAATTCGTCCTTTTGCTGGTTTACGTCCTGTACCAGAGTATGCTCTTGATGTCATTGCCCCGCCTTATGATGTGCTTAATAGTGAAGAAGCACGTTTACGTGCTGAGGGTCGCCCTTGGAGTTTTCTGCATATTTCTAAACCAGAAATTGATTTGCCGCCCAATACCGACCCCTATCAAAAAGCCGTGTATGCTAAAGGCGCTGAAAATTTGCAAAAGATGCTTACAAAAGGCATCCTCAAACAAGATGCACAACCTTACTATTATTTGTATGGTTTGACGATGGGCAACCATCAGCAAATCGGTTTGGTGGCGGTTGCTAATGTGGCTGATTATAACAGTAATCGTATTCGTAAACATGAATTGACTCGTCCCGACAAAGAAGACGATAGGGTACGTCAAATTGAGAAGCTCAACGCACAAACGGGGCCGGTTTTTCTAACCTATAAACATCATCCCTCAATAGACGAACTTGTCAAGACACTCACGGCACAATCGCCCGTCGTTAATGTCACTGCGGATGATGGCGTTGTCCATACTCTGTGGATAGTGGACGATGCGGCGAACATTGACACCATTACCACCACCTTTGACTGTATGGATTGCCTCTATATTGCCGACGGACATCACCGTTCGGCGGCCGCCTCACGGGTAACCGAAAAGCGGCGTACTACCAATCAGGAAAGGCATACCGGTGAGGAGGCCTATAATTACTTCCTTAGCGTGATTTTTCCAGATAATCAGACGCAAATTCTTGATTATAACCGCGTTGTCAGAGATTTAAACGGACTGAGTGTATCAGAATTTTTGGAGCGCACTGCACAAAGTTTTGATATTAATCCTAGTAGCCATGCTGTAAAACCGCAACGTAGCGGCGAATTTTGCTTGTTTGTCAATGGACAATGGTATCAATTAAACATACCGAAGGACAAAATTCCCACCCATGATCCGGTAGCCAGCCTTGATGTCAGTTTATTAACCTCTCTGATGCTGGCCCCGATATTAGGCATTACCGACTTGCGCCGCGACAAACGTGTTGATTTTGTGGGGGGGATTCGTGGTTTGGCTGAATTAGAAAAACGGGTTAATAGTGGCGAAATGGCCGTCGCTTTTGCCCTCTATCCCACCAGTCTGCAAGCACTCATGGCTGTCGCCGATGCCGAGCAAATTATGCCACCCAAATCGACTTGGTTTGAACCAAAACTCGCCGACGGCCTCGTGTCGCACTTGCTATCTCAGTGAACAGTGATCGTTCTCGTTCTCAGTGAGAAATGTAAGCTCTGACCGTTTTTAGTTTCTATAAGCTATGTGCCGCCTTTTGATGTCGCCAAATTAGTGATCTGAAAACATATAGGGGCTAGGAGCTAGGGGAAAGGATTTATACCTTTCCCCTTTCACCAGTAGTCCCTAGTGCAAGATCGCGGAAGGATCCATACCACCAAAAAATGGTCGGGTGGTACGGGAATTGGAGCGATCCGGGTAAACAAAAGTCATAACGAGCGGCTTGTGAATCGCTAAAGCGACTACTACAAACCGGTTTGGACTGTCCAAGATAAATCTTGGACTCCGGCTTGTGTTCAATGGGCCTAATCACGATAACTCCTTTATTTTTAATAGTTTTGTAAGGACTACCCCTTTCACCTTTTAGCTATTACCTTTCACCTTTCGCCTTCTCACTGAGAACGAGAACGATCACTGAAAATAAACTTTAGTCAATAAAGCTACGCAATTGCTCAGAGCGGCTTGGATGACGCAGTTTACGCAAAGCTTTGGCCTCAATCTGACGAATGCGCTCACGGGTGACATCAAATTGTTTGCCCACTTCCTCTAAAGTGTGATCAGTATTCATGTCTATCCCAAAACGCATACGCAGCACTTTCGCTTCGCGCTGCGTCAAGCTATATAACATTTCCTGCGTGGCACGCCGCAAGCCTTCAAAAGTCGCCGCATCAAGGGGGGCCGGCAGGCTGGTATCTTCGATAAAATCACCTAAATGGGAGTCGTCATCATCCCCTATCGGCGTTTCCATAGAGATTGGCTCTTTGGCAATCTTCAGCACTTTCCGTACTTTCTCTTCAGGCATCCCCAACCGCTCGGATAATTCGTCCGGGGTGGGATCGCGGCCTTTTTCTTGCAAAATCTGCCGTGAAACTCGATTGAGTTTGTTAATCGTCTCAATCATGTGAACCGGAATACGGATGGTGCGAGCTTGATCAGCAATCGAGCGCGTAATCGCTTGGCGAATCCACCACGTTGCATAAGTGGAAAATTTGTAACCGCGCCGATATTCAAACTTGTCCACCGCTTTCATTAAGCCAATATTGCCTTCTTGAATCAAATCAAGAAATTGCAAACCACGATTGGTGTATTTTTTGGCAATAGAGATGACTAAGCGCAAATTCGCTTCAATCATCTCTTTTTTAGCCCGCCGTGCCTTAGCTTCACCAATGGACATGCGCCGATGAATATCCTTGATCTCTACTATTTTCAAGCGGCTTTGTCTCTCCAATTCAATCAGCTTCCCTTGTGCCCGCACCAATTCTCCTTGGTGTTGTTTTAATACATCAACATAAGGCTTGCCGGTATTGAGTAACAAGTCAACCCAGTTCCCATTGGTGGCATGGTTTTTAAAAGAGGAGAGAAACTCTTTTTTATCCATGCCGACTTTGCCGACACAAATATCCCGAATGAGGTTTTCCTGCTTACGTATCAAGCCGACAGTTTCGCGTAATTTGGCGGTTAACTCTTCAATCATCTTGGGCACGAATTTAAACTGCAAGAAGTAGTCAGCCACTTCTTTACGCAATTGCATATATTGAGCCGATTGAGCAGAGTATGTGGCTTGAGCCTGCATCAAGCGAGTGTGTGCATCGCGCAAACGGGCAAAGCGGACACGAGCTTCGATAGGATCCAGCGGGGTGTCTTCGAGGAGGGGGGGCGGGGCTGCCTCGTCATCTTCGGCCACCTCTGCAATTTCATTGTTATGGCGGCCGGCATTTTTATCGTCACCAGTGTTAACATTAGACACCCCTACTGAACCAACATAGTCAGTAAAGCCGGTAATAATCTCTGAGAGTTTGAGATCACCGACTTCGATCTTCTCCTCGTATTTTAAGAACTCCGCGATAATGTCAGGATGAGTTGCGAGTGCTGACAGGGCTTGGCTTAGGCCTTCTTCAATACGTTTGGCGATTTTTATTTCACCTTCTCGCGTCAACAAATCTACCGTGCCCATTTCGCGCATATACATACGCACAGGATCAGTGGTACGCCCAAATTCACTATCGACATTAGCCAACGCGGCGGCGGCTTCCTCGGCGGCATCTTCGTCAGCAACGGGGGTATCGGAAATTAACAGGGTATCTGCATCGGGTGCAAATTCATGCACGGCAATCCCCATGTCATTAATCATATTGATGATACTTTCGATTTGCTCCGGATCGACAATATCATCAGGCAAGTGATCATTGACTTCGTGATAGGTCAAAAAACCTTGTTCTTTGCCCTTGGCAATGAGTAATTTCAGTTGTGATTGCTGTTGCTCTTGATTCATAGTTTTCAGTGATCAGTTTTTCAGTGAACAGTTATCAGTTATCAGTTATCAGTTATCAGTTTTCACAGTTTTCAGTTTTCAGTTTTCTCTGTCAACGGATAGGTGCATGAACATAAGGGTATTAATAACTTACGAGAGAATATCGAGTAAGTTTCTTACCTCAAATTGGTCAGGGCTTACACTTCTCACTGATCAGTGATAACTGATTTGTCACTGAGCGCTGATATTTACGAGATTGAGATACTCTTGCTTTTCTTCGACAGTCCATTCATTTTGTTTTTTTTTGCATTAGTTTAATGAGATTGAAATACTCTTGCCTTTCTTCGACAGTCCATTCATCGGTTTTTTTTTGCATTAGTTCAGGCAAGCGTTGATCCGCGTAATCTTTATACAAACGGTTGATGGCACCAAAAAATTCATCGTCTATTTTATTGGTGTCGGCAAAAAGAGATTTTTGCGAGGCTAGTTGATTGATGGTTTGTTCGTATTCTGTTCTTTGCCAGTGTTCATACAACATTCCTAGCTTTAATTGAGGATTCTTCCTCGTTAATTCAATGATATTCAATAATAGTTTTATATCTTGTTGTTTTAAATTAGATAATTTTTCATAACGGTCATCAATAGAAAGAGATAACGCCGGTTTATGTAATAAACGTATAATCGCTTGATGTACTAATGAAAATTCTATGATGCTTTCGCCGGGCTTACGTGTTTTAGCAATGGGTTGTTTAGGGACTTCACCTTTTTGTATAAGTCTCGTCAAATTTTTGAAATTGACACGGGTTAAGTCACTTAATTGTTGTAACATTAAATCACGATAAGCACCTGCCGGTAGTTGTTTTAATAAGGGTTTTGCGAGTTCTACCAAGCGCGCTCTTCCTTCGGGATGGTTCAAATTGACTCGTTGCTTTAACCAGAGTGGCGCACCAAACTATCTGGATCGTCTCCTTTTGGCAAAAACATAAAACGAACCGAGCGCCCATCCTGTAATAATGGCAACGCCATTTCCAAGGCTCGCCAAGCGGCTTTTTGCCCGGCTTCATCGCCATCAAAGCAAAAAATGATTTCGGGCAGTTTGCGAAATAAGCGGGTTAAATGCTGATGAGTGGTTGCGGTGCCCAAAGTGGCTACAACATTGGGGATGCCATATTGTGCCAATGCCACTACATCCATATAGCCTTCTACAACGATTATCTGTTGTAACGAGCGGATTTTACTGGCAAGATACCAACCATATAATTCGCTGCTTTTTTGAAATAGGGGTGTTTCTGGAGAATTGAGGTATTTAGGTTCATGTTCGCTTTTTGAGAGCTTTCGTCCACCAAAAGCAATAACACGCCCCCGCACGTCTAAAATAGGAAACATCACGCGATCCCGAAAATGATCATAACGGCGACCGGATTCATTTTGTTTGATTAAACCGGTTTTGAGCAAACGTGTTCGCATGTCCGAATCGGTGCCCAAGGTTTTCAAGAGATTATCCCAACCGGGCGGTGCGTAGCCTAAACCAAAATCACGCGCAATTTCTCCAGTTAAGCCCCGTTTTTTGAGGTAATCTATGGCTGCTTGGGATTGGCGTAGCTGTTGCCGATAATACTGTGCTGCTTGCGCCATGACTTGATACCAATCGTCAAAGGCTGTGATTGAGGCCGGTGTTGAGCCGCCTTGCTCATACACCACCTCCACACCGACTCTGGAAGCCAATTCATGCACCGCCTCAACAAAATTGAGGTGGGCATAGTTCATAAGAAAACCTATCGCGGTTCCATGCGTGCCACAGCCGAAACAGTAATAAAATTGTTTATCGGGACTAACGCTAAAAGAAGGCGTTTTTTCATTATGAAAAGGACAAAGGGCTGTGTAATTTCGGCCCGCTTTGCGTAGCGACACATAATTATCAATTAAATCAACGATGTCAACACGAGTCATCAAGTCGTCGATAAATCCACGAGGAATACTCATTTTTCAGTTATCAGTTTTATCGTTCACAGTTTTTCAGTGAGAAGTGATCGTTCACAGTTTTCAGTGATCACTGTTCACTGTTCACTGTTCACTGTTTTCTCAGGCTTTTTAAATTTTCGTCCCTATCTTAAGGTTTGGGAGGCTCGTCGGCCGTTGTTTGGAATAACTTATATTACACACCGCGCTCAGCAAAAGTTGTTTTGATGAAAAAAATGAAAAACTTTTGTCTAGCTCATCAATGTTCTCGCTCCGCGAAGAATAAACTGATCAGTGAAAACTTACACTTTTCACTGTATCCCAGGTGAATCACCGACTTGACTTTTTTCACCTCGATAGAGGGATCGAGGCAAGAATTTTTCGGCAACGGAAAAACGCAGCGACGGGCGGCGGTGTGTTTTTTAAAAGTTATCTCGCTTCGCTGTGATCTTATGCAGTCTATAGACTGATAACTGTTCACTAAGACAAGCGTTGTTTGATAGAAGCACTGAGTGCCCTCATATCGGCACGCCCTTGCACTTTGGGCTTGAGGTGTCCCATGACTTTGCCCAATTGCTTGACGGAACTTGCGCCGGTTTCTTTTATGGCGGCTTCAATCAAATCAGCCAGTTCGGCTTCGCTCAAAGGTTGTGGCAGGTATTCTTGTATGAGTTTGATTTCAAAAGCTTCTTGTTCTGCTAAATCTTGGCGGTCGGCTTTTTCGTACTGCGCTAAAGAATCGCGCCGCTGCTTGAGCATTTTATCCAGCACGGCTATCACTTGCGCGTCATCCAAACTAATACGCTCATCCACTTCCCGTTGTTTAATCGCAGCAGTAATCAAACGTATCGCGCCCAAGCGTTGCTTTTCTTTAGCACGCATGGCGGACTTCATATCATTTTGAATTCTTTGTTTGAGAGAGTCAGACATAGTGGTTTTTCAATTGGCATCCACCTAAGGGTGGAAATAATCGACAAGATATACTGAAAACGGTGAACGGTAACTTTTTAAAAAGATTTCAAGCTAACCTGAGTGCAAAGCTCCGCAAGCGTAGCAAAGCACTAAGGTTTTCAATCTTTAGGCCTCATCTTTCATCTATTGAGACGGACAAACTCAGTGGCGACGTTCTCGGCGCAACATCTCACGATAGCGTTTTTTCATGTGCCGTTTGACAGCGGCCGCCGCTTTACGTTTGCGGATGGTGGTGGGTTTTTCGTAAAATTCACGACGATGGACTTCGGCTAAAATCCCGGCCTTTTCACAGGCACGTTTAAAACGACGAATAGCAACTTCAAAGGGTTCATTTTCTCTGACACGGACTTGAGGCATTGAAAGCGTGATCTCCTTAATTAATTGTCAAGTGGAATTGCAAACGGCGCATTATAATATTTAACAGACCGATTAGCAAAGCGTCAGTGATCAGTGAGAAGTGATCGTTCTCAGTTTATTTTTTCAGTGATCTATGATTAGTTTATCAGTTATCAGTTATTAGTTGCAAGTTATTAGTAGGGGGCCGGCAAAGTCTTTTTCTTGCCCACCAGCCTCATTAGAAAAGTGTTTGTTCCCGCGCTGAGTATATTACTTATCATTCGCTTAATAAAAAACTTTAAATTTAGTCGGAGTACAACGGATTTGCGGACTAAACGGATTGATTAGCCTAGCGATTTCATGATCCGTTTATGAGTCAATCCTGGTTTTGGAGTTTGGAGAAGAAAATTTCATCGATAAGCTTAAGCGAGGCTGTTTGAGTCATTCGCTTGCCCATTGGATTTTTAAAATTCTGGCATAAAAATTGCTTAAAAATCAATTCTTTATTTATCAAATAGTTATAAATTCACGTTTTTATGATTTTATTAAGCGAATGGTAAGTTATTAGTTATCATTTATCATAGTTATACTTAGCACCGTTAGAAATGACGCTTTTTTATCGTAGCGAAGCGCTCTTTGAGTTTGATAAGCAAAACACACCCCGTTCATCCCCTCTCCAGAGGGGGCTTTGCCACGGTTTGACTCACTTCGATAGAGGGGTAGGAGGTGTGTAAAAAGTGATCTCGCTTTGCTAAATCCTAGCCGTGCAAAGTCTAAATTGATCACTAAGGCAACTCCAAAACCACCATCGGGGCAACCACAAGGGATTGCCGCTACCAATTGATGGGAGAATCCCACTTGATGAGCCCTTTTTCAGGATAATTGAAGGTGCCAAACTGGTATATTATTATTTGAGAGTTGCCTAATCAATGATCACAGAACAACTGATCATTGATAAACTGATCATTGAACACTGATAAACTTAAACTTCTCACTGATAAGTTATGGCAAAATTGATGTTTTTCCTAACGATAGTTTTTCTGTCTTTGGGAGCTATCGTCATTCAGTATCTGCAAGTAGACGATGGGTTGGAGCGGCTACCTTATTCTCAGCAGATAGTAGAAATATTATTAATATTATGGCCGATCTTTTTTTTAGAAAGGCTTTTCTCTCTCATTTTTTGTGGTAAACGAACTTGGAAAAGTTATCTCGCTCCGTTTTTCATCAGTCTTTTGCCACCGTTGCGCTTGGCTGCTCGACGTTGTAATGACCAAGAATCGATGTGGTTTTTTTCTTGGCAAACGGTGACACCGGATTTATATGCGCGTCTTGAGAAACAATTTTTGTATCCAATCTTTGTCGTCTCTGTGCTGATGATACCGTTTTGGAT
>NBMI01000222.1 GCA_002085445.1 Candidatus Parabeggiatoa sp. nov. 2
TGGTTTCTAGGTAGCTTGGATTTCAAACCCGTTAGATTAATCCAGCCTAATACTTGCCCTGTCGATGGAGAAATTCGGGCAATATAATCAGTTAGCCACACATTGGCGAATATTTCGCCTTCAATGTATTCCAATTCGTTGAGTTTGAATACGGGCTTATTTTGATAACGTACTTGGATATATCCCATGTTTTCAAAGGTTTCTGCATTCAAAAAGTACAACTTGTCGCTGCCATCACTCATAATCAATTTTTGGCCGTCGTGAGTGATTCCCCAGCCTTGGGTGGGATAGTAAAATTCTTTAATTTTTTCAAAGGTTTGGTAGTTATAGCTCCAACCCTTTCGAGATTGCCAAGTCAGTTGGATGATTTTGTGCTGCCAGAGGGTGATACCTTCTCCAAAGTAGCGATCATCTAAATGATGGATTTGCAAAACTTCGCCCGTTTCTAGTTTGACTTTGCGTAGCGACGAGTTTCCCTCCAAACCGGTGCTTTCATAAAAAACACCCTCGTGGTAGATGAGTCCTTGCGTGAAGGCATTTGGATCATGTGGATAGGTGTTGATAATGCGGTAGCTGTATATTGGTGTTCTTGCTATTGGCGCTCTTGCCTCTTGTTCGCAACCCAATGTGCTTGCTAGGGTAATAAGTGTCATTGTAACGGTAGTGATTTTAGGGAAAGGCATAGCGTAATTTCTTGTAGGGAGCCTTATATTAAACAAAAACTCTTTAGCCCGAAGGGGTAAAATGCGAATAGCCCTGACAAGTACAACGGATACGCGTTCCGAAACGGATAAATCATAACAACTACAAGGATTGTATATAAAAAAGGATTTCTTCGCTTAGATAAGAGAATGAACAAATTCGATAAAATTTTCGCCTTCCGGCATGAAATAAAATCGAAATAAGAAAGCTATTCCCAAAACAAATGCTTTTGAGAAGTTGACTGACGTGATTTTATGCTCGTTTCTAAAATCCCTTATTATATACAATCCTTGTGCATTGTCAGACTAAAAACTTGATCATCGAGTGTTATGATTTATCCGTTTCGGAAAGCTCCGCTGATCTTCTGTTCGCGTATCCTAAGTACTTGTCAGGGCTATTCACTAGGGGCCCCTTCGGGGTTGTGCTGGTTAGTTCGATTAATTCTTAGCTATAACATACTTGTTCATCAGAATAATAGGTTTTTTTGGAAGCGATTTTTTTTCCATGAATAGGCTGTCCGGTTGGGGAGTGTGTCTTGTTCGGATTGTGAATCTTTAAGAAGTCTCGATATTCGCCTTTGAGCAAATCCGGCTTTTGTTGTTGGAGTTGTTCAATGGCATCCGTCAGCACGGCCCCAATCGCGTTAAATAGCGCATTCACGGCCTCTTCTGGGATTTTGGCACATAACGATTCTGGAGCAATTCGACTCTCCCATAAAATCTCATCGGAATAGGCATTGCCAATACCACGCACTATTTTTTGGTCTATCAAAAAAGCCTTGATTTTCCGTTTAGTTCTCTTTTTCAATTGCTTGGTTAAATACTCCAAAGTCAAGTCTAGGGCTTCTGGGACAGAAGAAGGCTTTGGAGCCAGCGTTAGCTTTGCCAAGTTCTGTCTATCAGAAATGACCAAATAGTCATCATCATCAAAACGCAAGGAGATGAACTTAGATTTTACCAATGCGTCATCAGGCACAATGTCAAATTCGCCTTTGAGCATGAGATGCACTTCCAAAATCTGTTGATTAGAAAATAAAAAGTGCGTGGTTTTGCCCACTCTTTTTACTTCAGAGAGGCTGGCATTGTTTAAGGCCTCCGTCAGCGTTTCGGGTGTGACATTGAGTTGCTGGCTGCTTCTATGGATAGTTACCTCGGTAACTTGCTTGCCGGCAAGACGCTTATTTAGGTTTTTACTGAAGACTTCTAAGTCGGGTAATTCTGGCATAGTTTTTCTCTACCACTACTGAAATAAATTCAAACGACAAAATTGGCAAAACTCAGATTCATGCCATGAATCGAAGGTTTTGACTACGATTTTTCCCACGGCACTATAATCGCTTCGCGTAGTTCATGGAGTCTACCCTGAAAAAAAGGGTCAGCGTCTGCCATCCAATCAAATTGCGGTTGATGCAGTTGGGCGGCAATCCATTCCGACACGCCCGGCGGCGATACCACGTCGTCTTTGCTTCCCTGAATCACTAGCGTGGGTATATTACTTAATTGCAAGCCGCTACTCTTAAAGCGTTCCACCGAGGGCGCGACTAGCAGTAAACGACTTATTCCCAACTCACGATGCCCCCGTAGCGCGACGTAACTGCCAAACGAAAATCCTGCCAGCCATAATTCAGGCGGCGCATATTCGGTTTTGAGCCAGTCAACTACGGCGCGTAAATCTTCCGTTTCTGCGTTGCCGTGGTCAAATTTGCCGGCACTTTTGCCCACGCCGCGAAAGTTAAAACGTACTGTGCCAACGCCTAAGGCATTGAAAGTTTGGGCAATGATGTACACAACTTTGTTGTTCATCGTGCCGCCGTGCAAGGGGTGAGGATGACAGACAACGGCATAAGGTATGGGCAATGTACCGGTTTGCTTGGGGCAAGTTATTAGGAGTTCTAAATCCCCGGCGGGGCCGGCAATTAATTTTTCTTGCCGGGTGCAGGGTGGCAAATCGCTCATCAGTCTGCTACCCTCAGACGCTCAACAACGCGCCCATTTTGTAGATGTTCAGAAATGATTTCGTCAATATCGGCCTTGTCTTTGTAAGTGTACCACACGCCTTCGGGATAAACGACAATCACTGGGCCTTTTCCACAGCGATCCATACAGCCGGCGGTATTGGCTCGCACCGCGCTGCGTCCAACTATTCCCAACTCTTTGGTGCGTTTTTTCAAGTAGTCGCGCATGGCTTGTGCGTTGTGATTTTGACAACAGCGTTCGCCTTCAGCGCGTTGGTTAGTGCAAAAAAATACGTGGTAGCGATAATATGTATCAGTCATGGTTTTTTGGCCTAAAATTTTAGAGTTGTCCGAAAATAAGGGTTTTGTTAATTTAACTATTTGTTTTCATTCGCTTTCTTATTTATTGACGCACAAGTCTATTAGCCCCTTCGGTAAGTATTATTAAAGCCAGGGCACCGCCCCTGGCTTTCTTATTTATTTACGGACAAGTCTACTAACTAAATGAAAAATGAAAAATGAAAATGATAGTACAACGGATACGCGAAATAAACGGATTTTGTTATCGGCTTCATTTTCGGATTGAAAGTCAATAAAAAGACGGCTTTTATAAACCAAACGGGTCAATTTTTATTTTCACCCGCATCTGTACATTCCGTATATATTAATGAAAACTGAAAAATGAAGAGATTTATATTAATGACAAATGACAAATGACAAATGAAGATATTACATAAGCAAGTTGATAATTTTACCTGAACCATTAAGTTAAGAAAAAGGCAGGTTTGTAGTAGGCGATTTATCGCCTCACGCAAACAACTACCAAACGTTAGTTTGGACGACTTTATGAAAACTGATAACTGAGCACTGATAACTGATATAATACCATTTTTCTACAAATCTGCTGAAAACTGATAACTGATAACTGATCACTGAAAAAACGATATGAATAAAAGCTTTGATTTTGCTCATTCCAATTTACCGGCTGACAATCAACCTGTTGAGTGTTTAGGACAAACGTTTGAAAACGAGGCCGCTCGTCGGGCTTCTTTTTTGGAACAACTCCGTTTAAAATTACAACTTCCTGAATTTAAAAGTATTTCAGGATTTCCCCACGCCACTGAGGCGGCCATTTTAGCTTTATCTGATCCGCCCTATTACACCGCTTGCCCCAATCCTTGGTTGTCCGATTTCGTCAAGGAATGGGCTGCAACGCCAGACAATAGCCAAGATTATCACCGCGAGCCGTTTGCTGCTGATGTGAGCGAAGGCAAAAATGATCCCATTTATAACGCTCATGCTTACCATACCAAAGTGCCCCACAAGGCGATTATGCATTACATTCTGCACTATACGCAGCCGGGCGACATTGTTTTTGATGGCTTTTGTGGCACAGGCATGACGGGGGTGGCGGCACAATTGTGTGGCGATAAACGAGCGGTTGAGGCAATAGGTTATCCGGTGGTGGGCAATGGCACGGTTTTGAGCGCTCAACCAGATGAGAATGGCAAAATGGGTTTTAAACCGTTTTCTAAACTGGGCGCACGGCGAGCGATTTTAACTGATTTGTCGCCGGCGGCGACATTTATCGCCTATAACTATAATATGCCCGCCCCGGTGCTGGCGTTTGAGCAAGCGGCGTTGCTGATTTTGCAGCAAGTTGAGGCGGAATGTGGCTGGATGTATAAAACGCTGCATACTTGCACCAAACCTATCAAGAAAAATGCTGCAACCCTCAAAAAAGTGATTTTGGGAGAAATGGATTGCCCAGCGTGGATAACGTTAGGAACTATTAATTATACCGTTTTGTCCGATGTTTTTATTTGTCCAGAATGCAGCTGCGAAATCATCTTTTCTGAAACCGCGGTGGATAAAAACACTGGCAAGGTGCATGAAACGTTTCCTTGCCCACACTGTGACGCTCAACTGACAAAACGTCAGATGGAAATAGCGCAAGTGATGGTGTTTGATAAAGTCATAGGGCAAATGATAAAACAAGCTAAACAAGTGCCAGTGCTTATCAACTATTCCATCGGCAAACAACGTTTTAATAAAAGCCCTGATGAATTTGATTTGGCATTGTTGGAAAAAATAGATAAGAGCGAAATTCCTTATTGGTTTCCTATTGATAGGGTGATTGAAGGTAAGGAGTATAAGCGTCATAACCGATTGGGCATTACGCATGTTTATCATTTTTATACTAAGCGCAATTTGTGGGTGCTGAGTGTATTGATAAACAAAACAGAGAATCTTGTTAGATTGAAAAAAATCCCGTTTCTTGAAGAAACTTGGTTTTTGGAGTCAAGCGATTCCAAGCCGTTACAAAGTCTTTGTCGTTTTTTATTTCAACAATGGGTAGTTGGCTTTTCAAAACTCAACCGTTATTCGCCTAGCCACTTTTCCCAAAATAATCGTAATTTAAGTGGAACGCTCTATATTGGTTCACAAATAGCTGAAGTGTCGCCAAGTTATGCGTTTACCGAAAAAATTAAGCGGCTTAAAATGGCTTTTGCTCAAAATCATTTGAAAACGGCGTTAATTTCCACGCAGAGTGCTAGCCATTTTCAATTGGATGATGCCGGTGTTGATTATATTTTTATTGATCCACCGTTTGGCGCTAATTTGATGTATTCTGAACTCAATTTCCTTTGGGAAGCGTGGTTGCAAGTTTTTACTAATACCGATGAAGAAGCCATTGTTAATAAAACTCTACAAAAAAAATTAGCCGATTATCGCGCTTTGATGATAACTTGTTTTAAAGAAGCCTTTCGGCTTCTTAAGCCGGGGCGCTGGATGACGGTGGAATTTTCCAGTACGCAAGCCAGTGTCTGGAATACATTGCAAACCGCTTTGCAAGAAGTTGGTTTTGTTGTTGCCAATGTTTCCGCTTTGGATAAAAAACAAGGTAGTTTTAACGCTGTCACCACTGCTATCGCCGTGAAACAAGATTTAATTATTTCCGCCTACAAACCTAGCGACAGTTTAACCGAACAGTTTAAAAAAACCGCCGGGAGCGAAGCTGGTGTTTGGGAATTTATTCGTAGCCACTTAAAATACTTGCCCGTGTACAAAAAAAGCCAAACGGGAGAATTGGAATTGATTGCCGAAAGAGAACCACGTATTTTATATGATCGCGTTGTGGCTTATTTTATCCAACATGGCTATTCTGTGCCAATTTCTAGCCAAGCTTTTCAAGCTGGGCTGCTGCAACGTTTCCCAGAGCAAGATGGCATGAGTTTTTTGCCAGAACAAGTGACGGAATATGAACGCCAACGCAGTTTGACTCATGATGCGCCCCAAATGGAAATTGCCGTTTCCGACGAGCGTAGCGCCATTGATTGGTTGCAAAACTACCTAAAAAAACGGCCTTCGACTTATCAAGAAATACATCCTGAATTTATTCGCCGACTGGGTGCCGGGTGGAAAAAACATGAAAGGCTGTTAGAACTTGACACGCTACTCGAATTTAATTTTCTCAAATACAACGGCACTGGGGCCGTGCCTCGCCAAATTCATAATTATTTATATGATCATTTCAAAGAGTTACAAAAACATGCGCCATATGACATGGCCTTGCAAAAACGGGCTGCTGGGCGTTGGTATGTGCCCGATCCATACCAAGCCTCTGATTTGGAGCAATTACGCGAAAAACACTTACTGCGCGAATTTGAGGTTTACCGCCAAAGTCCCCAAAAACAACTCAAACAATTTCGCTTAGAAGCGATACGGGCCGGCTTTAAAAAAGCCTGGGGTGAGCGCGACTATCGCCTCATTATGGAAATGGCCGAAAAACTCCCAGAATTGGTTTTACATGAAGACGAAAAACTCTTATTATGGTACGACCAAGCAGTGATTCGGGCCGAATTGGCGAATGGGTAATCGGTAGGGTGGTGAAAATAATTAATGATTAATGATTAATGATTAATGATTAATGATTAATGATTTAAATAATTTGACTAAGCGGAATAAAAATGGGATCAAGTTTTAGAACCCGTTGGAACCTCATTTTCACCACCCCAGGTAAAATGTATACTATACGCCGTCATCCTTAAGTTTTTTTGTCATGTCTCACTCAACTCAAAAGAAATATTGAACCCTGAAACTCGATCATCAAGTTTTATCAAAACCTAAACGCCCAAGGATTGTTATAAAAAAGGATTTCTTAGCAATGATAAGAGAATGAAAAAATTCTATAAAATTTTAGCTTTCCAGCATGAAATCAACTCTTTCATTAATAAGAAAGCTATTCAATCAGCAAATGCTTAGTTGAACAACAAGTTGATTGACGTGATTTGATGCTCGTTTCTAAAATCCCTTATTATATACAATCCTTGTGAACAAGTTGATTGACGTGATTTGATGCTCGTTTCTAAAATCCCTTATTATATACAATCCTTGTGTCGAGTGTCAGGTTTAGAGGAACTGGGAGCGTGTTTATGGAAAACATTCGCGATCTTAACCAAAAAATCGTTTTATTCTTTAATAATCAAAAATTTAGAGAGGCCTATCACTGGTTGCGTCTTCTCAAAACACGCCAAGTCGGCGAGCCTGAGTTTCTCGCCAGAAGTCTGGCTTATATCGCCAAAAGAGTTTATAACTCTCATACCAAACTACAACTGTTTGAAGAGGCGGTGGCTTTAGATGGCCAGAATACTTTTATCTTGATAGGTTATGGTAATGCGCTGGCGAAAAGAAAGCAATTTCAAAAAGCGTTTAAAGTGTTTCAACAAGTGTTAGCGTGCAATCCAAATGATCCGGTAACGTTAACGGGTTATGGCACGGTTTTAGCCAATGGCGGCCGATTACAAAAAGCTTTTGAGATGTTTGAACGTTCGTTGGGCATTGATGCCAACAACGCCACGACCTTGAATAGCTATGGCAAGGCTCTCGCGGAAAATGGACAGGCTCAAAAGGCCTTTGAGATGTTTGAACGCTCATTGAGCATTGACTCCAAGGACACGACGACCTTGAATAGCTATGGCAAAGCCCTCGCAGAGCATGGCAAGGCCCAAACAGCCTTTTTTATGTTTGAACGCTCATTAAACATTAACGAAAAGGACACGACGACTTTGAATAGCTATGGCAAAGCCTTGGTAGAGCATAGCGAAGCTCAAAAAGCGTTTGAGATGTATGAACGTTCATTAAACATTAACGCTAACAGCGTCACTACCTTGAATAGCTATGGCAAGGCCTTAGCAGAGCATGGCGAAGCCCAAAAAGCGTTTGAGATGTATGAACGTTCATTAAACATTAACGAAAAGGACACGATTGCCTTGACGAGTTATGGCAAAGCCTTAGCGGAGCATGGTAAGGCCCAAAAGGCTTTTAAGATGTTTGAACGCTCGTTAAAGGTTAACGCTAACAACATCACGACCTTGAACAGCTATGGCAAGGCTCTCGCGGAAAATGGACGGGCTCAAAAGGCCTTTGAGCTGTTTGAGCGTTCATTAGACATTAACCCCAAGGACACCACGACGTTGACGAGCTATGCTAATGCCTTAGCGGACAGTGGCGAGGCCGAACCGGCCTTTGAAATGTTTGAGCGTTCGTTAGAGATTAATCCTAATAATGTTATTACTTTGACGAGCTATGCCAAGGCCCTAGAGGACTACGGCGAGGCCCTGAAGGCCTTTAAGATGTCTGCCCTTGCCTCAAAGTTGACAATTAGGTCAAAGAAACCCTATTTACTGGACAAATCGGATTTATTAACTGAAGAAGGGTAATTTTCACTCAATTCACAATTCACAATTCACCATTCACAATTCACCATTCACCATTGTCTTTTGCGTCTTTTGCGTTTATTTCATTTTGTGGGCCATAATCTAAATAACCCATTTTTTCAACACAGAGTTCACAGAGTGCCACAGAGTGTCACAGAGTTATAATGCTAACTTTTTTCATTTTGTGGGCCATGATTTGATTTGAAATCATTCATGTTTTAACCCTTAATTCGCATTGAGACTCCAATTGTAGTCATGATCGATGGGGCCGTTGTAGCGCCACAGACGCTTTGCCAAGCGAGGCTTGGCGTACTGACGCCAATGTCTTATCACACTGGCATTCGTACCGCCAAAATCTCTTTTATACCAACGATAAATGCTGGACACCAATAGCGTGCCATCGCTCTTAAACTGCACACCGCGTGGATGATTCACATAATCCCTTGCTCCCTGCTCAAGCAATCTATCCATGTTAGCAGCCGTGTAGGCTTCGGAAGCCAAATTGGGGCAACCATAGCTCGCGCAGTTGACAGCATAGTGTATCCGATTATCGTTCTTCCAAATCGGCCGCAAAATGCCATGTTCGATATCATTCAAAGTCAACCTTTGCCCGGCCACCTTGGCATGTACATCGTCCCAAGGCCCAAAACCGAACCAACCGTCATAAATCTTGGTAATCGAGCTCACCGGGTAGGCACTTAAAACGACTTGAATCGTCAGCGCATTATAGAAATTAATCCAATAGGCCTTTTGCTCGGCCTTTGAATAGGTGCGCGGATCGAGTTTTTGCAAGTATGACAAATACTCATCTAACTTGTTTCCATCAGCGGTATTCGCGGTTAATTTAGCGTAATTGAAACGGCTAACGCCTGAGGGATGATTGGCAACCAAGTAGCGATTCAAGATGGTTTGCCAAGCACTATGATCAATCGTTGCCGAATTGGCTTCATTGCTGGCATTCCAAAAAGGGATTAATTGTGCCTTGGGGGCCGCACTAATCGTACTTGACCAAATAAATAAGACAACGGCAAATAGGCCGACAAGGGTTTGCGCTTTTCGCATCATTGCATTTTTCCTTTTATTGACTTACTTCCCTCTTGAGAGGGGCTGGGGGGGGGGTGAAAATAATTAATGATTAATGATTAATGATTAATGATTAATGATTAATGATTAATGAGTTTAATGAGATTGTTTTTATTAGTTATTGACTGAAGAGGAACAAAAGTTGGATCACTCGTTTCTAAAATCCCTTCTTATATACAGGAGTCCAAACTTTAGTTTGGCAAGCTTTGGACGGAACTGACTATCTATATTTTTGTTGGCTTACCATCAAGACTGACTTGATTTCTGTCTTTCCAATATGCTCTCACCCCTTCAGGCCCTTTCTTTTCTAGCCATTGCTTTAACTGTTCTCTTTCTTCTACGAATTCAAAACGAGGAACGGCCGCGCCACAAGAAGTTTGAACTAAATCCACATTGACTTCAATAATCTGTCTCGCACCGA
Source organism: Candidatus Parabeggiatoa sp. nov. 2 (assembly GCA_002085445.1). GTDB lineage: Bacteria > Pseudomonadota > Gammaproteobacteria > Beggiatoales > Beggiatoaceae > Parabeggiatoa. The sequence continues at coordinate 9,881 of NBMI01000222.1, forward strand.
TTTGAGGTGGGAACAAAGAAATCAGGTTATTCCACTCTAAGTCTCTTTGGTGAAACACGTTGGCATAACCATACAGTCTTAAAATCAATGGATTTCCTTCAAAGGCACAAAACATGATAGTCATACGATCATTCTCAATGAGATGTGCGGCCGTTTCATTGCCGCTACCGGTGAGATTGAGCCACACCACTTTATTTGGGCTGAGAATACGAAAACTATCCATTCCTTTGGGAGAAACATTAACCCGGCCCTCACTCGCCGCGGTACCAACAAAGAAGATTTGTTGCTGTTTGATAAATTGTTGTAGCTTTTCGCTTATTTCAGTGTATCTTTTAGCCATATTCTTGCCATATCTCCATGCCCAAACCTTTCAGTTTGGACGGAAACTTATTTTTATTCAACTGGACTCCAAAGCTTTAGCTTTGGAAATTGGCCTTATCTTGATTCAACTGGAGTCCAAAGCTTTAGCTTTGGCTCTTCGATTATCCGCCAAAACGACTGAAGTTTCAACTTGTCTTTGTGGAATATTCCAGTATTTTTTGATAAGTCTATCCTTCTCATCTTTGTCTACGAGCTTGAAACCATTTTTGCTATAAAAAGCGATAGCCCAATCCGTGTCAGCCCAAGTTCCTATCAATATCTGTTTTTCGGTCGGCTAGTTCTACGACTCTCATAATTGAAACGCTTTTCCATTGATAAATAATGTATTGTGTTCTTTAAATCCAATCGCCTTGATTTCGACAATGTTGCTTTCCATGTCTATCATCTACAAATACGCGATGTTTATAAATCCTTAATTATTCCCAACGATATAAAGGATTCTAATGTTTGTAGTAGTCGCTTCAGCGACTAAAAGTTTGTAGTAGTCGCTTTAGCGACTTAATGTTATGTTTGTAGTAGTCGCTTTAGCGACTTAATGTTCAAACTTTCTGAGTTCTCGTCCGTTGGTTCTTCATTTTTTATTGCATGGGTTAATCACTCTAAAACCTTCAATCTGAACGACATTGCCCAAGACTTCATCAGCAGAAACGAATATCCAATCTTCCTCTGCAAGTAGACGAAAAGCACCTAAATGCAAGGCATCAAGCGTTCTTAGCCCCTCGGATTTTCCGTACTTTTTCAATAACGCTTCTGCTTCACTTGCGACAATCTGGTTCAATGGCTCAACGTTGAAAGTGCTATATTCTGTTTCAAAACCTGAAATTGCCAAACCCAATTGTTCATCATTAATAATGTGTTCTCGGTATCTTCTGAAAAGGGCACTCATAAATTCAATACGTGCCAATAGTTCGCTAAGGCTTTTCTTGTATCAAGATAACCCTTTCGCTTTTCCTTAACCGGTTGATACTGTGTGTGCCTTGTCAACGTTTGGACAACATTTTGGACAATTATTAACTGCATGGGTGGCAGTTGTTCAATTTCTTTTATCAATTGTTCTCTAAGTATCATTTTTAACTCTTTGACAATTAAGCATTTTAGGAAGGTATGCCTAGTAAACTTAAGTTTGTAGTAGGCGCTTTAGCGACTAAAAGTTTGTAGTAGTCGCTTTAGCGACTTAATGTTCAAACTTTCTGAGTACTCGTCAAGTTTATGTTTGTAGTAGTCGCTTTAGCGACTTAATGCTCAAACTTTCTGAGTACTCGTCAAATTTGGACGATTGCCAAACTAAAGTTTGGACTCCTGAAACCGTTTTATCCATTGTAGTACTTTTTCAGGCGCAAGCGCCTTTTTCCATTCACCCGCGGCAAATTTATTGGCTTCTGCCAAAGTGGGGTAGATGTGAATGGTGCCTAAAATCTTGTTGAGGCCTATTCCCCATTTCATAGCAATGATATATTCAGCAATTAAATCGCCAGCATGATGTCCAACGATGGTAACACCGAGGATTTTGTCTTTGCCCGGTTGTGTTAGGACTTTGATAAAGCCGTGCGCTTCTTGATCGGCGATGGCGCGATCTAAGTCGTCTATGCC
>NBMI01000223.1 GCA_002085445.1 Candidatus Parabeggiatoa sp. nov. 2
CCCATAACCGCCCCATTGAAACCTCGCCAGCCTTGGCAGCCGACTTGTTGGCAAAAGGTCGTTATAAAGAGGCCATTGAGGCCTATAAACAATTAGTAAAAAAACAGCCGCACGAGGAATGGCAAGCGGCGCTGGCAAAAGCCTATTTGTTACGCGCTCAAACTTTGGCCGACAAGGGGATGTACAAAGAAGCGGCCGTGTTATGGGAAAACCGGGCGAATTGGTGTCCAGATAAAGAACTTATCGAACAGTATATCTATTGGCTCATTCGGGCCGGCCGTCATATCAGGGCCGCTCACTTACTCACGGAATCTACTGAACATCTGCCACCGGCCGCGATAGGGCCGTTACAGGCCCAATTTGGCGCGTTACTGCTCGCGGGAGCTATCGAAGTGGCAGAAGCCTTTCCCGAAGAGGCCACCTTAGTTAAACACTATGCGCTAGTCAAAGAGGCGTTGGGGGCCTATTCTCAAGGGGACGACAAAATCGCCGAAGAGTCTCTCAAACAAATTCCCTTCCGCTCTCCCTATCGAGATTTTCGCACCATTCTAAAGGCACTGTTTATTATTAATGCCGATCCAAACGGTGCCCGTCAATTGTTGGATAAAGTGCCGGCCGAGTCACCGTATGCCCATTTTGCTAAATTGATACGGATGGCGGGGCAGGATTTTGAATCGTTATTGGATGGATTGTCTCAATTAGGCCATCGCGAACAGGCATTCATAGCCCATCTAAAGGGATGGGATAAAGCGCAACTCAAACTCATTTCCACGTTGTTGCAGGCGGCGACTAAGCAAAACAGCCACAAAGCACTTATGGAAGTGGTTGCCGCTCACCAGCACTTTTTTGGTGAGAGCGACAGTCGTCAATTTTGCCTTGCCTTGTTGCCGAGCTATCCAGCGGGTGTAAAATTCTATGAAAAAACGTTTGGCTCGCTATCGACTTATGACAAAAATCGCATCGCTGCTCTTAGCCATGAACGACTGGGGCATTTGTTGAAGGCCGAGAAACACTGGCGCTCTCATGTTGAAAGTCTCAAACAACACCCCAAAGAAAAAGACAATGCTCTCAAAGCCGCCTTAATTTTACGCCATCTTGTGGAATTGGCTGAAAAACGTGGTGAGGTGTTTGATGATGTGGATGTGCCAGACTTTCTGGCCGAAAGTCTGCGCCTCGATCCCGATGACAAATCCAGTTATATTAAACTCATTCAATGGTATAAGCACAATAACGACCAACATAATTATAACAAATGGGTCGATACGGCCGTTAAATATTTTCCTAAAGAAAGTGATATATTATTGATAGCAATGGAAGCGGCAACCCGTAAAACCGCCTTTAAAAAGGCCGCTGCATTTGCCAAAACCCTGTTAAAAGTAGATCCTATCAATATCAAGGCGCGGCAAATTGCCCGATCTTCTCATCTGTCCCATGCCCGTAAATTAATTAAGTCCGGCAAATACGATTCAGCGCGTAATGAATTAGAGCAAGCGGCCCAATTTGAAAAACCCAGCCAACGTAGCGGTGTTGTTCAAATCAATCAAGCTTTGTTAGAATTGCAAGCTCAGGGAGTTGTCAAGCCTAAAACGAGAAAAAGAAAAGCTAAAAAAACTACCGCGGCTGTCCTAGCGACATCTTGCCTTTGTTGTCAGGGAGCAAAAAAAACGACCTACCCTCTCGGCAAGAAATGTTAGAATTGGTCAGTCTGATCAACGCCTATTCTGAAGAAGGTGTCACTTTTTTGGCTGAAGCGGTGAAGCAAGTGAAGGCACTGCTGCAAAAGGCCGTGAAACTTGAATTTTCTCCAGACGAAATGCTCAGCATTTGTCAATGTTTCAAAAAGCTGGAACATCATGATTTACTGACAAAATTTGCTGAACAGGCCCTCAAATGTTGGCCTGAACGGCCAGCCTTTGTTTTTTATCAAATCTATGGCAAGGCGAAATGGAAGCCTTAGAAAACATGGATCCAGAAAACATGACTCCAGCGGAACTGATGAAATTTATCAATCTTCTCAGTCGTTTGGAAGATATGGGCATAGAAGTGCCTGATTTCGATATTCCTATTTTTCCCTCACCACGCCAGAAACCGAAAAAACGATGAAAACCCCTTTTGATATTCTTGGTGTTACTGAAGACGCAACGGATGAGGCGATTAAAAAGGCCTATTTGCAAAAAGTGCGACAATATCCGCCAGAGCGAGCGCCTGAACAATTCCAAAACATTCGCGCCGCTTTTGAGGCGATTAAAACGCGACACCAACGTTTGAAATACCAACTCTTTCACTCTGAACCACAGAGCCTCAATACCTTGTTAGAGCGCGGCATGCAAACGGGCACACCGCAACGCCCAACAGAAGAATTATTCACTCAGACCTTAGCAGAAAGCCTGAATCGGAAATCTCTTGTTTGAAGAACAAGCTGGGTTTGTAGTAGGCGATTTATCGCCTAAAAGTGGCTAAAGCCACTACTACAAACAGGGTGGCTAAAGCCACTACTACAAACATGGGAGTGCAAAGAAAAAAGAGACTTTATAAATAAGCACTATGGACGAATCCACTAAAGAAAAACTGATAACACAATTTAGCGCTTACTTAGATAGCTACCAAGTAAACGAAGAAACCCAACAAACCGATTTATTTTCCCTGTTTACTGAATTGGCGGCGCTACGCAATGAAGTCAAATTAGAATCACGCCAAGTGAAAAACGCCTTGGATTTATTCAAGGAAACCTTCGATACCACGATGCTAATTGTGAATGGTGAATTGTGTAACACATACAGAAGGGGCTAATAGAAAAGCCCCAACGGGGCGACATTAATATAGCCAGGGGCATCGCCCCTGGATAATACGTTTTTATATTTTTTATGATTCAATTCAACCCTTAATTCGCATAATGAATTACTATTACTGATCATTGAAAGAACTGATCACTGAAAAAACTGATCACTGAAAGAATCACTGAAAGAACTGATAACTGATCACTGGAAGAACTGATCACTATTGAGGATGTGGGCCGTAAAATACTACCTTCTTTTGTGGGAATGGGCGAGAATAATGAGGTTTTAGTGGGGGAACCGGCTAAAAACCAATATGTTCTGTATCCAGAACGCACTATCAAATCCATCAAGCGCCAAATGGGGGAAGAAGCTAAGGTTGTCCACAAAGCCGTTATCACCGTGCCGGCCTATTTTTCCGACGCGCAACGGCAAGCGACTCGCGAAGCGGGTGAAATCGCCGGGCTGGAAGTGGTCAGAATGATTAATGAACCTACCGCGGCGGCTCTCTCTTATGAAGCTGACCAAAAAGCGCACAAACGCATATTGGTGTACGACTTGGGAGGCGGTACTTTTGATGTGTCAGTGGTGAGCATTGAAGACGATGTCGTAGAAGTGGTTGCCAGTCACGGCAACAACAAACTGGGTGGTGATGACTTTGACCAAGAAATCATTAATCACATTGTCGAACATCTTCAACAGAAATCGGGGCTGGATATCCGAGAATCGCGTAAAACCATGGCGCGTATCAATCGCGCCGCCGAGGCTGCTAAACAGACGTTGTCTGCTCAGCCCTTTGTGACTATCGAAGAAGAATACCTAGATGAGCATGACGGTGCGCCGGTTCATCTGTCTCTGGAATTAGCCAGAGATGATTACGAAGAGATGATTGGTGATTATATCGACGAAACGTTGGAGGCCGTTCACATTGCCCTCAAAGGGGCCAATCTCACCACTTCTGATATTGATGAAATTTTACTGGTGGGTGGCAGTACTCGTACTCCATTGGTTAGCCAACGCCTTGAAGAAGAATTTCGTAAACAACCGCGTCTCGAAGTGGATCCTGATTTATGCGTTGCCACTGGGGCTGCTATTCAGGCTGCGATGATTGCTGGGGCCGATGTCTCGGCCGTGTTGGTTGATATTACGCCCTATACATACGGCACTAGCGCCATCGGTGAACTTGACGGAGAATTTTACCTTTATAAGTACGTTCCAATCATCCACAAAAACAGTTCTCTGCCAATCTCCAAAACAGAAGTGTTTTACACGATGGTGGATAACCAAGAAAAGGTAAAGGTGCAGGTTTTTCAGGGAGAAGAACCTGATGCCTTGAACAATATCCAAATTGGTGAATTTATGGTGGAAGGCCTAAGTGGAGCGCCCGCGAATAATCCCATTTTACTCAAATTGGAACTAGACTTAAGCGGCGTTCTTCATGTGTCGGCGATAGAAAAACAGTCCGGCCTAGAAAAATCTATCGTCATCGATAACGCCATTTCCCGGTTTGAGGAAGGCGAAATGGAAGCGGCCAAAGAACGCATTCTGGAAATCTTTGGAGAAGAGAGTACTGATGCGGTGGTTGTTGAACCGAAAATCGACAGTCATCATGCCGTTGTCCAAGCGCGGGCACTGGTAGAAAAGGCCGAGCGTATGTTGGAAGACGCTTCTGCCGAAGATAGGGAAGATATGGTCAATCTCATTGAAGCCATCAATGATGCGATTGCCAAGGAAGATTATGCGGCGCTGAAGGAGCCGATGGATCAATTGTCTGATATTCTTTACTACTTGGAGTCGTGATGGAACGTTGTCCTGTTTGCAAAGCGCGTCTTAAACGAGATACGTCTATCTGCCCCCGCTGTGGCACTGACTTGTCGATACCATTGAGCATTGAGCCTCAAGCAGAACAGTTTATTTATCAATCAATTACGCTACTCAATGCCGATAAATTAGACCAGGCTGCAAGGGCGGCAGAACAATCTCTTCAATTAAAACGTGATCCGCTGGCATTGGCAGTGCGGAGTTTTATACAGCACCGAGTATCAGATGAACTTTTGTTGCTGTAAATAAACAGGTTCCCAAACAGCTTTCCTTTAGTGTAACCTGGGGCTATTCCCCCTTTGGGGTTGAGGCCTTTTTGAGCTTTCCTTTAGTGTAACCAGTGGCTCTTAACATTCAACCCCTTTGGGGTTGACGCTGTGATACCAAAACCCACAGGTTTCACATTCAACCCCTTTGGGGTTGAAGCCTAATTAATAATTAGCTTATGTAATTGTTAATCATTACATAAGCTAATTCCCCCTTTGGGGTTGGCGTGTTAATAAGCTATCAACTTTCATCCGTTAGAATCATATTTTTTAATCCTTTTTTATAACGAATCCTTGTAGTTGCTTTTATAACGAATCCTTGTAGTTGCTTTTATAACGAATCCTTGTAGTTGCTTTTAGAAAGAATCGGCTTGCAGTTGCTTTTCATCTAGGCGAATTTTTATATCCTTTTTTATAACGAATCCTTGTAGTTGCTTTTTTTTAACCTAAAAAAAAACCTCCGAGATTTTGAAAACCTCGGAGGTTTTGCAACCGCCTTATGTTTATAGACGGCATTCAAAAAAGAGTTTAGAATTTGTTGTTTAGCAATAAAAGCAACATTGTGATTGATAAGTGCAATAAAAGCAACATCGTGATTGAAAAGTTTCATCATTTTAATCTCCTCATTTAAATAGAACTTAACGCCTTCTCCCTGAAATCAATTGATCTCGAATTAGAGGGCCGAAAATTTCAAGTTTTAAAACGCTTGCCCGTTTTCCAATCCTCTAGCGCCCTTTTAATATCTCTTTTAACTTGAGCGCGTTGGCTGGACTTAGCTTTAACATGTGCGCCACCTTTTCGCAGAAGAGGGGCGCGAGCTATCGGATTTTTCACTTTTAAAGTTGACATGATGTGACTCCTTTTTTAATGTGGAGTCCAAACGACGCAAAAGTTTCGATCCGCGAAACTTTTGCCGACGTTTTTAGTTTGGCAGGAAGCCAAACTTTGGTTTGGCAGGTAGTTTGGCAGTGCCAGAAAGTGTTTGGCAATGCCAAGTTAAAACTGGCCGACTCCTATTATACTTGACACCGTCATAATTATTTATAGCAGTGTTCAGTCTACTCGTCAATAGAACATTGACAAAGTACTCGTGTTAAAGAAATCATATTTTTTTGAAAAATCGGATTTCTGATTAATTAGAAGGATAATTTTTTATTTTGTCATCTCTTTTTCAGTTATCAGTTATCAGTTTATAGCCCATTTCTTTTTCGACAAACCCGACACCCAGCAACAGACGCGGGCGTGATTCATTCATGAAGCGTTCTTCATAATTTTTGGTTCGGATTTGCTTAATAGCTTGGTTTGTCAGGGTATCCATCGATGTGCCGGCTTTGCCATATTTGAATTCAATCAAATAAATTTTATCCTCTAACGTCAATACGCCGTCAATCCGTCCTTTATCGGTTAGCACTTCTAAATCTATCTCAACACCCATCAAGATCGAAATCATATAAAACAACGAATGGTAATAGGCTTCTTGTTCAATGTGGAGCGGATACGGGATTTTTGCAAATAAGGCTCGGATGAGATTCATAAAGCCTTCAATATTTTCAGTTTGTAAATAGCTGCGTAACTCTTCCGCAGTGGGTTGTATTTCTTCTAAACCATTTTGGGTAAAACTTTCAAATAAATAGGTAATAAAGGCTTCTTTCACCTCAAAGTTGGGATAGTTCAAAATATATTGAGGCGTTCTCGCTTTTTTATCAACGTGGGTGATGGTAAGATAACCGGTTTGGAACAACAGCGCGAAAACATTCAGGTTCTCAATGTTATAACTATCAAAGATAATTTCTGACACGGCTTTGTTTTCAAACTCCGTGATATCTCGCCTAGTTTGTTTGATTAATTTTATCAACAAGGTTGGTGTACCGGTTGCGAACCAATAATTACTGAAACGCCGCATGGCAAACAAATTGAGAATCGAAAAGGGATTGTACATTCGATCTTTGGCATTCCATGAATAGCCATCATACCAAGTCTTGATTTCAGCCAACAATTGGGCCTTTTTTAGCCCTAATTCAAAACAAAGCGTTTGCATATGTTGATCAAAATAACTTTCTAATTCGTTTTGGGTGTATCCAAGCAGGGTGGCAAATTGTTTCGAGAGCGTGATATCCAGGAGATGATTTAAGTCGGAAAAAATCGAAACCCGCGCAAATTTGGATACCCCGGTTAAGAACACGAAACGCAGAAAAGCGTCCGAAGATTTCAACACACCGAAAAAGTTTCTCAGAATTTCGCGGTTTTTGGCGGCCATTTCGATATCATCCATATACTCAACAATGGGTTTATCATATTCATCCACTAAAACGACGACTTTACCGTATTTTTTAGACAATGCCACAATAATATTTTTAAAATAGGCTTTAAACCCCCGTTTATCGACATTGAGTTGCTCATCATCGTTAATTCCATCCATTAATTGAATTAAGCCTTCTCGCAAATCAATCTCGGTTGAAAAATCAATAGCCGCAAAGTCAATATGAATCACCGGATGGGATTGCCATTTAATCTTGTCATAGATATATAATCCCTGAAAAAGGGCCTTATTTCCAGAAAATATTTCCGAGAGCGTTGAAACCAGTAAAGATTTCCCAAAACGGCGGGGGCGGGAAAGAAATAGGTATTTTCCCGCTTGAATTAATTCGGCAATGTGTCGAGTTTTGTCCACATACAGATATTCTTCTTTGATTATCTCGGCAAAGGTTTGAATCCCGATAGGTAATTTTTTCATAGTTTCCTCAGAACGAAAATCAATAAACTTGTAAACATCCACCCATACTATACTTAGGCCACAAACTAAACTAAACTAAACTGTCGACAAAAGCGCAAGTTGCTGAGTATAACAAAACCAAGGCTTATCATTTCAAAACCTGGCCCACTTTTTATTTTAACCCTCAAGCGTTAGACTGAGCGAAGAACGTCGTTGAGATGGCTTTGCCAATTTCTGTCCAGCTAAGGAAGTCTGCATGTCTAATAAATGGCCTTTGAATTGGGGGCCATTAACAAAACCAAGGCTTATCATTTCAAAACCTGGCCCACAGTTGTATTTTAACCGTCAAGTTATAAGGAATTGCTTCTATTCACATTCTGTCAATTAGCGAGTACAAAATAGGAGCCAAACCACATTGACGTAGTGTGCCTATAAGTGCCACAATGGATCGTGTTGTCGAGGATGTTGGTATTTTGGTTTCCTTTTCAATTGCAGCTGGGTGATTTAACGGCCCAAGTAATGGGTAAGGTTCCTAATTATGAGAGTCTTTTAATAATTCTTTTGCCCAAACCGTCTTCTATTTCCTTATGTCTTGGGATGGGTTGACTTTTACCTGTTTGCGGATTTTTAAGACCAATCATGATTGCCACCATGACGTACAAAAACACAACCTTTTGATTCAAGCGTTTTTATTAAATATTTTCTTTTCAAATGTTCAATTCCAACACTTTAAAGGGTTTTACCTCAGAGACTAATCCTTGTTTAATATCATGATATATATCCAACAAATTTTTCTTTAATTCGTCCAAAGTTTCGCCCTGACTTTCGTAATCAGGATATTCTTGTAAATGGCCAATATACCATTTATTCTCTTCTTTATACACAATGCTTATTTTCATAATCACCTTAAATACTAATAACTACAAGGATTGCATTTTAGAAAGGATTTATAAAAAAGGATAAATCGCTCCCAAGCTCAGTGTGCCCAACAAAATGACTAAAGATAATCTTGTCATTGGCATTTTATGGTACCTTGTCTCTTATGTATAGTACAACGAATTAAGAAATTAACGAATCGGATTATAGGAGTTAGGACTTACGCATTGACAGATGAAAATATTTATGATTCCTTTCAAATACAAGGAATTACAAATTTAGGTTTTCAGTCCAAAAAACTGAAAAGTTGTTTTTGGGCAATTTTCACCAATTTAGCCATGGGTAAAATATTCATAACTCATTGATATTAATAGTGAATACAAAACTTTTAGTTTGTCAGAAAGACTGTTTTATAAGTCATTGATTTCATCAGATTCAATTCAACCCTTAATTCGCATCTTTAAACGCAAAAGGCAACGTTGCCATCACCAAGAAGGCCTCAACTCAAGTTGCCAAAGGTTAAATACCTGAGCCGCAAGAACTGACTAAACGATGGTAATCAATCTCTCGGTTTGCTGTAACAATTTCAAAACCTGGCCCACTTTTAACCATCAAGCGTTAGACTGAGCGAAGAACGTCGTTGAGATGGCTTTGCCAATTTCTGCATGTCTAATAAATGGCCTTTGAATTGGGGGCCATTAACAAAACCAAGGTTTATCATTTCAAAACATGGCCCACTTTTTAATATCTCGCGATCAAATGAAAAATGTCTAATGAACAAAGATTTATAAAATCACTTTCAATGACGAGGTTTTTATAAGTTATTGATTTCATCAGATTCAATTTAGCCCTTAATTCGCATTTATTATTTCAAATCCTGGCCCACACTTGTATTTTAACCATCAAGCGTTAGCCTGAGCGAAGAACGTCGTCTCGATGGCTTTGCCAATTTCTGCATGTCTAATAAATGGCCTTTGAATTGGGGGCCATTAACAAAACCAAGGCTTATCATTTCAAAACCTGGCCCACTTTTTAATATCGAGATGAAAAATGAAAAATGTCTAATGAACAAAGATTTATAAAATAACTTTCAATTTTAGACAACGGCTTTAGTTGGCTAAAAGCCTCGATTATTGATGCCGACTAACTCATCTAAAGTACCTTGATACGTACTTTAGCCAACGGCTTCAGCCGTTGGCGTTAGGGTGGTATGGAAACTTCCGCCTTACTGCACTGCGCGTGAGGCGATAAATCGCCTACTACAAACGGGGCCTTTTCCTTAACTTAATGGCATTGATTGGGGCCTACCTATACTAATAATTGCCACCAAAAATAATAACCCAGTAGTGACGGTAAGGACTGGATGGCTTGTAGACATAACCAATGCCTACGTCGCTGAATCGCTCGTCGAGCAGATAAGTGCGACTTTGGGAACTCATCCAATAACGGATTACCTCCGCTGGCGAACTGTATCCCGCCGCGAGAATTAAGCCTTTCGAGCAGACTTTGCGCGGTTTGCCATTCTTGAGTCGTTACCTCCCGTCTCATTTCTGTGTATCCGGCTTGAGGTTGCCCACCACCAAAAATAATAACCCAGTAGTGACGGTAAGGACTGGATGGCTTGTAGACATAACCAATGCCCACGTCGCTGAATCGCTCGTCGAGCAGATAAGTGCGACTTTGGGAACTCATCCAATAACGGATTACCTCCGCTGGCGAACTGTATCCCGCCGCGAGAATTAAGCCGTCGTTATCTCCTGTCTCATTCCGGTGTATCCGGCTTGAGGTTGCCCACCACCAAAAATCATAACCCAGTAGTGACGGTAAGGCGTAGAAGAATCAAAGACATAGCCAATGCCGATGTCGGTGAATCGCTCGTCAAGCAGATGAACGCGATTTTGGGAATTCATCCAAAAACGGCTGACATCGGCCGGCGATTGGTATCCCGCCGCAACAATTAGAGCCAAATGCGGTTTGGAATACGTCGTTTTGATTTCATCCCAAGATACCTGAGAGTGAAGGTTCTTTGCCATCTTCTCAGCCTGACGCTGTGCTGCTTGATTCAACGGCTCAGAAAAAACCAGCGCGGTTCGTCGATTTTGATTCGTCTTTTCGAGCAGACTTTTCTTAGTCTGTGCAACCGGCTTCTTTGATTCATCAGACGCGCCGAACTTTTGCGTGGTTTGCGGTATATCCGGTTTCCGTTCGGTGCGTGGGGCTTGGGGTTGCCCATCACCACTTACCGCCAGTGCCGTCGGCTTCTTTGATTCATCAGACGCGCCGAACTTTTGCGTGGTTTGCGGTATATCCGGTTTCCGTTCGGTGCGTGGGGCTTGAGGTTGCCCATCACCACTTACCGCCAGTGCCGTCGGCTTCTTTGATTCATCAGACGATCCGAACTTTGGCGTGGTTTGCGGTATATCCTGTTTCCGTTCGGTGCGTGGGGCTTGAGGCTGCCCACCACCAAAAATCATAACCCAGTAGTAACGGTAAGGACTGGATGGCTTGTAGACATAACCAATGCCCACGTCGTTGAAACGCTCGTCAAGCAGATGAACGCGACTTTGGGAACTCATCCAAAAACGGATTACATCGGCCGGCGATTGGTATCCCGCCGCAACAATTAGAGCCAAATGCGAGTCGTCTGTGTCAACAGACTTCCGGTGTATCCGGCTTGGGGCTGCCCACCACCAAAAATCACCACCCAGTGGTGACGATAAGGACTAGAAGAATCAAAGACATAGCCAATGCCAATGTCGGTGAAGTCTTCGCCAAGAAGATAAGTGCGATTTTGGGAACTCATCCAATAATTGAAGACTTCCGCCGGCGAACTGTATCCCGCCGCGAGCAGTAGGCCCAAATGTGGTTTGTCATAACCCGCCGCTCTGATTTCATCCGAAGGCAAGTCGCCTTCAAGGCGAGAGTGAGGATTTTGGGCCATCTTCTGTGCCACCCGAGTCAACTTATCCGAAAAAACGAGCTGTGAATGAACGAGCGCGGCGCGCCGTTTTTGATTCGTCAGTGTCAACAGACTCTGCGCGGTTTGTCGTCCTTGATGTGTCAACAGACTTCCGGTGTATCCGGCTTGAGGCTGCCCACCACCAAAAATCACCACCCAGTGGTGACGGTAAGGCGTAGAAGAATCAAAGACATAGCCAATGCCCACGTCGCTGAAACGCTCGTCAAGCAGATGAACGCGACTTTGGGAACTCATCCAAAAACGGATTACATCGGCCGGCGATTGGTATCCCGCCGCAACAATTAGAGCCAAATGCGTCGTCCTTGAGTCGTTATCTCCCGTCTCGTTTCGGTGTGTCCGGCTTGAGACTGCCCACCACCAAAAATCATAACCCAGTAGTATTGATAAGAACTGGAAGGATCAAAGGCACAGCCAATGCCAACATCGGTGTAGTTCTCGTCAAGGATATCGTCGCGACTTTGGGAACTCATCCAATAACGGATTACCTGAGCCGGCGAACGGTGTCCTGCTGCGGCAATTAAGCCCAAACGCGATTTTCCATAACCCGTCGCTTCGATTTCATCCGAAGGCAAGTCGCCACTCAGGTCGTCGCTCCAAGCCATCTTCTCTGCCTGACGCTGTGCCACCTGAGTCAATTGCTTCGACAAAACGAGCGCGGTTTGTCGATGTGTTTGTCGATGTTGATTCGCAAGGGAGAGCATACTTTCGACGCACCCTGCTTGTGCCGAAGGCAGCCCTGTTAACATCAAGACTGAACCTATCAGCGATATCTGAAGTAAAGACAACTTATGTCTCATAAACGATTATTCTCCAAAGTAAGTGACAATACGAATTAAAAATTAAAAATTAATTTCGAGTCCCGACGATCCCGACAATCCCTTTGATCGGAGGGAACTTGAACTTGAACTTGAGAAACCTTATCAAATCACTTTCAATCAAGACGTTTTTATAACTCATTGATTTCATCAGAGTCAATTCAACCCTTAATTCGCATTAGTAATAATTTATATAGTCGGCCCAAAAATATTGATAACTATTGATATTGGCTGGACATTATCTCAAAAAACTTGACATTTTTGTTATTTTTAAAGTATCATTATAAACACTTGAGGTGGTTAGCCTTCCACGTCAAAAAAATGGACTCTCAAGCATTCAAGTAACCCTAAGCTCTCATTAGGCGAGGGGATAAAGGGCTGATACTCCCTTATT
>NBMI01000224.1 GCA_002085445.1 Candidatus Parabeggiatoa sp. nov. 2
GCGGGGCTGAGCAAAGCGCACCCATGCTACGCTGGCTCAACCTTGAAAGGTAGGTCATTGTCATCCTCCTCCAAATCACGACAAAAGTCATTGTATGTGTAATCTCGTGGTAGGTATGAAAATGACTTTAGGTCAAAATAGTCCTTCTGCGACATAAATTCCTGACTAATTTCCAATGCCAACTCATTGCAGCGCAAATAATTGATCTCTTTGCTTAAATTTAATCGGGTTACGCCACTTATGTCACTTCTTGTTCTCGCAACACTAACACCCGTATTTTTATAAGCATCCAAGAATGCTTTTGCCTCGTGCTCAAGACCAAAAACTATAACTGGGCCCACAGAAACCCCCTTTATATGATCACGATGCCTGTCAAGCCATTCCATGGTTTCAGATATTGAATTCATTGACTCGCCAGGAAACAAAAGAATATTTACTTTGACCCAGACACCCAGCGATGCTGCAAGCTTGATAAATCTAGAAGCTTTATCTAAGTATCTTTTAGGATATCTCGTTTTATTCATTCTAAGCAATTGTGAAGGACTCGCCGACTCAAGCCCAAGATCTATAACCTTAAATCCACCGCGAACAAGCAAATCTGTTAATTCATCATTAAATATGTCGGCCCGTGAGTCACATCTCCATTGATAAGTTTCACCAAACTGTTTCCTTACATTTATCAACTCGTGAACCCAGTCTTTTCGTGGGAGGAAGAATGATGCCTCAAAATATGGCGTTAAGGTATTGGAATGATAAATGTCGCTGCTTTGAAATAAGCGCCGGACTCTTCATCTTTGTTAATTTAAACGTACCCTCTTCGCAAAAAGTACAACCCATCCCGCATCCCCTTGAAATCTCTATGCTGGGATGAAACTTTTCAGGCTCATGAAGCAGCGAATAATCCAACCAATCAACCAGAAACGACTCGGACTTGTTTAAATACGGAATCTTTAATATTGCGGGACGTTCCGCGCAAAGGTATGTATTCCGAGCGAACAGTTTATTGACAATACCCTCTGCTAAGCCTGAAACAATTAGATCAATCTGTGGTATTTCCTTAGCAATCCAATGCTCTCTATTGTTTACAACCCACCGCCCGCCTACTACTAACTTAATACCAGGCAATTGTTTCTTTAATATTTCACAAAATCGCTTTGCCCAAGGAACAGCAAAAAAACTTGTTATGGACAAAAACAACGGATAATTGGTTTTCTCTATCCCAAGCTGTACTAGTTGACAAAACGTCTCTTCTGGTTTAGCAAAATTTCCATGAACCTGTATAGGCTCATACCCGAAGGCTTTCATTTTTGTTGCAATTGACAGCAATCCATAATTTAGATAGTAATGTTTTTTTGCAAATTGATTATCCCATTTTTTTGCATTCAACATGCCACTCGCAACAAGAAACACTCTGTTCATAACAACTAATTATTGCCTCACTATATCCAATATCGCGTTTACGCCACCTTCGATGTAGATTGCATCAATGGTGGACAATTCGGCCACAAAGCCAGCGTATGTGCGTCCAACGCACATTAAAGTTTCATTCACCAAAATGGTCACATTCCTTTGGTTTAGAAGTTGGATATTTTCCAGCAGCAATCAGAATATATCCCTTATGCCTGAACTGATGGGCAATACGGTATGAAGCTGCTAGACCTCTCATAGTAAATAATACTCCAATGATATCAGGCGCAAACTCGGATATCACAGTCTCTAACCGTTGTTCATCCACATTCTGATCGTAGAGTTGAACTTGATGTTTCCCTTCTAAGGCAGCCGCAAGATGAAGGCATTCCATAGGGGCTTGAAGATAGAATGGGGCGGTATCCGGTTCTGGATAAACAAGTAATACTCGCACGGTTTTGCCTTGTTATTCAATGGTTTGGACAGTTTTGAGTCTTTTCCTTATTCTGAAATCGACTCAGCCGTATTGTATGAGTTTTATCTTCAGCTAACGGTAAGCCAAACATTGTTAGCCGTTATAAAATTTGTAAAAGCGTTGTGCATCAGATTGATTTGTTCATTCCCACACTTTCTTACGTTTATCCCGATATAAATAGGCTTTACCCACAAATTTTGGCAGAGCGAGTGTGAACCACGCCGCGTAGTACTTGGTTGCGATATCGATAGCGTCAGCAGTGTATGCCAACTCACACTGGATGACTCATTTTCGCAGTTCACTTAAGAAATTGCTTATATTCACATTTTGCATAAAGCGAGTGCTGGGTGACGCAAACGCTTTTGCCATCTATTGTCGTCGAGATGACAGAAAAATTCCGTTTATGACAGTGCGAAGCTAAGCTTCTTGTGCGTCCCACGCACTCGCTTATCAAAAGCCTTCTTTTCGAGGCGCGGCACTTTACCACCGTCAATTGACGAATGCAATACTAAAATTAAAATTAAAATTAAAAATTAAAATGGTAATGGCGAATGGGTAATGGCTAATGGCAAATTACCCGTTATCGGTTATTAATTATCAATGACTAATTACCAATTGATAAATCAAATTACCAATTACCAATTACACATTACCAATTATGGCCTGTTTGTATCAAAACATTTCATTCTGAGGTGATAAATCACCTACTACGAACAGACATTTCTTCACCGTAAGGCATTGAGTCAATGATGCCGGTAAAGGCGTTGGCACCGCCTGTGACTGTGACGGTGCCGTTTAAGTCCAGTCGGGCGGCCTCTACGCCCGGCGTTGAGTCAAAAAGTTTTGCAGTTTTTGCGGGTATTTGGCTGTTGAAAAGAAATCAGATTTATTGAAGAAATCTGATTTCTAAATTTGCGTGTATTGGTGAGCGATATAGGGCCAGGCTTTAATTTGAAAGCATCTTTTGTATTTTATGGCCCCCAAATAAGGCCGTTCAAATACTCTCAACACCACCAACCAATTATTTAATCAGGGAGTCTGACGCTAAAACAACACGGTATGTATTGGTGAGCAATATAGGGCCAGACTTTAATTTGAAAACCGGTGCCGAAAGAAATCCGATTTCTTGAAGAAATCGGATTTCTAAAAAATCAACACCCTAGAGGGCCATGCTTTAATTTGAAAGCTTCTAAAGTCTTTTATGGCCCCCAAATAGGGTTGGAGTCTGGCGCTAAAACCACACGGTATGTATTGGTGAGCAATAGAGGGCCAGACTTTAATTTGAAAACCTGTGCCGAAAGAAATCCGATTTCTTCAAAAAATCGGATTTCTCAATACGCGGGCCACAGTTATTAACCTATTTTTTTAGGGTTATTTGGGCTACCTTATTTGAGGGCCATAAAATATTTTGAATGGTTTCAAATTCAGTTATCAATTGCCCTCTGTCGGGCTTTATTAGTGACACTTTTTGTAGGTGTTTTGTTAACTTAATTTAGTTAAGTATCTGGGTGCGATTTAACGCCTGCCAAAGTTTGGACTCCTGCCAAACGACTGCCAAAGTTTGGACTCCTGACTGCCAAACTAAAGTTTGGACTCCTGACGGGGCAGTTTTGCATGGCTTAGAAGGAAGCGGTGGAGGTGGTGTGGTGATGGCATCTAATCTAAATCACAATTCGATAACCGATGATTCAAGGCTTGCCGACGTTGTTTATCCCACAACACCAATAAACTGTCACTCTTGAAAATGTTACCTTCTTCTACGATGGCATAACGATTATTTTTCAACAGTGCCTTTATTCTGATTTTGGCCGCCTGATGAGTTTGGCAAATGTGTGAAAAGGCTTCCAAACTTAATGGCAATTGCCCTTCTTGGTAATAACGCTCTCCCAATTGGTACCAAGATTCCGCCTCAGAAGCGTCGTGTTCATTACCCACACGGACAGCAGGTGCTTGATTAGCCGAAGGTTTTGAAACCTCACCGAGTGGCGTATTGTGGTTTTCAGACGCAATGGAAGTCTGTGCCAGTTGCGCTGGATTGTCGGTAGGCGACGTTGTCACCAAGCTGTCGTCATAAATCAGAAAAATACCAATCGCTACCGAAATAACGCTAATTATTCCTATTACTTTCCATTTCATATAAGATTTCCTTCCCATCATCCGAGTTTTCAGTTAGATATCCAGGGGCGTATCCAGGGGCGTATCCAGGGGCGTATCCAGGGGCGTATCTCAAATTTGAGACAAACGTTCCACAAAAGTCGCAGGTTCCGGTGTTTTCACGCCATTTTGTACGCTTGTCATCACTGAAATTTTATCCCTTGCCAATAGCGCATGTACCGCTAAATGTAAGCCTGGGAAAATTTGGCGACGGATAATACCGGCTTCATCCGGTAATAAAGGAACATATTCTCCCTCCTTCAAACTAAACCATTTGAGTTCATTATTGTAAATCTGCCACACGAGATATTCTTGCACCCCATTGCTTTGATAATTGTCATGCAAATCATAAGACGCGCTAGATGCGGCAACTTCTACTATCAATTCGGGTGCGCCTTCGATATAGTCATCGCTACTAATCCGTGATTGTCCACCATTTTCTATCCGTAACAACGCATCGGGTTGGGGTTCATTATCTCCTTCAAGCGCACCGTGGCATTGTCTGCTAACTCAACGCCGCCGGTTGCAATCCAGTAAGCAGACAACCATGCCATTATCATAGGGTTTAACATGAGCATCATATTGTAATGGTGAAGCCTTATGATAAACAACTCCTTCTATCAGTTCAGCATTGTTGTGGGGCATGGCATGATAACGCTGTTCAAATTGGGAGCGTGTCAACCTATCCCCATTTTCCAATGGGGGTGATTGCAGCATCATTTTTATTCCTATTTAGTATTCGCCTTTAGTAAAATTATAGACAATAAAGGATTTATAATAAAGGTAAATAACTAGCTAGATTTGTTCTGCTAAAAAAGTCGTCTCCTAAAAAACCTGTCAGGTTTATACCCTACCGTGATGAGTTAACCGTTACCCATTTGTCAGGTGACTCAAAATGATTGATTCGAGCCGGTGAGTCTCAGTGGCTTGGATTGAGTACAACTTCTTTTAGGAATAAACGGATTGGTAACCGGGGTTATTCGTTTTATTCGTTTATTTCGCCAATTCGTTGTACTTAGACGGTAGATGTAAGCATATCACAAAATGCTTGAGGCGTTACGGCCGTAACCAAGTGTTTACTTGCTTCTAGCATTCCTTTGATGGAGTCTGAACAGTTTATACCACCGCTTCTTGCCATTCAATTTGTTTAATAAATTGATATTCCTGATATTTTTCGTTGTCATTGATGATGTGCCATAAATCAATTTTTAATTGCATGTTTAACCAATATTCAACACTGGTACCAAAAAGTCGGCTTAAACGAATGGCAATATCAGGCGTAATTCCCTCTTGGCTATTAACAATCTCATTAATCCTTTGAACCGGCACACCTATCCTATCAGCCACTTGTTCTGGGGTTAGGTTAAGCGGCTGCATAAACTCTTCAAAGAGAATTTCACCAGGGGTAAAAGGTTTGCGTTTAGTGATGTTCATAACATCTCCATTTGAGTTAGCTTACAAAAATAAATTATACATCAAATTGGAAATTGTCATTAATGATATTGTTCCAGTGATACATCATAAAGATCACCCTCAGACCATCGAAAGATTAAACGCCAAGGGCCATTGACTCGTATTGCCCAATACCCTTTGAGATTTCCGGTCAATTGATGAAGATAATTGCTTGGAGGATTTCGCAAATCATCTAAACAAGTGGCTAAATCCATAGAATCAAGTTTCATAAGAATACGACGTTTTAAATTCGTTCTGAACTTTCCACACTGTCCCTCTCGCCAACACCGTTCTAAAGCCTTGTCTTTAAAACTTTTAATCATAAAACAGTTCCATTTTCATACGGGCAATGCCTAACGGATAACCGTGTTTCATTCTTTTTAGGGAACGTTGTCACGCCACCGGTTGTTTTTTTAACCAATCCGCATAATCAATCTGTACGGCGATAGGTTGCATCGCTTCATTAGTGACTAGCTTTTTGCAATCGGGTGCATTGTTATCTTTTTTTTCAGTTATTTAATTACCCGTTACCCATTTATCAGGTGACTCAAAATAACTAAGTCACTCAATTTCTGTCATGACAGAAACATAATAGTTACCTTCGGGCAATGGTTCGGCTAAACGTCCACCTAACAAGTACAAAATGATGTTGGTATCCAACAAAAATTGACTCACAACCATTCCCCCGTATGCGCTTTTGAAATTCAAGCGGTCCTTCAGTCAATGAGATAGTGCCGGCAAAACGATTCAAATCCGTGGTTTTTTGCGGGATCACGTTTTCTTCGGGTGATGGCTCCATTGCCAACATCTTAACCGGTTTTTTAAACCAGTCCTTGTAATGTTCTGGAATGGACATCATTCCATCTTGTATTTTCGATGTAAATTCAATCGCTTGCAATTTTACGTTCTCATTGGTTAATTCAAACTCGTTTTTTCAGGCAACTCAAAATGACAAAAAGTCTTCGAGTCGGTGAGTCTCAGTGGCTTGGATTGAGTACAACTTCTTTTAGGAATAAACGGATTGGTAACAGGGGTTATTCGTTTATTCCGTTAATTCGCTGTATTATCTCACTGTAGCCAATCCACTTTCTTTGTTTAACTTGGTAAATCAAGCATCTTTAATTGTCTACAATCTAAATTAGAGAGACGGTTCAGACGCAAATCATTACTGAACATTTTAGGTTTAATGCGGGGCAAAGCGCACCAGCCGCTGGAGTCCAAACTTTAGTTTGGCAGAGTTTGGCAGGACTCAGGTTGCAAATTGGAAAACACATCAAAGAAATCCGATTTTTTTAAATCTGATTTCTGAAATTTAAAGAAAAGAGTTTTTGGAAAAATAGGATTTCTGGGTTTGGTGAGCGATATAGGGCCAGACTTTAATTTTAAAACCTGTGCCGAAAGAAATCGGATTTCTTGAAGAAATCGGATTTCTAAAAAACAACGAGAGGGCCATGCTTTAATTTGAAAGTTTCTAAAGTCTTTTATGGCCCCCATGGAGTCTGTGCCGAAAGAAATCGGATTTCTTGAAGAAATCGGATTTCTAAAAAACAAGGAGAGGGCCATGCTTTAATTTTAAAGTTTCCAAAGTCTTTTATGGCCCCCAAATAGGGTTGGAGTCTGTGCCGAAAGAAATCCGATTTCTTGAAGAAATCGGATTTCTAAAAAACAAGGAGAGGGCCATGCTTTAATTTGAAAGTTTCCAAAGTCTTTTATGGCCCCCAAATAAGGCTGTTCCAGTTCCACACTCTTTTCAAAATGTTAGGCGGGTTTAGACTCAACACCTCAACCAATTAATGTTAACACATCCGATGCTTAGGGAGGAGCGTTAAAATAATATACCCATAGAGAAACGTTTCATTTTGTGTGGGTATTTTATTTAGCCACAACTCCCTTAGTAGTGTTTGTAGTGTTTGTAGTGTTTGTAGTAGGCGATTTATCGCCTTAACGAGATTAAGTCGCTAAAGCGACTACTACAAACAAGTCGCTAAAGCGACTACTACAAACAAGTCGCTAAAGCGACTACTACAAACAAGTCGCTGAAGCGACTACTACAAACATCTCATCAAGACGGAAAGTGAGCAAAAATGATATATTATTAAGGGGCAACCCTAGAATTTATAGTGGGATAATCTGATATTTCAGTCTGCCATCCCGATGCGGATTGCTTGGATCACTGATTCGTTCAATCACGACTTTCGCTAACTTTCGTGATTTGCCTTTTGTATCAAGCTTTGTGATAAAAGTTCTCGTTGAACCGGGTGTTGAAATAGTTACCGTTGCTGTAACTTGTCTTGCAGGCCTAGAGCGATCACTGTAATACTTCACTCCCACAATATATTCCCCAAACTGCAATTTTTTGCAATCGCTATAGTAGTGTTCTGGCCCAAATCCCCTTGTATTATCAACATCCAAATAGCCGCTGACACCCGTTTTAGCTCCATAGTAGACGTGAGTTTTATCCGGCTCAAAAACATGAAGATCGATATCATTACGATTACCAATATCCCAAGTCAGAGTAACTGTCAATGTGCCACTTTTAACCACTTGTGGAGGCGTTTGCAGTTGACTTAATGCGCGGCTGATGCCTTTAACAATTTCCGGACGACTATCATAATGTGGCGACAAATAAGTCTCGGCAAAATTATTGGCCGGAACTGAACCAATCTGATTAACAATGCCACCATTATCGGCATGACGCAATGTCCAATTTGCCGGCAATGAGCCTGGTACTGACGTTATTACATCAAGGTGATTAGTCAGATAAGGCGTTTTTTTGCCGCCAATGTTATTGGTTGGCGTTGCGACACCAAATATGCCAAAACTTGCCATCTGAATCGCGGGTTTCTGGAAGGTTAATATTAGCCGAGCTAAGTTGGCATAGAAGTTCCCTTGCGAATGAGAAACGACTAACACTTTTTGCCCTTGCAAAACGGCTTCACGGTATTTCTCAACATGATCAACCAATTCTGGTGCCTTAATCTGATATTTCCAGTTAGACACACGTTGTGCCAATTCAACATACCAACGCTGCGGTTTTGCGGATTGCAAAAGTTCGTCAAATGCGTCAGCTGAGTAATTGTAGGCAAGATCATACGTGATTCCTTGACCCTGATATGTATGACCCAAACTCAGAGCCAGCTCATTTTGCGCCGTAAAAGCTTGTTTAGGCGTGGTTAATTCCCCATTACTGAACACGACCCGAATTTCGTCAGAGATAGCTTCACACTTTTGTTGCTGTGCATGTGCAAACGAGACAACAAACAAGGTCAAAAAAAATGAGGCCAAAAAATAAGTTTTCATCAAAAATCTCCTTTAATCGCAGACGGGTTCAACCGGCTGCATAAAATAGGCACCGCCGATGAGTTTACTGGATTCCAAATATTTGGATAACCGTTCTTTCGTATTGATCGTCCAAGCTTCCAGTTCTTTAGACAGTGCTTGTCTTTTTTCATAGTCACGGATTGGATCGGACAGTCTCTTAAAAGTACAACGGGTTGCCCGTGCAATCTGTTCGGCCGCTTTCAAAGCGGCTTCCTTTGTCGTCGCCTCCATGAATTGTTGCAAAGCACGCGCTTCTTGTTCTGCGGCACGTTTGACTTCCGGGGTGTATGAGAACTTTTGCTCAATCAGTTGGTCAATCTCATCACGTATACCGTTAGCATTGTCATCAGTACCCTTTTTTAAGCCAGCAGAGGTTTGTCCTCGTCTTTCGGTTAATGATCTGACTTTCTGTACTTCTGAAAGTATTATAACAGATGGGGTGGCTGATTGTTCTGAACCATTCTCCGGTGGGAGTGGTTGTTCTGAACCATTTACGTCGTTACAAGCCGAAACCAAGAATATTACCAAGATAATGAATAGTCTAATAAGCATAGATTTCTCCTTTTTTAAATTAAACCTGTTTTAAACTTGACAGGTTTTTTTTAAAACCTGTCAGGTTTGATTAATCGCAATTCTCACCGCTAAGAGCCTGAATTATACCAATCATCGTATTCATACGTTCTGCTTGGATACCGTTGATTTCTAAGGCTTTATCTTTATCTCCAGCCAGAATTGCTGGAATAAATTCTGTTTCACGGATATTTTTAAACACAGTCCAAGTTTCCAGTAAAGCAGTGAATTGATCATTATCAATCTCATCTTTAAGCATAGCAGCAAGCACTTTTTCAAAGTCTGTACTTGCTTTGTCAATCTCTACCAAATAAGCTTCTTGCTCCGTTTTATCCGTTGACATGGCCATCATCATCAAATTAAAACGAGCATCAGCTAGAGAGGCCTTGGCTTCACAAAGAGATGAAATATTATGTGGTGGCTCATTTGTGGTTTTTTGAGGTTTTAACCCAGTAGGTTCTTCTACCGTTTCATCGTTTTGAGGTTTTAACTCAGGTTCTTCTACAATTTCATCGTCCTTTGGTTCAATAGAAGGTTCTACCGGTTCAAACTCTTCCTTAGTTTCAGAAGTAGGTTCAGTTGGTTTAGGAATATCAGGTGAACTCTTACTACCATCATCATCACTAACATCATCATCTAACGATGGCAAAGGTTCATTTAACGCGTCTTCAATTGCATCTTTGGTCGTACCGGCAGAAGCCAACACTGAATCAGCAGCAGAGAGCAAATCAGCAGCTATTTTGTTGAATTGATTACCACCTTGAATTTTATCCAACTCATAAGTGACATAAGCACTTTCCACTACCTCCCTAATTTCCTTCAAGCTACGTTTCAGTTTATCTTGCAAAACTTCCCACTGCCTACGTGAAGTTTCTATTTTGCCGGCATACTTTGGATGTTTGATTTTCAGTTCAGATATTTCCCGAATTTTTTCCTCGGTGATGGAAATTTCTTTTTCAATATTAGCAATCTTTCTTGCTAGTTCAGGACTCATCTCCTCCAAAAACGCATTGACAGCAATTTCTCCTTCTCTTTCCATATAGGAATCGTAACAACCTGCAACTAGCAAACTGACAAAAATGGCAAGAGTGAACTTTACCAACGCGTTAACAACGTTTTGATTCATGAAATTATATTTCTCCTATTGGACACTGGGGCATTGACTAAAGCGGTAAAACGTGAAACACCAGTGTCATTCCTAACGAATGCGAGGTTGTCATTCCGAACGAATGCGAGCAATCTTAATATATGGTAAGATTTCTCCACTCGTCGAAATGACAACGTGTCGCGATGAAAGGTAGCCTTTCGTTGGACTTTCCAAGGAACGCCATTGATATGAATCAGTCTGGTAAGGAGACTTCCGCAGTTCAATGTGTTTTAATTACAATTATCGCCATTCAGTGCTTGGATTATGTCAGTCATTTTCGTCATGCGCTTTGCTTGGATACCAGTGGCTATCGCTATGGCTTAGGGCTATCCGAGCGTCACAAATCGTTTCCGCCTGAACCCATTGCATAAGAGAAATGGCTATTATTCCACTAATCAAAAGCTTTTTCATGTCGCTCTCCGAGAAGTAAGTGCCTGAGCAAAAGTTATCCGGCGTTAAAGAAATCCGACTCTTGAATCGAGAGAGGATTTCTAAATGGCCGGGGATTTAAGAAAGAATGTACTAACGTGAGTTCGTCAGTGATTTATATAATTTATTAATGCTATCAAATAGTTATTGATAATGACTTTTAAATCAATCAGTTAAAAAAACATTGACTGGCTCATTTCAGTCTATGGCCCACAATTTTCAGGTTATTGACGTGTCAAAAAAGTTTTTTTTATCAATTAATTATTGTCAAACACTTGATTAGTATCAAATTTATATAACTTATTGAAAATTAAAGTCGAACTCACGTTACTAATAACCTTCGCCAATTTTATCAATTTTCAGACATTGGCGAAGGTATTGTACATACAACATCGGTTATTTGGTACTGTACAAAGACTGGCATTGAGTTTTGTCTTTGATTATCGTTTCACAATAAGACCGCATTTTTGTGGCTTTTACCACACAGTGTTTAACATAAATCGACTCAAGCGACAGTCTCACGAAATCGGATCCCTGTGTCCACCGCCACAGACTACCAGTTGCTTTACTACATTTGGGTTTCTTTCCCCGAAGTTCCTTAGCGATCTTCACGGCTGCAACACAATCTCCATGACTGTCCAATTTTCCACAGTAATACATGTGTGTCGCTAATAACCCCCATTGGTTGTAATCCGTGAAAACTTTCTCTGTCAAGCAATGCACAACTTCGCCCGCACGCTGAAAAGCACGATTATAATCATCACTGTCGTAATCTGCCATCCCTTCTTTAAAACGAGCATCATCCGCCGATGCCCGAAGTCCAAGTTTGTCAACAAGGCTACACCAAGTTTGCCGAGTTTTAGTACCAATCATGAAGCCCGCTCTCATGATGGATTTCAGCTTATTCTTATCAACCGCCATGCACAACAACTTATGAGGTGGCAATTCGGATGCTTCCAAACACT
>NBMI01000225.1 GCA_002085445.1 Candidatus Parabeggiatoa sp. nov. 2
TTCCCCAAGCGAATTCAGATTGTATAAAGCGGCTCTCGATAATTTTCGGTAGCCTTTGGTAGATTCACCCACTCTCAGGAGTGCTATTGTTAACTTTTGTTAACCTAAATGAATCGGATTATCGCGGCAAGCATCTAAAATCACAATGTTCAAGAAGCCATTATTGGCTTGCTCCATTCTTTGCACAATTTCATCCACATCTATCGCACCGTTTTGCACATCGATCTCGTCGCTAATGTGATCATTATTAATGGGTATCAGATAATTATTCTTTTTAATTTGTACGCCGTGCCCGGCAAAATAAAACAGTCCTACGCCTTTGCTGGCAGCTAAACGCTGTCCAAACTGACGAATGATTCGCTTCATTTCGCCATAATTGATATCCGTTTTGAGAATGACATCAAAACCTTTTTGTTTCAACACGTTAGCCATCATTTTGGCATCATTCGTCGGATTACGGAGTGGGCGATATTCATATTTACTGTTGCCTATCACCAAAGCGAGTTGTGCCATCGTTCCATAAGCTGTAGAAGGAGAGGTAAAAGGTTTCATAACGTTATACGGAACGTACTTGAAAAAGGTAAAATAAGATGTTATGGATCACTTAAGTGAGTAAACAAAAGTCTTTTTGAGGCTCATAACAAGCGTAATAGTCGCTAAAGCGACTACTACAAACCGGTTTATTCCTAAAAGAAGTTGTACTCATTAACAACTAACACATCATCACCCCTTAAAAGACCCCTCTTCCCTCTTGAGAGGGGCCGGGGTGTGTTAGAGGGGCCGCTGTTGTGTTGGGGTGTTAGGGGGGTGAAAATCATTAATCATTAATCATTAATTATTAATAATTAATAATTTTGAAAAGGTGTGAATGAGGACTATTTAGCCACAAATTCCACCCGCCGATTGAGCA
Source organism: Candidatus Parabeggiatoa sp. nov. 2 (assembly GCA_002085445.1). Lineage (GTDB taxonomy): Bacteria > Pseudomonadota > Gammaproteobacteria > Beggiatoales > Beggiatoaceae > Parabeggiatoa. The sequence continues at coordinate 911 of NBMI01000225.1, forward strand.
TATCAATTTCAGTCTGCGTATAGCTGTCAGGATTATCCAGTTGTAGCGGGTCTCTTTTGCCTTTACCGACAGTATAAATCCTCGCTTTGACACCAGCACGTCGCAAATAGCGTCTCAAGAAATTAGCGCGTCTTTTCGATATTCTATTGTTGACTCTATGACTGCCTTTTGAGTCAGTATGCCCAACCAGTGTCACTCTTCTGAAACGGTGCTGTTTGATATAGGCTGCCAGTTGCTGTGCGGCGTACTCACCTTTTTCGCTCAGCCTATATCTACCAAATCCAAAGAGTACCGGTATCAAGCGCTTTCTGGGCTTAAAACCGCGCACACTGCTACGCATCACACCACTGGCTTGCCCGGAACGGCTAACAGTGGCATCTAAGTTACCAGCTAAGATTTGTGCCTGTGAAGCCAAGTTGTAGATTTTTTGAATCACAGCTTGTGGCGGCGAGTTAGGCGTGGATTGTGGATCAGCAATCAAGTCCAAAGCTTGATTATAAAATTGGGAGGCGTCTTGCCATTGTTTTTGGCGTGCGGCAATATCCCCACGTACCACTTGTGTGCTCCAAACGATTGTGGGCGCACGTTTCAGCAAAGCTTTGGCTTCGCCTAATCCGCCTTGCGGCGTTAAATTATCGGCCTGTCTCGCCACAATTTGTGCCATACTGCGTTTTAGCCACTCTAAATAATTCGATGGACAATCAGGCTGAGCCTCGAGTGTGGGTAATAACGCCTCTAATCTATCTAAGTCCTTGGCTTGCACTGCCTTTAAGACTTGGGTTTGGTAATGGGCACACGCGGCTAAACTACTGCTAGGCAACCCCGTCGCCAGTAGTGCAATACACAAAGCAATGCCACTCGTCACGAGTGTTGATGAGGATAAAATCGTTTTGTTCACCTGCATGGTTTTCCTCTCCTTTCACATGTTTACGTTATTAATTATAGTCTAAGTTTGAAGGTGTGCAAAAAATCCGCTTTATGTGCGACTAAAAAAAAGTGGCAAGTCCCAAAGCCGTTGACAGATACCATCCAGGAAATGGAGGGTATCTGTGTCGTGCGGGGGTGGTGAAAATAATTAACAATTAATTATTAATTGCCCCTCAGTTCCCCCGCTGGAAAAGAGGCGGCCCTTTCTAAACATTTATTTGTGGGCAAAGCTATGCCTTTTCAAAGGGGGGATTTTTCAAATTAACAGATTTGTTGCAGGTTAGCCGCAAATGTTACCCTTACCTTTTACTCTTCACCCTAGCCCCGGCCCTCTCCCCCAAGGGCTAATCTTGGCACATAATTAAGTATGTTATTGAAAATAATCACAAAATTAATTTTCAGTCGGCCTCGTTAAAACTTTAAAAAAATCCGATGTCTTAAAGACATCGGATTTTTAGCCTTGTGATGGGTGAATAGGGATATTTTGGCTTACCCACGAACTCCGCGCCTAGCGGCGACTAATTCGGTATTCAACTACCGCGATGGACCAACGCACGGGGCGATTAGCGCCGTATTCTTGCTGCAAGGTCTGATCAAGTTGTTGGCGCAATTGTTGTAACACCGCCTGAGCTTCTCTGGAGCGGACTTGTTCAAACGCACGGGGCAGCAATTGTTGTACTTTCGACAGTTGATCTTCTACCAATAACGCTACCAAGAGTCCCTTGCCCAAGGGTTCTTCAGCCACGAAGTCAAACCCATAAAAAGGATCGGGAATGGTTAAAGTTTGCCCCTTCTTGACATGGCCGTGTTTGCCTTCTTGTTCGCTGTACTCATTAGGAAAAATGCGCGTTAAGTCACCGGCACTATTGATGTCAAACAATAACAAGTAGCCTTCGTGTTCGCTGCGTACCCGTATTTTCATGGTTTGGCCCACACGAAAACGCTTACGCGGTAACACTTCAAGTCGCAACTTGGCGTGGTTCTTATGGGGTAACACATTGGTCACTTGTTCGGCCGTGTTAGTGGTTTTTGGGGCCTTACCGGTGCGTGCATCCACCGCTAACATTTCTGGCTTAGTCTCTAATTGTGGACTCAGTCTCCCGGCTTGGCATTGATGAGGATTTCTGTCGCAGTAGGCTTGTGATTCACTACGGACGTACTCTAACACTTCGGCATGGCTGACTTTGCCATCATAATTACTGTCAGCGCGTTTGTTTTGGATAGCGTCGATAAAGCGGCGTGTAAACACACCACGATAGGGCTTTTCAATGTCCACCAAGGCCACTTGGTTAGCGGCGACGGCACTATAAGCGATCACATTTTGCCGGGTAGCGACAAAACCATCTTGCTCAAGACGGCCTCTCGTCAACAAACCGCGTGTCAAAGCCCGCTTGGGCGGCCCAAAGATGGGAATTTTGATAGTCTCATTCGGTCGGCGTCGTGCGATACTCCGTGTCACAGTGCCAGAATGACACGCATCAATAATCACCGTCACTTGTCGCCCATTTAAACGTTGCAAAAAGGCATTAATCTCATCATCGATAATCATCGTTTGACGAGTGCCTTGAGTTTCTACGGGACACAGGGTTTCATCATACCCATCGCTTTCATCGCGGGTACCAGAATCCCTCGTGTAAAAGCCGTGTCCACTGTAATAAAACAACACCCGATCACCGCGGCGGGTGCCTCCAATCAGCCAGCGCTCAAAGGCATTTAAAATACCCTTACGGGTGGCATTGGCATCAAGCAAGGTACGAATTTGGTGAGATTTATAGCCCCACACGGATTGAATAAATCGCCGCATGTCTGCGACATCTTGTTTACTGCCTTTCAATGGGCCCACATACCAATAGTCATCAATGCCCACTAACAGCGCACGGTCTTCTGCGTGAAGGGGGCCTAGAAAAAAGACTAATAGTAGGCCAGTGAGTAATTTATGGGTTAGCGTCATAACAATTTCCTCAATGGATAGTCAGTGAATGGCGAATTATACGGGTAAATCAGTCAAGACACAAAACTTTAGTTTGGCCGGAGTCCAAACTTTAGTTTGGCCGGCCCAAGTTAAAACTTGGACTCCGGTTCTATCAACCGTGCCATTGGGTTTTGTTCCCCTCTTTGCCATAAAAGGGGGAATTTTGGGCCTACTTGACCGGTATTATTATCAGTTAATGGCCCAATTTCGCCAACAGTTCTTCACGAGAGGATTGTAGGATTAGGCGTGATGATTCCTTGGGCGGTAATTTAAGCAATCGCTCAATAATCTGTGAGAGGGCTTCATCAATCGCACCAAATCGAAGCAGGAGCAAGTTTTCAACAATCTCTTGGCTTCGTTTGAGGCCTTGTTGAAAAAACTTTTGCTGCCGTTCTTCGACAATCTCTGATAAGTTCATAAGTACCTCCTTATCATCTTCGGTCAATTCGTCTTGGGATCCGAGACAAATCTGCCACTTATAGAATAGATATTCCTTCCTGTCCTTGTAGATATTTGGACTTATTTTTACCCTGAATTTTGTAAGGCTATTGGGCACTGGTTTGGGGGCCATAAACCCGTAATTCGTTTATCCGCGTAATTCGTTGTACTTGTACTTGACCCTGAAATCTGAAATTTATAAGGCTATTAGACACCGGTTAGACACCGGTTTGGGGGCCATAAACCCGTAATTCGTTTATCCGCGTAATTCGTTGTACTTGTACTTGCCCCTGAATTTTGTAAGGCTATTAGACACTGGTTTGGGGGCCATAAACCCGTAATTCGTTTATCCGCGTAATTCGTTGTACTTGTACTTGACCCTGAAATCTGAAATTTATAAGGCTATTAGACACCGGTTGGACACTGGTTTGGGGGCCATAAACCCTACTACGATGAACAATTTGTAAAATGCCAACTATAAATGACTCGCCAATCCCCGACTCGATAGCGATAAAGCCCTGCTAAAGTTCCTTTCAATGGTTTGATATTGGGATGATTAATAGGATTATCACGTAAACGCTCAAAGCAACGGTTCAATCGTCGTGCTAGATTGATATCGGCTTGTTGATAAGTATTCTGGGCTTGTTCATCAAATCTTAATTCATACATCGCGTCGAATATCCTCATAACAGGTAAATTGCCCTGATTGCACTCGCTGTTTAGAACGTTCTATGGCTTCAACTAAACCGGGCATGGCTAATAATTCTTCCGTGGCTTCTTCTTCATGCGTTTTTAAATAACTGAGCAATGCTTCCCAAACAGGTAAAGCAATTTGGGCTGCTGTTTTTTTGCCATTCGCATCGACTACAAATTGTACATCTTGCAAGACTAACTCTGTCATCTCCATTTTAATCACCTGATGTTAAACTTTATACTGAACGTACTTGAAATCAGTAACAATTAGAGTTCCTGATAAATTAGAGTAAAAATGAGAGTCAAGTTCAAAATTCATTAGAATTCATTAGTTTACGTAGCTTCGCTGACCTTCGGTTCACCATTCGTTTAACAAACCATTAGCAAAGTTTTTTCTCTGTGTTCCTCTGTGTCAACTCTGTAGACTGAAGTGTTGAGAAAAGTGGGCCATCTTGTCGGATTGATAGGTAAGAGTTTTTCTCACTCAACTTAAAAACGACTTAACTCAGAAAACGGCCTAACTCGCTCAACTTGAAAACACCGTCTAACGTTTTTCTCTGTGTACCTCTGTGTTAATTAACTCTGTGCCTGAAGTGTTGAAAAAAGTGGGCCATGTTGTCGGATTGATAGATAAGAGTTTTTATCGCTCAACTTAAAAACGACTGAACTCAGAAAACGGCCTAACTCACTCAAGTAAGAAAACACCGTCTACTTAGACGCCGACTTGACTGAGAACCAAAGTTGCTCAACTTGAAAACGATTTTGCTCAACTTCTTGAAAACGACTTAACTTTGAGTCTCACTGACGAGTCTCGCTCAACTTGAAAACACAGTCTACTTAGACGCCGACTTGACTGAGAACCAAAGTTGCTCAACTTGAAAACGATTTTGCTCAACTTCTTGAAAACGACTTAACTTTGAGTCTCACTGACGAGTTACGCGAAATAAACGGATAAGAGATTTTGCTCAACTTTAAAACGACTTAATTCAGAAAACGGCCTAACTCACTCAAGTAAGAAAACACCGTCTACTTACCTAAATCCACCCTCAAAAATGGAATTTTCCTTATGTTACAAATAGTTAATGTGTTGCTCACCCATTTGGTGAGTACTGCCCGCTTGTCCACGCTACTCGCTACTGAAAAACGCATATTGGCCGACTTGACAGCGATTATTATCCTTATGTAATTGGGCGAGGATTTTCTCAGGTTCTGGGATATTGGGCTGACTGTCAGCCAGTAAATCATGCAAGCCTTCAGTCGGTTGACTGCATAACAGTACCACCAAATTATCTTTCCCAAATGGGAGTTTGACTTCCAACGGCGGTATGGTGTACGGAAATTTCTCTACCTTTAATGGATCACCAGAATTGGGCCACGGATACAAAACCTGTAATTCTCCATCGGAGGCTAGGTTAAAAAGGGTTAGTGCGTTTAAGCCTTCCTGGGTGTTGCCCGGGGCAATGTCAAAATGCAGTACTTCTCCTTGTTTGTGTAATCCATCTCCTTCACGCAGGGTGATGCTAACGGGCTGAAGACGCATATCAAATTGTGTTCTCAAAACCCTTAGTAAACGTTCTTTGTTTATGACTCGTTGCCAAAGGTGAGGTGCGTCGCTTGGCAAGGGCAAGGTAGCAACCTGTTCGTTGAATTCATTAAACACCTGAGTCTGCTGAGTTTTGATGATAAAAAGTAAATCAAAGCTTTCTTCCGAGTTGATAAAACGGACATATTTTAAGTTTTGAGGAGCAACGCCATTTTTTACCCGGATGGCAATATCAGGAAGGTTTGGTTTTAGGGACGGTTCTGGAGATTCTGAAATATTACCTAATTTCAACACAGCTACGTTATCACCGCGTGGCAGTATTTTAGGCACTTGGGGGTATATCATTTCCATGTGATCTTTAACCCGTTTCACTAAAAAGTTTTCGAGTTCATCGCGTTCTAAATACCCGTTTTTGTTACCGTCTGCCTGGCCCCTTAAGGCTTTGTCAAAAAACCAACTTAAAGCACCATGTTTTTTGCCATTGAAGCTAGTTTCACTTACTAGCCTATTATCAATATGAACAGCCGTAATTAGGGTGACATGTTCGGGAAGGGGGGCTTCATCGGCTTGAGGACTGGGTAATGAGGGAATCTCTGTCTTAGCATGCTCAACCACGCCTCGTTTTCCCTTAAAAAACCCAGCCGTGCGAACTTGCCCTTGCCCTTGCCCTTGTGCTCCCTTCATCATCCCGGCTGAATGGCAAGCATCTATGACAAATACAATCTTATAAGCACTGGCTTTTTCAAGTAGGCTACGCAATTCATCGTCGATAAGGCGTCCTTGAGAGGATAGTTGCTGTTTATCGAAGTAAAAGTCATGAAAAAGTAGAGTTTCATCTCTTTCTTCACACTCATCATCATTTTCACGACAGTCTTTATTTTCATCTAAAGGCCAGGTGTCAAGTTCCTGTCCGCCGTGTCCAGAAAAAGTGACTATCAATGTGTCCCCCGGTTGAGCTTGTTTTATCATATTTCGCCAAGCTTGAAGAAAAGCAGATCGAGTCGCCTGTTCATTCAACAATATTCGTTCGTTAGGCAGTTTCACATTAGCGCGGCGCAAGGCCTCGGCAAGCAACAGGGCATCATTGACTGTCCCACTTAGGTTTGTTAGAACATTTCCAGATGCATTCAAAACTTTTCCGACATGTCGATATTTGTTGATACCTACCACTAAAGCGTGTTGAGTGGTTTTTAAGGGAGGATTTGGAGGAGGTGGAGGAGGAGGTGGAAATATGCAACCTTGAAGCGTCAATCCAAAACCCAACAGACAAAGCACATAAACGATTCGCATAAAAAACCAGTTTGTGCGTGTGTACATAAATTAATTGCCTCACTTGAAAGGATCGAAAAAAACTAATGAACTGAGTCTCATTAAAAGGAGTATCAGTTAAGATTGGTTATAGCATTTTGCGTAAACGACATCACTCGTCGGGGCAAACCTGCGTGTTTGCCCTGTTCTTATGAAAAGACACCAATATACTGATAGTACAACGGATACACGAAATAAACGGATTTGTTATCACGAGGTTCAAGAAATCCGATTTTTTTGAAAAATCGGATTTCTTAAATCAGTGTCCCTCTACTTGGCTAAAAGCGATATCTGAGTAAAAAGCTAAGAGAATAAACTTTTTCTTCAACCTCGTAAGGTGCTAAATCAAGGATTTCGTGCCCAGTGTTGTTATCAGTAAAAAAACTATCACTAAATAAGCCTCTTTTTGGCTCAAATTGATACTTAGAGACATCGGCTGAAATACCATAGGAGAGTTTTTCAGTAATCCGCCCGTTCCAACTGACACCTAAGTTAAAACCGTTCGCTTGGGAATATATTTGCTCTTTTCTGTTACGTCCTACAACTTCTAAGTTTGTATCACCCCCACCAGTTTGGATTCGGTTAGTCGTTATTTCACCATCTAACCAAGCATAAGCAACACGTACTCCAAGCGCACTCTTACCTATTGGCAAACTGTAAGCAACACCTATAAATGGCCCTTTAGCGATAAAATCGTTTTCTTTATCAACTCTACCAATAGAACTGTCCTGTTCACTCCAATCGTAACTGGTGTGGCCGTACTTGTAGCCCACCGTAGCTGATAAAGGACTGCCAAAGAGGTTTTGAGAGCCAACAGATACCGAGAAATCCTGACGATTAAGTTCCGTATTTCGACTCGCAAATGTTCCGTCACCCTCAATGTCTTCTTCTAGTATCGTGGTCCGAAAATAGGTAGATACAAAAATCTTCTCCTTAGGTGCGGCGAGGGTCACTCCTAAACCCAGAAAGGGAAGGTAGTCATATTCTAATTTCACCTTATCTGTAATGGCAGAAGCACTTCCTACCGTGCCTACGTCATACTTGTATTGCATAATACCTGCCGTTACCCTTGGCAAAAAAATCAAATCCCCCGCTTTGACAACCTCCAGCGGTAGGGCAGAAACAAAAACGAGGGCAAGAGCAAAGAATGTTTTTTTATCCATGCAGCCCCCCCGTTTTGATGAATTGGAACAATTTAATTTGAGAAAAGCTTTTCATGTCGATTCCTTTATACCTATTTTGAACCAAGAAAACTAAACATCACACGTCGGTTGGAGCCTTTAAGGTTGCTCGTTTCCTTGGGACACCATTTCGCCACCTTGGTAGCACCAAATTTCAATGGGTGTTATAACGTCGCCGTTGTCATCGAAATTCACATCACCGGAAGCACCTTGATAATCAATTGTTAAGCCAGAATCCAATATTTTCATGGCCCGTTTTAATTTTTCGGTTTTCCCAGCGATTATTTTTTCCCCATCCGGATCATTTACGCGGCGTAAGTACTCACGTATAGTGATAGGGGTTACAGCTTCACCAATGGCCTGAGCAGCATAAGCCGCTAATCCAGCTATGATAACCGCGTCATAAGTGTTGAACATAAACGACAAAGAAGGTGGCTCCTCACCATACTCAGCCTTATAATCGGTATTGAAAACCTCTAGGAATTCCTCTGTTGGTTCTGAACCCGGTGCTGTGCCACACATGCCTTCCAGATGAGGACCTACAGAAGAATTCTCAAGCTGCCGTTGTGATTTAGTGGCATCCACAAAGAGAAATTTATCAAACAAATTATTCTCAATGGCTTGTTGCAAAAAAACCTCTGCATATCCAGTGTAGCTCATGGCAATAAGCACTTCAGTTTCGCCATCTGCGTAAGCCTGTTGCAAACTAGGCAGCAAAATTTGCCGTAGCAAAGCCTTATTTTCCAGATCGCTTATTGGTACTTCTGGGTGAGACACAGCAACAACCTTTTCACCACCCAGTTCATCAAAATGCTTAGTGAAAACGTCGTTCAAACCTTGACCATAGGTACCTTCAACATAGAGGACAGAAACACGTTTGTAACCTGAATGTGCTGATGAACTTCTAGGTAAATTCACATCTTTCAATGTACCAGAAGCTAACCGGGCTAAAACAACTGCCTGTAAGGCATCAGAAGGCGCTGTGCGAAACAAAAAGTCCTGATCAGCAAGCGTAGTAATTGCAGGAGAAGTGGAAGCAATCGCGATTTGTGGCACTTGATTGGGAATAGAGACCTTTTTAGCAACTTCAATCGTCACAGCACTTGACGAAGCACCAATAATAACCTGTACTTGTCCTTTCTCAACGAGATCACGCGCCGCTTCCACAGCAGAATTAGCATCATTCTTACTATCAACTACCGTCCACTCAACTGGAAAACCAGCTTCGGCTAAATGCTTGGTAGCCAATAATGCTGATTGATGCCTCGGTTTTCCATCTTCACTCAATGAACCGGTAAAGGGGAGAACGCCCCCCATTTTGACGACAGAGTCACTGGAAATATAACTTGGCTCAGAAATCTCTTCACCGTCATCGCAGCTGCTTACTGCCATAATAAAAAACAGTATCATCAATAGATACAATCGTTTGCTCATATTACCTCCAAGTTTAAGACAAGTTGAAATTCACGTTGTTAAAAAATCATGCCGTTATTATGATTAACCCAATTTAATCAATCACCACTGCCAAAAGGGAATAGTAATATCCATTGTTTGTGGAGTTGCGACAACTTTTGCAGAAAAAGTACTTTCCCGCCCCGCGCGGCTAACAGCAGTGACACGGTAAATATAACGGGTGCCGTTACGCAGTCCCGTGTGTTGGTAAGTTGTTCTCCGTACACGAACACGCTTTTCTCTTTTCCTATTTTCTTGCCAGTAAATCCGGTAATAAGCAGCACCCCTCACCGACTGCCAAGTCAACGTAATTTGTCCATCTCCCGCGTCGGCGTAAAGATTGGTAGGCGGTTGGATTGAAAATGATTTGCGAGGTGGGGGTGGTGGTGAGAATGGACGAACATAAGGACATGTCTTATTAAAAACAATACTTTCTCCGCCCAACTCATAATAAGGACTTCCCTGATTTTCTACCACCTCAAATACATCCGCTATGGGCATACGTCTTTGTACCATCGTGGCTAGGTTTTCAACTAATTTGTCAGCATAGTCAGTTTGATTTCTACTGTCCTCATTAGGAAAAGCCAGCAAAAAACTTATCCCTCTGGCGTCGTCCATTAGTGAACTTGCTTTTTCGTATATACTGAGAATGGATTGACTGTCACAAAAGCTACGCGCACCAGAGACGTCGCGAGAAGGATTGGCATAGCAGGCATCTAAGATCATAATATTCTGAACATTATCTTTTGCCATTCTCGTCAATATCTTATTAAGAGCAATTGCGTCAAATTCCAAATCAGCCTGTTGACGAATATAAGTATTGTTAATCGGCAATAAAAAGGTGCCTTGTTTTCCTAACGCACCACGCCCTGCAAAATAAAATATCCCAATACTTTTACGATCCGCTAAACGTCTTGTGAACGCATCAATCGCTTTATCCATTTCATTACGGTTGAGATCATATCGTAAATCAACTTGAAAGCAGAGTTGTTTAAGGACATTAGCAAGTTTATGAGCATTTTTAAGAGGGCTATAACCTAGCGCTCCTTTGTCATACTGGCTATTACCTATAACTAATGCGAACAGTTGAGAGGATTGTGCAGAAATAGGTGAAATACTCAAACAGAATAGAAAAAAGACTGGCAGAAAGCAACGATGCGTGTGCATAACAGTTCCTTTTAACAAAAAAAATTGTAACTGTTGAAATGTATAACTTGTTGAATTTTATTGATTATATCAATACCAGACTTATTAACATTCAAACAACGTGGCGCGTCGGGGGCACATTTTCCACAGGTTTTCCTTAAGGCTATTATCTCGCGTAGCGAGTTACTACGTTTCACATTCAACCCCTTCGGGGTTGGTGTTTTTTCCACAGGTTGCACCTGTGACTATTATCTCGCGTAGCGAGTTACTACGTTTCACATTCAACCCCTACGGGGAAAATAATAATTAATGATTAACAATTAATTATTAATTGTTAATTCCCCCTACGGGGTTGGCGCGTTGTGGGCACATTTTCCACCGGTTTTCCTTAAGGCTATTATCTCGCGTAGCGAGTTACTACGTTTCACATTCAACCCATTCAGGGCTGGTGCTTTTTCCACAAGTTGCACCTGTGGCTATAGTTTTTGAAATACCCGTTATGCTTGGGGATAGTTCAACTTGTGTTGGCTAGTAAGCAAAACAGCCATCAAAGCAAATATTAGAGGGTATTGAATAGATATGCGTAGGACTTTGCTTTTTCCTACTCGCACGGACAACGGATTTGCTCACGTTTCTAAACACATTTTTGATAGGCTTGTTATGAGCTTGCTTCAACTGCCCAAGCAATTGTTCTGTGTATAAACTATTGCGTTTATCAACACGATCATCGACGGTGTTACCCGCACGAGTGGCAAGCGCAATCACCATATCCGTTTTTGACAACAGTGTCGGTGCTAAGCCTTTGCGAGTCAGGCCTTTTTTCGTTGCACCAGGGTGCGGGTTATCACGACAAGCGTCCAAGATAAAGATATTGGCACCCTTTTTGTTATACCTTTTCATCTCAGCCAGTATCAAGTTCTCAGGAACGGCCGTATATCTCAAGTTGTTGGGCCGAATATTGCGACTTTGGATGGGAATCAAGTAATTTTGGTCGCTGTAAGTACCGTGCCCTGAATAATAAAACACCGCAGTATCGTCACCCCAACTGTAATCTAAACGTTTACCAAAGGCGTGGATGGCGTTTTCCATCCCTCTGCGGCTTAAATTGAGTCGGAAAATAACATCAAACCCAAGTCTTTTCAGTCTGTAAGCCACGTCTGCGGCATCGTTAGCCGGGTTTTTCAACGGCTCGTGCTTTGTTTCATAAGGAATACCTCCTTACTAAAGTTGATGAACAAAAAACAACTGGCAATAAATTCTACCCGCTAAGTGAGGCCCGCTATTTCGTTAAACTGTGGCATATAAATTGCATAACAACTGCCCTCTTTTACCTTGTCAGAGAGTGGATATATATAACAGTGACACAGAAATTTTGCAAGATTTTTTTTGACTGTCGGCCCAAGGCGCGTTATTTTGAGATTCTCTGGTTAACGGCATGGCCCCCATTTTTTGAGGCCGTCGGCTCAATCACTCTCACTTGAGCCAGGTTTTGTCGTTTGTGATTGAGACAAAAAGTAGGCTTTTAATTTTTTAATTCGTTAATTTGTCAATCAAAGTACTCTGGTTAACGGCATGGCCCCCATTTTTTTTTTGAGGCCGTCGGCTCAATCACTCTAGTTAACGGCATGGCCCCCTTTTTGAGGCCGTCGGCTCAATCACTTGATCCAGGTTTTGTCTTTGTGATTGGAAAAAAATTTTCGACGCGATCTTATGCCGTTTCTAAAAAGCGTGCATTTGTACGTTCCATATAGTACTTAGAAAATTTTAAACAAGAACGTGCTACAAATTGGTTGCACACTAAAAATAAGCGTGAGATTGTGCTATAGAAAAATGAAAACTGAAAACTGAAAACTGAAAAGATTACCTAATTATGTCATTTGACTGGGAGTCATTTTCACGGATTTGAAGTACGTTCCGTATAACACTTCAATAACGACAAGGATTGTATTTTAGAAAGGATTTGCTTATGAAGGGATAGAATGCTTTGATGATTGGTTTAATAATCTTGAAAATTTGAGTCGCACTTCAAAACGAACTCATCAACAATCCTTTTTGATAAATCCCTTATAAAATACAATCCTTGTTGTTATGGCATTGGCTTTTAAAAATGCCCGTTTTAATTATTATAAGTCTTTGTTCAATCATCATGATTTGAGGGCCAGGTTAGCAAATTGAATAACTCGATTTACTTCTACGAGTTGCACTTCAAAACAAACTCATCAACAATCCTTTCATAAGCAAATCCCTTATAAAATACAATTATTGTCGTTATTGCATTGGCTTTTAAAAATGACCGTTTTAATTATTATAAGTCTTTGTTCAATCATCATGATTTGAGGGCCAGGTTAGCAAATTGAATAACTCGATTTACTTCTACGAGTCCTACTTCAAAACAAACTCATCACCAATCCTTTCATAAGCAAATCCCTTATAAAATACAATCCTTGTTGTTATTAGTGTAATCAAGAAATCCGATTTTTTGAAAAAATCGGATTTCTAACGGATTTCT
>NBMI01000404.1 GCA_002085445.1 Candidatus Parabeggiatoa sp. nov. 2
TCATTTTTTCCGGCAGTCCGCTTGGGTCAAATTTCAACCCCAAAGCGAGGCTTGAGACTGAAATTGACCAACCGTCAAAATCAATACCCAGTACGAGAAAACTTTTCTCATCTGAGTCAACATGACCCAAGCTGATCATTATAGGATCACTTGCTCCCATTTTAAAGTGGCAATTGATTTTTCCAAGAGATTCTATTCATTTGACTAGATATATATAGATTTAAATAGAAATTAAGCAACAGTTAATTGCTCCCATTTTTAAAAAGGTGCTGCGCTACGATTAACTTTGCACTCCAGTAGGTTCCCCATTTTTTTTTAGTTCAATTTGTTACCTTGTCTTGTTGTGGAAATAAAATACCTAATAACATGCAGACTGATTCTATTGTTTTTTATTATATTTTCGTTATTTTCACCGGTTCTGCCATACTGGCAACACTTGCACTCTATGCACGTCAAGCCTTGTTGGTAGGCTATATTGTGTTGGGAATGGTAGTGGGGCCCTTTGGTTTGGCGATAGTAACGGATACGTTGCTCATCAATGACATTGCCCAGATTGGCATAATCTTCTTATTGTTTTTACTGGGCTTGAATCTACAGCCGCAAGATTTATTACATACCATGCGAAAAACCACTGTAGTTACGCTGGTAAGTTCGCTCGTTTTTGCGGTGCTGGGGTTTGGTATTGGTCAAGCGTTTGGTTTTGCTATTAGTTTTGCAAGGCTGGAACAACGGTAGTACCTCGCTGGTTAATGTTGGAGTGTTGATTTTAGGTTTGCCGCTGCTGATTGGTTTTGCGCTCTTGTTTGAACGCTTTATTTTGGTCAAGTTGATTAGTCGCTTTGATAAGATTCAGGAATATATTTTTTTGATGACGATAGGCTGGTGCTTGGGCATGGCGGAATTGGCAACTTTTTTGAGCCTGTCGCATGAAATCGGCGCGTTTATTGGGGGAGTGGTGTTGGCGAGTAGCCCTATTGCCCGGTATATTGCGGAAAGTTTAAAGCCGGTGCGTGACTTTTTTCTGGTGATATTTTTCTTTGCTTTGGGGGCAAGTCTTGAACTCGGCATTTTGTACACCGTGCTAGTACCCGCATTAGTGCTGGCGGGTGTGATGCTGCTGGTAAAACCTTTTGTATTCAAATATTTGATGGTAAAGCTCCGTGAACAAGCCAATTTGTCTTTAGAAATGGGCTTTCGGCTAGGACAAATTAGTGAGTTTTCACTATTGATTGCGGTGGTGGCTTTAGACACCGGCGTGATTAGTCACAAAGCGTCTTATCTTATTCAAGCTGCAACGATTATTACGTTTATAGCTTCCTCTTATTTTATTGTCCTTTCTTATCCGACTCCCATTGCCGTATCGGATCGCTTGCGACGAGACTGAATCAGTTAGAAGGATTCAGTTATCAGTCAACAAGACACCCGGCCGCTTTTCCCCAATGCTCATATCCTGCACACGATTAAAAATTGGGTGAGCCTCTTGCAAAACTCATCAAAACTGGATTTTCTCTTATCAACACAGAGAACTGCCCTCCGTGTTGAGAACCGTTTTGCAACTCCCCAATTTTTTATAGACTACCATTCGCCATAAACCTTTTCACTTCAATTGAGTTTCGCCATTCGCTTATGCGAATGATTTGAGTTTTGCAAATCCCTCATCCAGAAAAGTTTTGTCCTCCTTTGAAACCTCCGAGGTTTTGAAAACTTCGGAGGTTTTGCTCAAAATTTATCTATCTGGAGGAGAGTTTTTCTTATGTTTGAGGGTTTTTTCACTTTTTCAGTTGATATCGCTTCGCTTGAGACGAAGTTTGGCAAACTGAATTCGGTCGCCCTGGTATTTTTCTGAACAACTATAGCCATGAGATTTATCTCTCTCATGCCGTTCCAAGCGCTTTATCAGAGCCGCTATAGCAAAGGAGGAACCAAATGCAGTATCCCTTAACTGAAAAAATCGGCCCTCAGTCTTTGTGCAACGCATTTTCAACCAACTTTGGAGTGAAAATGGGGCGGTGATTCCTTTTTGATATGGGTGAGAATAAACTCTGGTATCTTTGCTATTGATTACTACTGTACCTTTGCTTCACAATATATTTACGAAATCATCAAATTTGAAGTCACTCAAATGACAACATGGCCCTCAAAAGTTCTTCGAGCCTTAGCCATAAAAAATACGTGGTTATTGACACGGTATAATTTCCGTCCACTTGGACGCTCGTGCAGAAGAAAAGCTATACTCGATAAGTAGAACGAAAGAGGGCCTTCATCAAATTTGAAGTCACTCAAATGACAACATGGCCCTCAAAAGTTCTTCGAGCCTTAGCCATAAAAAATACGTGGTTATTGACACGGTATAATTTCCGTCCAGCTCGTGCAGAAGAAAAGCTTGATAAGTAGAACGAAAGAGGGCCTTCATCAAATTTGAAGTCACTCAAATGACAACATGGCCCTCAAAAGTTCTTCGAGCTTTAGCCATAAAAAAGACGTGGTTATTGACACGGGCTAATTTCCGTCCAAAGCTTTGGAAGAGCCAGCTAAAGCTCGAAAGAAAAGTACATCAAATGTACTCGCTCTACCCAACGAAACGATTTCAGCTCGGCTGAAGAAAAGCTATTATTATTAACACCGTCAATTATGACATTTCGGATAAGAGTGCGGAGATGTTTTTGACATGGGGCGAATATCTGGAAAAAACCTTGCAACGGGTTAATGCTCCGGGGATTACAAGATGGGACGCTCAATTTAGTTCTGCGAAATCGCTTTGAAGAAGAGATCAAGGGTTTATCCCCAGATTTGAAACAAGAGTTCGGCGATAGATAAGATTGACAAATTAAGGGCCGAAAACCGCTCCTTACGAGGCGAACTTAATCGTCTGTCCGGTTTGATGGCTGAACAGCAGTTAGCCACCGCCTTTCGGAGTCAAAAACGATTTGCTTTGTCAAAATTTTCTGATTGTAACTGTTGAAATGTATAACTGGTTGAATTTTATTGATTATATCAATACTATGCTTATTATCTCGCGCAGCGAGTTACTGCGTTTCACATTCAACCCCTTCGGGGTTGGCACGTCGGGGGGACATTTTCCACAGGTTTCATATTCAACCCCTTCAGGGTTGAGGCCTTTTTGATATTATTGCCTTCCCCAGGTTCTTTCTTAAGGCTATTATCTCGCTCCGCTCGTTACTGCGTTTCACATTCAACCCCTTCGGGGTTGGCGCGTTGATAAGCTATCAACAAAATCCGTTGTAATCAGAAAATTTTTCCAAGTGATTGATACCACGCCCTTGAACATTGTTAAAGTGAGAGAACGATTTCCCATTCAACGTGACAATGGCAAGGCTATGGAAATTGATATAGTAGCAGAATAAAAATGTGGGCGAGTGGTTCTAGTTGAAGTCAAAAAAACGCCAGCTAAAACAGGCCTTAACACGGTGGAGGATTTTCAAGAGAAGGTAGAAGCTTACCGGCGACTTTTTCCAGAAAAAACGATTTTGCCGGCCGTCTTATCGCTGGGTGGATTTACCAAGGAAGCGAAACCATTTTGTGACGCGCAAGGTATCGCAATAGCCGAGCAGATTGAACATTATTAGGAAAGTACAAGGACGAGTACTTTGATGACGGGGATAAACGAATGGGAGAAGAGGATTGAATTAGCTTTCCTAGCAGATAAAAAACTCAAATTATAAGTTTGTAGTAGTCGCTTTAGCGCCTAGCTTTAGCGCCTAAGTTTGTAGTAGGTGCTTTAGCGCCTAAGTTTGTAGTAATCGCTTTAGCGCCTAAGTTTGTAGTAGGCGCTTTAGCGCCTAAGTTTGTAGTAATCGCTTTAGCGACTTAATGTATAAGTTTGTAGTAGGAGCAAAAGCGACTTAATCTCGTTAAGACAATTACAACTTACTACAAACACTACAAACACTACAAAGGGAGTTGTGGCTAAATAAAATGGGTGCAGTTCTTCTCATCTCCAATAAAATAAATAGCGAAATATTTCAATCAGTTATTGTCGTTACGCCAAACACGCAAAAATAAATAACCAATTGATTTACAAACAATAACTTTTAATTTTAAGGGAGACAGGAGTATCTGCACCCAAATAAAATACCCACACCGTAAAAAAAAGCTTTGTTTCTCTATGGGTATATTATTTTAACGCTCATCCCTTACTGTGAAAATACCCACAGCATCTAGTACTTAGGATACGCGAACCATCGGTGTGCGAAGCTTTCCGAAACGGATTTTCATATTTGGGGGTGGCGAAATAATTTAGCCATGACGATTTATTCCAAAAATCCGTTATACTTTCTGTATAACCGGAATTAATCACATAAATCACC
Source organism: Candidatus Parabeggiatoa sp. nov. 2 (assembly GCA_002085445.1). Taxonomy (GTDB): domain Bacteria; phylum Pseudomonadota; class Gammaproteobacteria; order Beggiatoales; family Beggiatoaceae; genus Parabeggiatoa. Next base: position 4,329 of record NBMI01000404.1, read on the forward strand.
GTTCAAAATGTGGAAGAGTTAAAAAGGAGGTGATGGTGGAATTATTTGGGCGATGTGTTCTGAAGTCAGTTAAGAAGATGAAAGCAAAAATCGGCCCGATATACGGTGGAGAATTTTAAGGAGAAGGTGGAAGCGTTTGGTAAACGTTTTCCCAATCAAACCCTTTTGCTTGCCTGTTTGTCGTTAGGCAGTTTTACGGATGACGCGCTACGATAAAAGTCAGGCGCCGGGTGTTGGAATAGCAAAAAGGATTGAACATTATTAGGAGAGTCCTTATATACTGACAAAGCGAAACGCAATAGCGAGATAGGTATGAACCCATGAAATTTGACAATCCCATCGTTCTCTCTGAGCATTTTTTAACGCCTCATTTTGTCCCAATTCCACGCTAAAGCGACTACTACAAACTTAAGTCGCTAAAGCGACTACTACATTAATTAAGTCGCTAAAGCGACTACTACGAACATAAAGATTAAGTCGCTGAAGCGACTACTACAAACATTAATTAAGTAAGTAGGAGGTTTATTATGGAAAGTCCTCAATAAATTTTGGAAAATGCATGAAAAGTTTTTTGTTATTGAAGGGTTATTGCAAAGTTTAGATGAACCCAATCAAAAACTTGATGAAATATGGGCTTTAGAAGCAGAAAAAAGGTTAAACGCCTATAAAAAAGGAAGATTGAAGGGGATTCCAATGGAAGACATTTTTGATGACGAAGGGTAATCTAGTAATGAAAAATGAAAAATGAAAAATGAACAGGTGCTTTGTAAATTTATTTTATAGGTTATTTTATTATCTCTAATCGTTCATATCTTTATTTTCACGGTTTTGAAAAACGTTCCGTATAATGAAAGTTATATTCACTGAATTTGCAATGGATGAACTTTTAGATGCAGTATAAGTCATCGTCATTGCACAAGCTCAAAATGCCCACCATCAATCCAAACACGCCAAACACGAGTGGGTACCGATGCACCAACGTTGCCCACCCGACATGG
>NBMI01000226.1 GCA_002085445.1 Candidatus Parabeggiatoa sp. nov. 2
CCATATCGTGTGCTTATGAAAAAATCAGGAATTTACCAGTCCCCTTTAGGGGACTTTAGCTTTGGCTCTTTCTCGTTTATTTCTTAACTTAATGGCATTGACCCTAAAGGGTACTATGGCATATAAAATTAGTAGGCTTTAGCCTACTTTAGCTGTTAGCCTCAGAATTTATTCTGAGGCTTATCCTACTTTGAAAATAATTATCTGAAAATCTCTAGCTGGCTGGACTCCAAAGCTTTAGCTTTTTAAGTCCAAACCTAAAGGTTTGGACTCCATTAAGTCCAAACCTAAAGGTTTGGACTCCATTAAGACGAATTCGCTTTTTAAGCGTTGATAACAGCCGCTACCAGCTTATAAGAATAACCTTCAAACGGTTCACCGAGACTAATACAGAGATAGACTTCTTCTGTTATCGGATACTTCCCTCCCGCTTTGAAGCGATAAATGGATTCCACTTTTGGTTCGGTGACAATGAGTCGGTATTGTTGACGATTAAAATCAAACTCGGCCCGAATTTTGGTTCTATTCAATTCTTTCTTAACCAAGATAGACAAATTTTCTGGTTTTATCAACAACAATGAGGTGTTAATACTTTTGGTGGCTATTTCCAAAGGTATTCTATCGTTGACACCGTTGGAACTGTGGTAGCCATTTATCCAGAGTGACGGAACAGAGTCACAGAGTTGAGGTAATTGCGTCGCTGGCAAAGTTTGCTGTTTTATCCAACGTTGTTTGTCATCTATTAAATAGTTCTCGCTTTGATAAGCGTGTGGCTTATGCTGAATGACGGGAACGCTGATAATGTCCAACATCTTCGGTTGAGGTTTACGCGTCTTAAACAGCATGATAAGAGAAGATAACCATTTTGGCAGTTTTCCATTATGCAAAATGGTATTCTTAGCTGAAAGCTCCCCCATCTGTGAGCGACTCACAGGCCTAATCCAGTTTTGGCTAATCTGATTGTTGACGATTTCTTTGCCGGCGACACAGCGTCCACCCTCTTTGCGAGAGTTTGCTAGACACACAATGGTTTTATAAAAAGTCATTTTTATACCTATCTGGAGCCCAAAGCTTCAGCAGCTTGTAGTAGGCGATTTATCGCCTGAAACCGTTAAAAGTTTCTAGTTTCTAGTTTAGAGTTTGCAGCTTGTAGTAGGCGATTTATCGCCTGAAACCGTTAAAAGTTTCTAGTTTCTAGTTTGCAGTTTATAGTAGGCAATTTATCGCCTGGTTAAAACTTTCTATAGTTTACCACAAAAATATTTTTAAAAGACCTGAAATTCAATGGGTTATATTTTTATAACCCTATTGTCAAATCAGTAAGTTACCACCGTACATCAAATTAACTATACTATAATTATTTAGCCACAACTCCCTTAGTAGTGTTTGTAGTGTTTGTAGTGTTTGTAGTAGACTTCTAACTGTCTTAACGAGATTAAGTACTTAGGCGCTAAAGCACCTACTACAAACTTAGGCGCTAAAGCGCCTACTACAAACTCAGGCGCTAAAGCGCCTACTACAAACTCAGGCGCTAAAGCGCCTACTACAAACTTAGGCGCTAAAGCGCCTACTACAAACTTAGGCGCTAAAGCGCCTACTACAAACTCAGGCGCTAAAGCGCCTACTACAAACTAGAAACAATTTCATTCATTTTTCATTCTTCATTTTTCATTCTTCATTCTTAATTCGCACACCATATCCGCCACCGCCTGGTGTTTCAATCACAAACACATCTCCTGCTTGCATTTCAACGGTTGCTGTACCAGCCAACGTTTGCCGTGTGCCATCAACACGTTGCACCCAATTGTTGCCGGTTTGCCCGGCTTCTCCTCCTGCCATGCCATAAGGCGGTACACGTCTATGACTGGATAAAATAGAAGCTGTCATGGCTTCGATAAAACGAATCCGTCGCACCACGCCATCACCACCGCGATAGTGCCCAGCACCACCACTGTTTTGACGAATGGCAAACGATTCCAATAATACTGGAAAGCGCCACTCTAAAACTTCTGGATCAGTGAGGCGAGAATTTGTCATGTGCGTATGTATGGCCGAAGTTCCCTGAAAATCAGGCCCGGCGCCAGAACCACCACATAAGGTTTCATAATATTGGTACTTGTCATTACCAAACGTGAAGTTATTCATGGTGCCTTGAGAAGCGGCCATGATGCCTAGCGCACCATACAGCGCATCGGTAATACATTGCGACGTTTCCACATTACCAGCGACAACGGCTGCCGGATAGGTGGGGTTAAGTAAACAACCTTCTGGAATGATTATCTGTAATGGCTTTAAACAGCCAGCATTCATGGGAATGTCGTCTTGTACCAAAGTCCGAAATACATAGAGGACGGCCGCTTTGCACACCGAAGTGGGCGCATTAAAGTTGCTCTGTTGTTGCGCGGAGGTGCCGCTGAAATTAATGATTGCGCTGCGCTGTTGTTTATCTATGGTGATTTTTACTTGAATGGCGGCGCCGTCGTCCAATTCATATCGAAATTCTCCTTCTTTTAATACCCCTAATAACTGACGCACAGCGGCCTCAGCATTATCTTGGACATGCTGCATATAAGCTTGCACCACTTCTAAGCCAAAATGTTGCACCATGTTATGTAACTCTTGTACACCGGTAGCATTAGCGGCCATTTGAGCGCGTAAATCAGCCAAATTCTGTTCAACGTTTCGAGTCGGATAGGGGGCCTTAGTTAACATTTCCCGCATTTCTGCTTCCCGCAACTTGCCTTTATCTACTAGCTTAAAGACATCAATCACTACACCTTCTTCATCCAAAGTACGGCTATGCGATGGCATAGAACCTGGCGTGATGCCACCAATATCAGCATGATGACCGCGAGAGGCCACATAAAATAAGACATGATGGCCGTCACCCTGGCCCTTTTCCAGAGGGAGAGGAGGCCGGCCTTCTTTTCGTTCCCAGCCTTGGTTTGTTTCTTGCTTCCAACCGCCGGTTGGGAACGCATTCCGCTTTGCTCCGCGGAGCGTCGCTTCATCAAACACGGGCGTAATAACGGTAACATCAGGCAAATGAGTGCCACCATGATAGGGATTATTTAACACAAACACATCTCCCGGCTGCATGGCATCACCATACTCTTCAATCACCGTTTGAACGCTATCACCCATCGAGCCTAAATGCACCGGCATATGCGGCGCGTTAGCAATGAGTTGCCCTTCATTATCAAACACCGCGCAGGAGAAATCTAAACGTTCCTTGATATTGACAGAATAGGCCGTATTTGCCAACGTCGCACCCATTTGCTCCGCTATCGACATAAAGAGATTGTTAAAAATCTCCAGCATCACCGGATCTACAGTATTACCGATGTTATCGCTAGGAGCGAGAGTATCGGTTGTTGTTGGTGATGCCTTACTAATACTATCGCTTTCCGTGATAGTATCAGTTGTCCGTGAGGCCGTCCGTGAGGCTTTACCGATGTTATCGCTAGGAACAATCGTATCGGTTGTTGGTGAAGCCTTACCGATGTTATCACTAGGAGCGAGAGTCTCGGTGGCAACACGAGTTAAAATAATATCATAGCGGGGCGTGGTTTCGGCCCGCCAACCGGGTTCAACGACAGTCGTGCCCGTTTTTTCAATAATAATGGCCGGGCCGATAATTTTGTTACCAATAGGTAAATTGTCACGCGAATAGATGGGTGTGGTGTGAATTTTGTCACCACTCACCATGTTGACTGTGTCAAGAGAATTGACCGCGTTTAATTGATAACTCGTTGATTCATTTAAGCTTTCTCGTATAGGCCGTTGGCCCATTTCCCGAGGCTGTTGGCTTCTTTCCCCTACATTAGCAATGGCTTCTCCTTGCACTTGGCCCATTTTGCCAATGACTTCCACCGAGACTGCTTCGACAATCAACGGTGTCTCGTCGTAACGCACAAAGCCAAAACGTTGTTGGTGGGCCGCCGCAAAGGCTTCTTTCATGTCGGCAACCGACGCTAAATCAACCAATAACGCAGTATCTGTTCCAGCATAGCGTAAATGTACTTTATATTGCACGGTGAGATTGTCGTCTGGAACATCTTGTTGATATAATTCGCTACGGCCTTGTTTTTCTAAGTCTTTGAAAACGCTGTTAAGTTCATCAATTAAGGTGTTGCTCAATTGGGCCGTGATGGATTTTTCGTGCAGGGCGCGAATATCGGCCAGGCCCATGCCAAGGGCCGATAATACGCCGGCTTGGGGATGAATGAATATGGTTTTAATGCCCAAAGCTTCGGCAACCAGACAAGCGTGTTGTCCAGCGGCAGCACCAAAACAACATAAGGTATATTCGGTGACATCATAGCCGCGCTGCACGGAAATCTTTTTGATGGCGTTTGCCATGTTATCGATGGCGATTGTTAAAAAGCCTTCGGCGACTTGGGTGGGGCTGCGTTGTTGTCCAGTGGCTTGGCTAATTTGTTCGGCCAGGGCGGTTAATTTGTCTTTGACGATGGCCTCGTCTAGCGATTCTTGTCCTGATTCACCAAACACTTTGGGGAAAAAGCGGCCGTGTAGTTTGCCTAACATGACGTTACAGTCGGTAATTGTCAGGGGGCCGCCTTGTCGATAACAGGCTGGCCCAGGTTTTGCGCCGGCCGAGTCTGGCCCAACGCGAAAACGTAGGCCATCAAAATGGACAATTGAGCCGCCGCCAGCGGCAACGGTGTGAATTCGCATGATGGGTGTTCGCATCCGTACACCGGCAACATAAGTTTCAAACTCGCGCTCATATTCGCCAGCGTAGTGCGAGACATCGGTAGAGGTGCCACCCATGTCAAAGTTGATGACTTTGGTAAAGCCCGCTAAGGCGGCCGTTTTGACGGCCCCAACATAGCCACCGGCCGGCCCAGAGAGAATGGCATCTTTGCCTTGAAAGAGTTTAGCATCGGTTAAGCCGCCGTTGGATTGCATAAAGAGTAATTTGACTTGGCCGAGCTGATTGGCAACGCTATTGACATAGCGGCGCAAAATGGGTGATAAGTAGGCATCAACCACGGTGGTGTCGCCGCGACTGACTAATTTGATGAGTGGGCTGACTTCATGGGAGACGGAGATTTGGGTAAAGCCGAGTTGACGCGCTAACGCGGCCACTTGTTGTTCGTGTTTGGGATAGCGGTAGCCGTGCATGAAGACAATGGCGATAGAAAAAATGCCTTGGCGACGGACGGCCTCTAATTGGGTGCGAACGGCTTCTCGTTGAACGAGTTTGAGTTCTTCGCCTTTGGCAGTGTAGCGTTCATCGATTTCAATGACTTGTTTATAGAGTAATTCGGGTAATATTATATTAAGGGCGAATAAGTCGGGACGATTTTGGTAGCCAATTCGCAACGCCTCGCCAAAGCCTTTGGTGATGAGTAAAACGGTTCGTTCGCCTTTGCGCTCAAGCAGGGCATTGGTTGCGACTGTGGTGCCCATTTTGACGGCGGCAATTTGGTGCGCGGGTATTGGCTGATTTGGGGCTAAGCCTAACAGTTCGCGGATGCCTTGTACGGCTGCATCTTGGTAGTGTTGGGGATTATCGGATAATAGTTTATGCGTTAATAGATGTCCGTTGGGATGTTGGGCGACAATGTCGGTGAAGGTGCCACCTCTGTCTATCCAAAATTGCCAACGGTGGGCAGAAGTGGATGTGTTCATGTCTTAATCATTTTGGTGGGGTTAGGTTGATGGTATTGTAACGAATTCCAAGTTCCAGGGGCGTTGCCCCTGGCTATATTAATCTCGCCATTCCAGGGGCGTTGCCCCTGGCTATATTAATCTCGCCATTCCAGGGGCGTTGCCCCTGGCTATATTGTTTTTAAGTTGAGCGATAAAAACTCTTACCTATCAATCCGACAACATGGCCCACTTTTATCAACACGGACAGAGTTGACACAGAGGAACACAGAGAAAAAACCTCGTTAGACGGTGTTTTCAAGTTGAGTGAGTTAGGCCGTTTTCTGAGTTAAGTCGTTTTTATGAGCCACTTTGGTTCGGTTATCAGTCAAGTCGGTGTCTAACTAAGTAGACGGTATTTTCAAGTTGAGTGAGTTAGGCCGTTTTCTGAGTTAAGTCGTTTTCAAGTTGAGCAAAATCGTTTTTAAGTTGAGCAACTTTAGTTCTTTTCTCAGTCAAGTCGGCGTATAAGTAGACGGTGTTTTCAGGCATCTTGGTAGTGTTGCGGATTATTTTGCAACTATTTTTTGGATAAATGTGGCGTAGCTTCGTTCATGACGATGGTAAAAAAAAGGTAGTTCTGCAATGTGGGTGATGAATCGTACCATCCCAACGTGTTGCCCACCAAAACCTCTATTAACTACCAATCACCCAGATTGCAGGACTACCAAATTCATTAGGGATTTCTCCCCAAAATAACAGTCGTCCAAACTAACGTTTGGCGGCCGGAGTCCAAGTTTAACCTAATTCGTTTAGGAGCAATATTAGCTGTACTAATGCGAATTAAGGGTTAAATTGAATCTTATAAATTCAACTGAAGTGGAAAACGCGCTTTGACGCTTTGACGCAAGAGACATCCACATAAGCATGCACATGCAAGGCATGATGCACTGAACGATGCGCGTTGCTGGATGAAAGTCAAAAGTGGGCCATGTTGTCGAATTAATAGGTACAAGTTTTTTATCAGGTTTAATCGCATGAAGTACTGAACGATGCGCGTTGCTGGATGAAAGTCAAAAGTGGGCCAGGTTGTAGAATTAATAGGTACAAGTTTTTTCTCAAGTTTAACCGCATGAAGTACTGAACGATGCGCGTTGCTGGATGAAAGTCAAAAGTGGGCCAGGTTGTAGAATTAATAGGTATGCGAATTAAGGGTTAAATTGAATCTTATAAATTCAACTGAAGTGGAAAACGCGCTTTGACGCTTTGACGCAAGAGACATCCACATAAGCATGCACATGCAAGTAACGGGTTTTAGTCGTCGGCCAGTTTTAACTTGGCACTGCCAAACTAAAGTTTGGACTCCGGTTTTCCAGACTGCCAAACTAAAGTTTGGACTCCTGTTTGAAGTTTCCATACCACCCCAAGTCTGGAAACTTGCGCTTTTCTGCCCTAGTTTGGAAACTGTGGTGAGCAGCAGATAAAGGCGTTGGTGGCATTACATTTGGAGTAGTTTTTACGATTCGCTTCAAAATACTTCTCAGTCACGTAGCTTGTATAACCGCCGCCGTAGCTTCGGTTGCTGATGGAACCACGACAGTTTTGATAAAAATAGTACCCCTTTGCTACACCACCCGCGTGCCATTCACCATTGATGTTGGTGTGACATACCGCGTCAAGATCGGCGACGTTATTGGGGAGCGGAACCAGAATGATAGAGTGATTGTTATTACCTGTAAGGGCACTGTAACAAACTGCACGTGCAGCCGCGATGTCTTCGTCAGTTTGGGCTTGTACACTTTGTAATGAAATTTGGAGCAAAGCAAGTAGAACAACTACAATGAATTTTTCCATCAGATCGATCCTTTTGATTGAGTCGGGTGGGTGTGGCGAAACTCTATCCACTCGACATCACTATTGCGATTAGAAGTAGACAGAATTATTAACGTGCTAATGATATTACACAACTTTTGATACTTAATCAATTATTTTAGATTCGAGTTTTTTAGCCGCCAACAATAACTACCGTTTGTAGTAGGCGATTTATCGCCTTCCCGTTTGTAATTTGAAAACTTCCAAATTAATTTATGGCCCCCAAACCGGATTGAGCAAAATAGCCGCATAAAAATAATGGTTAAATTGGTAACAATCACTTTCAAGGACGCTCAGTTTCAAATGGATTCATCATCCGTTTAAAGCTTGGATATGATGAGTATCGATTTTGCCACGCGCCGTTAATTTGTAATGTGATTGTAAAGTGCCTTAATCGGCCGTGCGTATCCACCCCTGAAAAGTGAAGACGGCCATACCAGTCAATATCGTTGCTGGGTGCCCTTTCAAAGTCTGTTTTCGTTCTCCTTTGATAAGGGTATTGTATTCGCCACTTGATGAGTGCATAATGCCCCGCGTCTTCGCACCGCGCCAATTTGCACCGGACGATAAACGGTTTTTGGGTGACATGCTCAAACAAGTGTCGTAGAATGATTGCTCCGCCGCCCTTGTTCCAATAAATGAGTACTGTACCAAGCGCAAGGGACTTTTGAAGCGAATACGTGGCTGCGGGGGCGGGTTGAGAATGCACAGTGTTGATGGGATTTGAATAGGGCAGGGCAAGTGCTGAGCTTCCGAAACACTTGATAAAAAAGTGTTTTATGCAAAAAGCGCACAATAATGATTTTGCAAGGCTTTTTGAATGGTCAAGTGTTAATGCTTTGGGTGCCGCCCCGCCAAGGCGATTAGGCTAAGAGGCTTTATTTATACTTTGCACGGCTAAAAACGGGACTATACTGAACACTGTCATCCTTAAGCTTTTTTGTCATGTCTCATCCCGACGAACCCGACGAACCCGACGATCCCTTTGAACGGAGGAAACTCTTCTCTCAACGCCCAAGATTTCTCCGATCCTAGAAATGACAAAAGCGCAAGCAAAGTAGAAAAACACACGCCTAAATCCCTTGACGTAAGGGGCTTGCCACGGTATGACTTAATGCCATTAAGTTAAGAATAAATCCATACAGGTAGGGTGTCTTTGCTGCCGTTTTTCTAGCGCGGAAAAACTTTTGCGACGAAAGGTGTTTTTTCTTGCCAGCCCCAAAATACGACGAGGGGGCCGGCAACAACGTTGGGATGGTACAAAAGAACGTTTTTAGTAAAAACGATGTTCAAAGCAGTATAACAAAGTTAGCGGTTGTCAACAGACAACCGGTGATTGTTGATAATAACCAAAACGTTTTTTTGCATGGCTTCATGCTGGACAAGAAAACAAGACTGAGGAAATTATGGGTCAATACTACAAATTTGTCAATAAGACAAGAAAAGAAGAATCTCAAATCTCTTTGCCCTTCAATTTTGGTATGGCTTGGGCAAAATCCATTGAACGTTACGATGACAAAGAGGTAGAAGCAATGTTTCGCTTCGTAACTAAGAATAATGAGGGTTGGGATGAAGATGATGATACAGTCGCTGTCGGTGATTATGGCACTGTTATTAAATATAGCGACATCAAAAACAGAATAGATGACAAGTTTAAATGGGAAGGCTACGAACCTGAGAAAGTTCCACCTAAAAAATTAGATGATTTGAATGGAATAGAGTGATGTTAAGTACCCGTGCCGGTATTTAAAAAAAATCAACCTAACAAAAACAATAATATTGGAAAACTTTTGCACGGGTACTTATATTTCGCTTGCGCTTTTGTCATTTCTCGCTAAGCGATCACTGACAATGCAAATGCTGAAAAATTAAAAATTAAGAATGAACAAAGACTTATAAAATCACGTTCAATCAATACGTTTTTATGATTCAATTCAACCCTTAATTCGCATTGACAGAAAAGTTCAGTTTGTGACAGTGTCCAATCTATTAATTATTGATTCTTTGTACCGGACAATTTATTAAGTACCGAAGCCTAAATTTTCAGCTATTTTAACTGAAGGGGCAACCATAAAGGATTGCCCTTTCGGTTCTGAGTCGGGATCGTCGGGATTCCCTTAGCCATGCAAGCGATAAATGCACTTTTGTCCAGCAAGAGCCATGCGAGAACTTAATGGCATTGTCGCTGTTACCGTCACAAGTGACGTTACTACGTTTCGTCTTGATTCAAAAGACTCTCATAACAAAAAAAATATCAAGACTTTTGTGGAGAATATTTTTTGTAATTGTCAAAAACAACCTTAGCACACTCATTAAAAATGTCCACAGTCATTTTTGATATCTCTACTGAAACTCCATACTTGGTATCTATCCGTGCTTTATTTAAGCTAGCCAATGTCAAATCCGTAACCATTCGCATTAATGTTACTGCTGTTTCCTCTTTCATGATGACTCCTAATGTCAATTCAAACAAAAAACCTCTTCAACTTATCCCCCGTCACCGGCTTACTAATAATTAATAATTAGCTTATGTAACAATTAATTATTAACGACTGAACCCTTGTATCCCCCCTCTATCGATGTGACTTGCCGCGGTTTATTCTCCGATTGGACGGGGTTAGGGTGTGTAAAAAGTCCTAACCGTTTGCAGTATAAGAAAGTAGCACACTGACTCGTTGTCATCACGAGATGACTATCGGTTAGGGCATAAAGCTAAATATAGACGGGCGATATTCTACTTCACGCATTATCAAAAGTCACCAGAGGCGGCCCGTTTGTAGTAGGCGATTTATCGCCGCACGATAGGCGGCCCGTTTGTAGTAGGCAATTTATCGCCTTAGGTTGGCTGCCCCTATCCTTATAATGGCATTGATCGGCGCTCGCCATCGGCACCCCCGATATCGGCATCATCTCATCACGCATCGATGTTCCCAATGCCAAAGCCGTGACTCATTTTCCAATACGATGTTCAAGTTGTTTGAGCGATAGTCCTGAACTCATTCGTGCCGGTTTTAACGGTTTGCTAATCATGCTTGCCCCCCACTTTGAGGTTCATAGCGGCCTTTAAAGTTGCGGCTAACTAATTTTTTATACAACTATATAAATAGTGAAAGACGGTAAGGAACAAAATAACACACCCCTTGCATCCCCTCTATCGAAGTGAATTACCCCGGCTATATTCCCCAGTCCCTCCCCTGTAGTCCCCCCTTGAGCTAATTTTGGCACACAAGTCAGTATGTGATTGAAAATAAGCACAAAATATTTTTTCAGCCGGCCTCATTACTGAATGACTCACTTATTCTTTGAGTCCTAAAAGCTTATGTAGCTTATGTATACTTCGCACGGGTAAAAATTTAACTTTTAAAAAATCCGATGTCTTTGAGACATCGGATTTTTAGCACTGAATTTTCCCGAAACCACGCGATCATCTCCGTCGGGCAAAAATTTTGCTCTCGTTGTTCTTGAGCTATTGATATCATCATTTCAGTCTGTCATCCTAAGCGCGTGTTTTAAAAGCATGGGGCTAAGGGCTGGGCCGTTCAATGCTAAAACCCTTTGATATCAATACGTTGCTTAAACGTGAGCGGTCAATTAATTTATCAATGAGATCAAACACTTATCAAAAACCTCAACTCAGGCACGGGCTTGACTGGCCCTATTTTATAACTTATTAACGTGAGTTCGACTTTAAATATCAGTGAGTTATATAATTAGTAATTATATCAAATAGTTAGTTATAATTATTTGATTATCAATCAGTTAAAAACCAAACAAACAAGCTTTACTGGCTCATTTCACTCTATGGCCCACAATTTTCAGGTTATTAACCTATTAATGTTAAGGGTTTAATACTCAAAAAATTGTGTTTAATCAATTAATTATTATTTTCAACGACTTGATTAATATAAAATTTCTATAACTTGTTGAAAAGTCGAGCTCACGTTATTAATCAATTTAAGTATTGAACAGCCATGGGCTGAGGGAGGCACGAAAAAAATAATACCCCCACATGCCTTAAGCGATGGGCGATGGGCTACGAGCTACTGTAGGTTTCATGATACTACTTTGATTAGAAATGGCGATGAGTCTCGAAAGCAGACTTGAGCGCAACAAATTTGATTTATCTCAAGGCAGGGGCCGGTTATTTTTGGAAAACTGACTCGCTAATGCCCTCATGCTAGAGTTTGTAAGAATAATATTTGGGGATTTTTCTGAACAATTATAAAAGAATTTTTCTTGTACGTAATACCCCCCACATGCCTTAAGCGAGGGGCGATGGGCTACGAGCTACTGTACGTTTCAGGGTACTACTTTGGTTATAAATGGCGATGAGTCTCGAAAGCAGACTTGAGCGTAACGATTTTGATTTATCTCAAGGCAGGGGCCGGTTATTTTTGGAAAACTCGCTAAAGTCCTCATGCTAGAGTTTGTAAGAATAATATTTTTGTGTTTAAAAAGCAAAAAGCGTTGCCAACACTTTGCGGTTTTCCGCTTTTCTGAACAACTCTAAAAGAGCAAAATGTAGTCATTCGCGGTGCGAGAGCAACCCTTTAGGGTTTCGCTAGAGAGTTTTGTGCCTTGATGGGTGGGCCCGGTCGGTTGCAAAGCACTTTTAAAACACGCTCTAAGTGCCCTAAAAAAGCTTGAACCTGACGAGTATCGATTTGGCAACGCGCCGTTAATTATAATGTTATTGTAGAGGGCTTCAAGCGGGCGTGCGTATTCACCACCCCCAGAACGGTGAATACGGCCTGACAAGTCAATCTCGTTGATGGGTGCCCCTTTCAAAGTCGGTTCCCATTTTTTTCTGTTAAGAGTATTGCCTTTTTCAAGAGAAGACTGTATAGTGCCCCGCGTCTTTGGCACCGTGCCAATTGGCACCCGCATAACAAACTCTTTTTAGGTGACATGCTCAAACCAGTGCCGTATGATGATCGCACCGCCTTTGAGTTCCAGTACAAGGCCATGTACTCATGGTACGCACGATAGGGGTTAAAAAAAGTTCACCATTTTATGGACAAATATTGACAAATTTGTCTGTTTATGTTGAACGTTGAAATTAGAATTGACTACTGATTTTTAATTTAGTAAAATAATAAAATATGTTTAATGTGTACGGCGATACCAAAGGAACTAACGCCTGCGGACAAGACGGCTCTGTTTCTGGAATTTTGGAAACAACCAGCTTGGTTGAAGCAGGAACCGAACCGTGGAATAAGATATTTGTCCACAAATCGGAGAACGGTTAGCGTATAGTCGGCCCCAAAATATTGATAACTATTGATATTGGCTGGTTGATATTTTTTAATTTTTAAAGTATCATTATAAACGCTTGAGGTGGTTAGCCTTCCGCGTCAAAAAAATGGACTTTCAAGCATTCAAGTAACCCTAAGCTTTCATTAGGCGAGGGGATAATGGGTTGATTGTAAGCTTTTCGCTTATGTGTTGTTAGACTGTTGCCATGGCCGTATGTATCTCAAGAGATTATCAATAGAATTGCGTTCTTTGAATGGGTAGATTATTTTTTTCTACTAAGGTAGGCAAACGTTTTTTAACATGGATAGAAATCAGTGATGCTGTCACTGTCACGTCAGAAAACTGTTAAATTAATTTATGTTTACCTGCTTAACTGTAGTGGTCAACAATATGTTGTCGATTTGTGGCGGGTGATTGGTTTGCGTATTTTACTGATTTGAACTATGTGATTACGCGGACGCTAATCGGCCCCCGACATTAAGGGATGTAGAATTAAATTTCAGATAATCGCCATTTCCAACAACATCAAATCTGATCACTATCAATTTGCTTTTTAACCTTACCTTTGTTTTGATGGAAAAAAGATATGTTCCGAAAATTTTGGGCATTTTTCGCGGGTGCTGCCTTTGTAGCGGGTGGTACCTTTGTTGCCTTGCTGTTGCTACAACAAGAACCCACCGTAGCTTCAGTCAAAGCACCCCCGCCGGAGTTCTCGGAAGAGACTAAGGTATGTATCGCGTGCCATAAGAAGACGTCCCAGAGTATTGTTCAGCAATGGGGCGATAGTAAGCACCACCGTGCCAAAGTGGGTTGTTATGAATGTCATCAAGCCGATGCGTCTGATCCGGATGCTTTTGTTCATGAAGAGAAGAAAGTCGGCAAAGGCAAACCCATTTCCATCATTGTTTAGCCGATGTGGTTGAGGGTAACCATGCGATGGTGACTGAGGCTTTTCCTGACGGAGTTTCTGCGGCGGTTGTCAATGGTTGTTGGCAATGTCACGGTTCGGAAGTCAAGGTATTGAAAGATGGCAGTTTGGATCCAGCCACTTGGCCGAATACGGGAATTGGACGTATTAACCCTGACAAGTCAAGAGGTTCCTGTTCTGCTTGTCACTCTCGTCATAAGTTCTCTGTTGCTCAAGCTCGGCATCCTGAAAACTGTGGTAAATGCCACATGGGGCCTGATCATCCGCAAGAGGAAATTTATTACGAATCCAAGCATGGCATTGCTTTCCATGCCAACAAGGATAAGATGAATATGGATCGTTCCAAATGGATTGCCGGTGAAGACTATGATGCCGCCCCGACCTGTGCCACCTGCCATATGAGTGCGACCAAGGAACAAGAGGTCAGCCACGATGTTGGTATGCGGATTTCTTGGAATAATCGTCCGGCGATTTCAGTTCGGCCCGAAACAACTGATGCCAAAATGGGCCTACCGGGTGCCGATGTCGGTTGGGAAGAACGCCGTGAAAATATGAAGGATGTGTGTATGTCGTGTCACGGCACGACCTTCGTTGAGAACTTCTATATTCAATATGATGCACAGATCGAACTTTACAATAATAAGTTCGGCTTTCCGGGGTTAGCATTATACAACGCGGCCAAACCGCTTCTGAAGAGACCGTATAAATTTGCCAATAAGATTGATTATACTTGGTTTGAGATTTGGCATCATGAAGGTCGTCGTGCTCGCCATGGTGCATCTATGATGGGTCCTGACTGGACACAGTGGCATGGGAACTACGAAGTGGGTAAACACTTCTACGCGAAGTACATTCCTGAACTTGAAGAATTGATAGAGGCTAATATCGATTCGAAGGATGCGAAGAAAAAAGCCGCTGCTGAAAATCTCAAGAAGATACTTGCCCAAGTGCTAAGCGACGAGTTCACTGTAGTCGATGTGCAGACCGGAAAAGAAAAGAAGAGTACCGGTCACTTGTGGTTTAGCGGTAAAATGTCTAAAAAAGATGCAAAACGCCGAATGGAAGAACGGGAAAAGTTCATAGATAGATATGGTGGAAAAACTGACCTGTAAATAGGGAATTGGACTTTGGCTCTGAAAAGACGGTTTGATTTTTAAAGTGTTTTCAGATTTTTTCCCGTCCAAATTCCTTAAACGTAAGTAAAAAAAAGCCTTTGCCGTGTATTCGGTGAGGGCTTTTTTTTAACCTATTTTGCTAGAGTTTGAACGATAATAATTTTGGTGCTTAAAAACCTCCGAGGTTGAGAACGGTTTGCTTGAGACGGCTTGAGACGAAGTTTGGCAAACCTCGGGGGGTTTGCCCAAGTATTTTTCTGGAATAGTTGCTAAATGCTACCACATTATTGTGGTAGCATAACTCTAATTTATAACTCTAATTTTGCTTGTTTTTATAATAAGGGTACTGGTGACTTTTTTGGGACAGTATGAGGAATTGAAATCATTGAATTTTTATTTTCAGCATCAATACTAAGCACGACATTTTGTAAGGCATTTTCCCTTTCAATTTTCCCTAATATCAGTCGCTCTAAATTCCATTAAATATTTAGGGTTTAATTTGAGGACAAATAAGAAAACAACGGTGGGAGTTAACAACTGTTGCTTGATTTCTATCTAAATCTATGTATAACTACTCGCATGAGTATAATTTACTTGAAAAAATAATGAGTGACCCCAATTACATGACAACTAGGTTAGGTTTTAAAAAGCGAGAAAAGTTTTCTCGTACTCACTTTTGGATTTAGAAGGTTGGTAAATTGGTGTTCATTCCTTTTAGGAAAGAAGATCAATTTGACACGGTTGTCACTTATGTTATAGAATTACACCTCAATCACTAAAATGGAGATGAAAACATGGGTAAAGATGAAAACAAGGAGCAAAATGAGCCACGTAAATCCCGCAAAAAATTGTGGATATTGGGTTCCGTGATATTTGTTGCGGGAATTATATTTTACGGTGTTTTTGGAGTCGTCTTGGAGGCCACTAACAGCACCGAGTTTTGCACTTCTTGTCATTCCATGACCACTAACCTGACAGAATTGAAAGAGAGCGTGCATTATAACAATGCGTCTGGGGTTACGGCCGGTTGTGCTGATTGCCACGTTCCACGAAGTTTAGGCCCAAAACTTTGGGCTAAACTAATGGCTGCCAAAGATGTTTTTCATGAAATCCTCGGAACGATTAACACCCCGGAGAAATTTGAGGAACACCGCTGGGACATGGCTAACCGAGTATGGGATAAAATGAGGGCCACTGATTCACGAGAATGCAGAGAATGCCATTCTTTGGAAAAGATGGCTTTTGAGAAACAAATCCGCTCGGCACGTAAACAGCATAGTAGAACAATCGAGCAGGGAGACAAGACTTGTATTGATTGCCACAAAGGCATCGCCCATAGGGAACCTAATCCTGACGGGCCGCTGGTGGTTCTTATCAAGAATGATCCTAACAACAATGGGGAAGGCCTTGAGGAGCCCGTTGTAAAACAGGGTGGTGCAACGCTGCCGCTGGCGACGGTAAAACCGGATGGTGCAACGCTGGCGAAGGAAAAGTGCGAATATTGCCATGGTAGTAACGGCAATAGCGAATATGACGAGGTACCCAACATTGCCGGCTTCTCTGCTTTCTACTTCATTGATACCATTAAGTCTTACAAAACGGGCGCTAGGCCTAGCAAAAAATTCAAGGCTGAGGGACACGATGAGACGGATATGAAAGCCGTCACCGAGACACTCAGCGATGCCGAACTGACCGCGTTAGCTGATTATTTCGCGGCCCAAGATTTTGAAGCCCGCGAACAAGAGTTTGATAGCAAGCTTGCCAGAAAAGGCAAATTGGTCTACAGAAAATACTGTAAGAAATGTCACACGGATAATGGCAGGGAGCCTAGCGACGATGCCGGTATCTTAGCAGGACAATCGACGCCCTATCTTAAAACCCAACTTGAGTACTTCAAAGAGGGCGATCGAGAACAGGTTGATAAGATGGCGATCGCGTTTAAGAAACTGAAAGAAGGGGACATTGATAAGCTCCTCCATTTCTTCGCCCAACAACAATAGTCTAATGAGAGCCAAGAAATCCGATTTTTTGGAAAAATCGGATTTCTCAATGGGTGAGTGGTACGGGGATTTCCGCTCTCCTGCACTAGGGCCATCTGGCATAATGGCTCAAGGTATTTCAACTCATGGCCCTATTGATACCTCTTTTAATTGTAGTTGACGGAGTTTGTAGCGAGCGTAGGGTGGGTCTTCAAGTCAGCGTAGCTAAACCCGCCATTCATCCACCCTTCGGCTCTTTCGGCTCGAATAAAAAACTTGCGCCCCATCTCCAATAACTCAAAACCTCCTCAAATTCTGGCCCCAATTGACCACTCCGCCACCCAAGCAGGATAATCCGTCGCCGCCTTTTGCCATTTCTTCCAAGTCTTCGGCTGAATCGTCACCTTCACTTGTTCGGGTTGTGCATCAATCACAAACGCCACCCACTTATTCTCAAGGATTTTAATATCAGTGGGTAACTCATTAATTTTAATCTTAAATTCCATTTTCCCCATTTTCCCTGTCACCAGTCCCTCCAGCATCGGCGGTGGTAATGTTTTAGGTTGCTCAGGCCTTGTGGTAGCTGACGATTTTACCGCTTGGGCCTTCGATTTAGCCGCTTGGGCCTTCGCGGCCTTTGTTTTGTAACACAGCTTAACCTCTTCTTCCGTGATTTCCCCGACGACTTCTCAGGCTAAATTTATCCGAGGCCTTACCATTATGGCAAAAAGCCAAGGTTATTCAAATCAGTTAGTGGTCTTGACATAACGCCAATAATTTATTAGGCAAAGAGATTTTCTATTGTCACCGTTTCCCGTTTTGTGGCTTTTGGCATTTTGACTTGCGCTCGTTTCATTAAGTCAATGTATTTATACGCATCACCCAAGGCCTTTCTTAAATCCGCATTTTCACCACGCAACTTCTCAAACAGTCGCTCATTCTCAACGGCCGCGCTCTCAAACTTAAGCTTCCAGTTAAGCTCAGAATCCGAGTTTTGAGTGTGTACGTTTTCTAAAGCCCTTTGTATATCAGCAATCTTGGTGTGCTGCGCTTTTAACCTCAGCAACGTTTCAGCCAAAGGTTGGGGCAACCGGATCGCCTTTGTCCCGGTACTTTTTTGACTCCGGCCCAGCCTTAAAACGCTCGTCCGGCCTTTTCACGGTATCCACCACGCATTGTCTGGCTTTTAGATTGTGTACTTAATCAAATAACATAACACGATTGTTCTTGGCGCGATGCCGGAGTCATCGATAAATCTTGGCATTGCCAAACTAAAGTTTGGACGCCTTTATGGGCATTGCCAAACTAAAGTCTAAACCCTTGTAATTACAAGGATTGTATATAAAAAAGGCTTTTTTCGCTAATGAAAACGAATGAACATAGGACTTACGCATTGACTTTCATTAATTGATTGAATATTCAATCAGTTATGTCTAAAAGGCATAACAAAGGTATTTGGATAGTTATTAAACTAATTTGAAATCTTCAAAACCGTATGATGGCCCCCAAAGCGGCACTATGTTATGTGCATTGGTGCGCTATCGATAATTTCTTCTCCCCCGTTCTACGTGTTGTATTTAAGCTCAGAACCCAAATTTTGATTGTGTACGTTTCTAAAGCCCTTTGTATATCAGCAATCTTGGTGCGCTCTGCGCTTTTAACCTCAGCAACGCCTCAGCCAAAGGTTGGGGCAACCGAATCGCCTTTGTCCCGGTACCTTTTTCTATCCCGGCCCACCCTTCAAACTCCCTACCGGCCCTCTCACGGTATCACCACGCATCATCTGGCTTTTAGATTGTGTACTTAGTCAGATATCACAACTGAAATACCAATTAGCAAGGGCTAACTCGTTTGAATACTCGTAGCTTTATCGGTGCGATTACTATCCTGATTTTATTTCTCCAATTCCATATTCTAAATAGTCGGTTGCCCTTCGTGCTGCCACGATCACCTTGTATACAGGTTATGGAGATAGTGGTTTCGGCTCCTGAAAGCCTTGGTTCACCGTGTCTAATATTTGAAGGAGAAGTCCAAAAAAATGCGACAGCGAGAAGGCTTTGAACGAATAAGTATTGAATCGCCTATAGAAAAAAGATTAAAAGAACGTCTCAAGAAATTGGCAGAATTGCACAAACGCAAAAAAATGGCATGGTTTGATGCGTTACCTTGAACCATGCCAAAGTTGGAACGGAAAAAACTCCCGTCTACTCAATGATTCTTGGCGGAATGTGAGTAAACGGGGTCTTTAAGCACAATTATTATTTTGGAGATAAGGCGTAGTTATTAAATATATTTTATTAGACTTCAGATGGTCACAACTAAAAAAAACACCCCTAACCCCGTCCAATCGGGGAATAACGGCCTTAAAAAACGAAATGAAGGGGTGCGTAAAAAGTTTAAGTTATGGGCAAGCGAGGTATAAAT
>NBMI01000227.1 GCA_002085445.1 Candidatus Parabeggiatoa sp. nov. 2
ATCCCACAGTTTTTGTAAAAACGTCGGGTAAAGTTTACGTTTTAGGCTTTTGGTTAAGTAATGTTCAGGCTCTAGTTCTTGGAGTATCGTGTAACAGACTTTGGCGGCGCTACGGTTGCCTATCGCGTCGTAGTATAAAGTCATCACGCTGGTAAATGCCATCAATTCCGTGATGTGGAATACCTTTCGGTGCGGATAGAGCGATCCTAAGTCGAATTTGTTGTCGAAGATAGCCGGGATTTTCTCTGGCGCTTGGTTTCTTAGACACTGGATGGCATAGTTAGTCTTGGCAAAGTGATAATCAGGGTGCTTCTGATAAGCTTCTTCGATGGCCGCTTCCGCTTTTTCTCCTTGCCCCGTTGCGTTATAAGCGGCGATGAGATAGTTGTAAAAGATAGGCACCTTCGGGTATTTTTCAATCAGATCGAGTAAAGACACAATCGCCTGTTCAGGATGCGTTTTATGTAGATACTGTAAGTCTGTCACCTGCTCTCGAACCTGGCGTGGCAGCTTTTTGAGACTTTCATGTGGCATGAACTCGTAAGTGATTTCATACTCGAAACGGATGGCACCTCCTTCTCGTTCTATTAAGGTAGTGAAGCGTTTGTTTGTAGGAGACATTTTGCTTCCTTATAGGTGATCTCGTAAAAGTTTGGCAGGAGTCCAAACTTTAGTTTGGTAGTCGTCCAAAAGCGCCAAAGCTTCAGCTTTGGACTCCAAAACAAGCGAGTTTCAGTTTTTTAGGATTAAGCGCACTTTTACTTTATCGGGAGTGTGTTGAGGTTCAATCGTGATAGTGCTAACTTGTACTTGATGTTGGTTGTGTAGTTGTCCTAGCCAACGCATTAATTCTGTAAAGCTCACTTCTTTGAAATTGACTCGGACTTGTCGTTCTCCTTTTGGTTCAATGCGTTTGTTGGCTTTGCTAAGCGCACCGGTGCGGGTGCTTTTGTCAATCAGGCTTAGTAATGATTGCTTGCGAGTTTTGACGGACGAAGTTTTGGATTGACTGCGTAGTTGCTGTACTTCAGCGGCGGTTTCGTTCATCCAATCTAGGGTGGCTTTTTGGGAGGTGATGATGTTTTCCAATTGGGTGCGTTCGGTGGTAAAAGGTTCCCATAGCATGAAATATATAATAATTCCTCCTAAAGCGACTATCCCTATTATTAGGGCGCGACGCTCACGGGGAGCTAATTGATTAAACCATTGTTTCATCCAGTTACCTTAGTTTTACGGTGATTTGTTTTCCACTACGACTCTTTGTAGCATTACCGTCTATTTTTGTTGCGCGAATCTAGGGCCATACTTTCATTTTAAAACATTCAAATGAGTTTATGGCCCTCACTTTAGTACAACGAATTAAGAAATAAACGAATTGAAACTTGCTAAACTTAAGTTTGAACGACTGCCAAACGTTAGTTTGGACTCCTGCCAAACGTTAGTTTGGACGACTGTTATAGTGATAAATACTGAATCACCGGTACGCCGAAAATGTAAGGATGTAGATATAAAAAGATGCCCCAAGAAATCACACCAACAACAATCAGTATTAAGTCTTTTGTGAGAGGATAAACTTGCGCTGATTTTGTCGCTCCGCGACGATTAGCGGAGTACATATCAAATAACGAAAACAATCCAAAACAACCGAATAAGATGAGTGAGGATAAATCGCCATTGGTTAATAGGTGGCCTAATGACCAAAAGACGATTCCCCACAACATCGGATGGCGAGTGAAGCGTTTTATATTGGAAGGCATGTACATCGCATTGGAAATAATAAATCCAAGCAGTATGATATAAGGCGCAATTTGGAAAGCAAGCAAGCTGCTGGGTTGCCAAACCGGGATAGATTCAGCCTGTGATTTTCCGAAGATAATCAGTGCCAAGCCAAGCACTGCAATTATGACGTACCCTGACTTATAACGATTAGTTCCAAAACGATTTATCAGCGTTTGGCGAACAGTCGGAAATGATGGCAGCAAATGCACACCGAAAAAAATGGCTATGCCGAGTATTAAAATAAACACAATGCCTCCGAAAAGTTGTCGTATTTGTTTGTAGTAGGCGATTTATCGCCTAAAATTTATAATGCGAACTAAGGGTTAAAATGAATATTCTAAAATAAATAACTTATAAAAACATGTTCATTGACAGTCATTTTATAACTCTTTGTTCATTCTACATTTTTAATTTTTCATTCTTAATTCGTATTTATAGGGTTATTTGGACTTTTCGAGTTTGAGGGCCATAAAATACTTAACAAGGCAAAAGTTTCCGCAGCGGAAACTTTTGCCGACGTGAATGTTTTCAAATGAAGTTATGGCCTTCTGTCGCGCTTCATTATTTTATCAATCTCTTCTGAGTACAACGGATACACGTTCCGAAACGGATAAGCCTCTCTTTTCATTATTCGCACCGAGAGTTTAGTTTTAACGAGTGCAGGAAAGCGGAAATCCCCATACTACCCAGATTGAGAAATCCGATTTAAAAAAAAACGGATTTCTTGAGCCTATTGAGAAATCATATTTTTCAAAAAAATCGGATTTCTTTCGGATTTCTTGACATCTTCATTCTTAATTCGCATAATTAAGCCCAGCGCATTCCGCCGCGCCGCACGGTGTCCATGCCTTCGCTGTCGAATGCATCTTTGCCACCATCACTGCGTAGCCCATAAATTTCGATGTTGTGATCGGCTATTGCTTGGAGGTGTTCTAGTTCTTCCTTGGCGCGTAAGTCGTCCGTAAATAAGTGGCGGAAGCGTTGCTGCATTTTCAGGTATTCCGTCATTGGGCGTATGTTACGCAAGGGCATGACGTTAGCTAATCCGCCTCTTTCTAATTCAATGATGGGATAGAGTCCGGTTTGTACGGCGAGTCTCGCCACCGTGATACTATGGTCACCTTCATGTCCCCATCCTAATGGACAAGGGCAGTGAATTTGTAGGAAAGTCGGGCCCTCAATCGCCATGGCACGGCGTACTTTTTTACGAATATCAGAGGGATAGGCTATTGAGGCGGTGGCCGCATAAGGAATGTGATGAGCGGCGACAATGGAAACGATGTCTTTTTTCAGATGGCGTTTGCCCATGCGCTCTTTGCCGGGCGGCGACGTGGTTGTCATCGCCGCGTGGGGAGTGGAACTAGAGCGTTGAATGCCCGTATTCATGTAAGCTTCGTTGTCGAAACAGACGTATAAGACATTGTGGCCTCTCTCTAGCATGCCTGATAGGGCTTGAAAGCCAATATCAAAAGTGCCGCCGTCGCCGCCAAAGGCCAGCACTTTGGTTGATTTACCTTGTGCTTTAAGTGCGGCTTCCATGCCAGCGGCCACCGCGCCAGCGTTTTCAAATAGGGAATGTACCCAAGGTATTCGCCAAGCCGATTCGGGCCAAGGTGTGGTAAAGATTTCTAAGCAGCCCGTCGCGTTAGCCACCATCACATCAGGCCCAGCGGATTCTGTGACTAAACGGGCCGCTAAGGCTTCTCCGCAGCCTAAACAGGCGCGATGGCCTGATTCTAAGCCACGAAACCGGGGCTGTTTTTTGCGGAGTTTGGAGATGGGAATCGCTGTTTCTGTTGTCATGTTCTGTTTCCTAAGGTTGACTTAATACTAAGAGCGTGTGTCGTTTGTTTGTAGTAGGCGATTTATCGCCTCACTAAGCCTCAGAATAAATTCTGAGGCTAACAGCTAAAGTAGGCTAAAGCCTACTAACCCTTTAAGCCATAGCCTACTAACCCTTTAAGCCATAGTACCCTTTAGGGTACTTTAGCTATTAGACAACTGGTGAAAGCTGTTGGCTTGCTGTTTTGAAATGATTTAGTTATCTGTCTTCTTCTGGTAGTTTTTCTAATTCGACGTCAATGATTTTAAAGCGTTTGTCGCTTGGTTCGTTCAGGGTGGAAAGCAATGTTGGGAGAATTTCTAGTGGGATGTCTCGGCCGCCTAAGCCGGCGGCAAAGTTATGTACGCGCGGTGGCTTGGGTAATTCAGATAAGGCCGCTAGTACTTCTAAACCAATAATACCACCGCTGCCGGGCGACAGTGCCCGCTCTAAAACAATCACGTCGTCTAATTCTTTACAGGCCGCTTTCAAGGTTTCCGCCGGGAAAGGCCGGAAAGAGCGCAATTTAATCAATTTGACGGGTTGTCCCGGTGGAAATTCTTCTAACGCTTCGCGCAACGTACCTAACACGGAGCCAATCGTTAAAATGGCCGTTTTGGCTTGTTCGGGGCCTTCTACTGATAAAAGGCCACCACATTTGCGCCCACTGATGGCGAACCAGTCTTGATCGGCCGAGACAATTTCGGCTTGTGCATTGAGTAGGGCTTGGTGATGCGAATGTCGCGCCTCAGTATAATAATCCGGAGTCACTAAAGTGCCAAGGCTGAGGGGATCACGAGGGTTTAAAGTGCGAGAAAATTCATAAGGCGGCAAAAAAGTATCCGCTTGCTTTTGCGTTGGAATATCAATACCTTCCAAGGTATGAGTCAACGTAAAACCATCCATGCACACCATCACCGGCAATTCGGTGCGCTCGGCAATGCGATAAGCTTGAATGGTCGTATCGACGGCCTCTTGGTTGTCGGCGCAATACAGTTGAATCCAGCCGGCATCACGCACTGCCATTGAATCTTGTTGATCATTCCAAATCGACAAAGGACTGGAGACGGCCCGGTTGGCACAAGTCATCACGATAGGAACGCGCATCCCAGCGATATTAAATAACACTTCCGCCATGAGCAGAATTCCTTGTGAAGCCGTCGCGGTATAAGTGCGAGAACCCGCCAGTGCGGCCCCTAATACCACCGACGCGGCCGAAAATTCGCTTTCGACACTGATAAATTCGCACTGCAATTTGCCATCGGCCACCAATTTAGAGATATTTTCCACAATATGCGTTTGCGGCGTAATAGGATAAGCGGCGATCACTTGGGGACGGCATAATGCCACCGCTTGGGCGATAGCTTGTGAACCTTCAAGCGCTTGCAGCATTTTAGGCCTCCTTCCACAAGCCCGCCGGTACAAGTCCAGCTGCTTGTTGAATTAATTGTAAATTTTTTTCCAACACCTCACCCTTAAAACGCTTATTAAGGACTAATGCCAGAGAGTCTTGTGATAACATATTTGTTAAGGTAAAAAAGGCGGCCAGCAAAGCGGTATTAGGCACCGGGCGGCCCAAAATCTTTTTTGCCAGCGCCGTTGCTTGTAGCGCAACCGCCTCTTTACCCAATTGCTCACTCAATTCGGCGCTGCTTTGTCTAGAATTGACCAAAATTTTGCCGCCGGGCAATAAACCATCTGTGACACCGGGCACCTGTAGCAACGCTTGATCTTGAATAATCAAAAAAGCCGGATGACGCACTTGATTGCGCCGCTGAATGGGGCTATCGGCAATACGGACGAAAGCCATAACGGGTGCGCCCCGCCGCTCGGCCCCGAAATTAGGAAACGCTTGCCCATAACGGTTCTCTTCAAAAGCCGCCATAGCCAACAAATAGGCGGCCACCACATTTCCTTGCCCACCGCGCCCATGTATGCGTATTTCTATCATAACGCTCCTTTCATTTGATAATAGGTAATTGGTAATTGGTAAATTGTAATTGTAAATTGGCCCATAACATAGACTATACTACACAAGTTGCGTTTTTGGATAGCCGTGACACACCCCTTGCATCCCCTCACTGCCATTAAGTTAAGCATATGGCAAAATGGTTTTTTTAGGAGTGCAAGTTATCAGTTATCAGTGAACAGTTATCAGTGATCACTGATTTGGAGTCCAAACTTTAGTTTGGAATATCTCCCCAAGCCTGGGGCGTTGCCCCAGGCTTTAATAATACTTACCGAAGGGGCTAATAGAAGTTAACAAGGAAAGCCCCAACGGGGCGAGATTAATATAGCCAGTGTAACTACCTGGCTTTGAGCCCCAACGGGGCGAGATTAATATAGCCAGTGTAACTACCTGGCTTTGAGCCCCAACGGGGCGAGATTAATATAGCCAGTGTAACTACCTGGAGTGTCAAGAGCGACTATGATCTCGCTTCGCTCTGAAACGACGTTCTGTGCGAGATAAGTTTGTAACGATGTTAAGTACATACGACTGATTAGCAAAGACTCTTTATAGAAAAGGCGCAAAAAAATGACAAAATATTTAGTGGTATTATTGGCACTGTTAATGATATCCTTGAGCGTTTTGTTCCGAGACGAATTGTTTGGGCTAATTGACAAGATCATGATGAATCCTTCTCGTTTTGAAGAACAAATACGCTGGTTTGAGACAAACGATATACGAAATCCGCCCGAAAAAGGTGCTATTCTTTTCGTTGGAAGTTCCAGTCTAAAAATGTGGAAAACGCTTGAACCGGATATGGCACCGTTAAAAGTTATCAATCGCGGATTTGGCGGCTCGCAAGCGACGCATGTCATTCAATACGTTGAACGCATAGTCATTCCTTATCAACCGACAAAAATCGTTTTTTATGAAGGCGATAATGATATTGCAGCTGGCAAATCACCTAGACGATTTTTAAAAGACTGTCAAACTTTTGTCGAAAAAGTCCATACCGCGCTCCCTGACACGACAATATACTTTTTGTCGATTAAGCCGAGCTTGGCACGGGAGCACCTCTGGAAAACGATGCAAAAAGCCAATGCGCTGCTTGAAGAATACACCAAAGCACACGATTTTATTGAATTCATTGACATCAGCAACGCGATGTACGATGAAATGGGAAAACTTCTCGTAAATGTTTTTCAGCCAGACGGAGTGCATCTCAACGCCGCGGGCTATCAAATCTGGACCGAAATCATTAAAAAACGGATTCTTCAATAGTTGTTCAGAAAAAGCCCGGAGCT
>NBMI01000228.1 GCA_002085445.1 Candidatus Parabeggiatoa sp. nov. 2
AAAGGCTTCTTATAAAATAAACTAAACGACAATGGCGCAATAAGAGAAATAAAGATTAAATCATTGGGAACCACTAAAAGCGGATGTTTAGCTTCTGCTATCCAGGCATACCGTGAATGCGCATGACTTTCAAAAAAGACTTGCAATAAAAAAACAGAAATAATTATCGCGACGATAGAAAAAGCGAGATAAAGTAACTTAACGAGCTTAATATTAAATAACTCAACAATTAAGAAATAAATAATTAAAGTTGGTACCATTAACAAAGTTGGCTCTAAACTGGTTTTAAAATCGATAGACAGTAAAACAGATAAAAAACTTAAGAGTACGAAAATTGCAATAGGCAGTACTAAGGGCAGTTTTAAGCTAAATCTGCTACACTCTCCAAAAAGAGCAACCAATATGCCGCAAAAGCTTACAAAAACGAGCGTTGTATTGAGCCAACTTGGCACAGTTATGCTAATGATATAAATAAATACGCCTAAAATACCAGTGATTGGTATTAGGCGATCATAGAATAGCGAGACGTGATCACAATTCTCTTTGACCATTTTTTTTTCAAACGTTCCTATTTTTTAAAGAGCATGTTGCCAAGGGCATGTAGCCAGGCGTGTAGCGTGTAGCGTGTAGCGTGTAGCGTGTAGCGTGTAGCGTGTAGCGTGTAGCCAGGGGCGATGCCCCTGGCTATATTAATATCGCCCCGTTGGGGCTGCGATTTATTTATTTCCCTTACATAATATAGACGGACAAATGGCCGATTTTTGCCAAATTATTTTTTTAGCTGAGTAGTCATAAATCCGTTTTTATAACGAATCCTTGTAGATATAGACGGACAAATGGCCGATTTTTGCCAAATTATTTTTTTGGCTGAGTAGTCATAAATCCGTTTTTATAACGAATCCTTGTAGTTGTTATTTTATATAGACGGACATATGGCCAATTTTTAACAAGGATTGTATATAATAAGGGATTTTGGAGTTGTGCATTAATTCACGTCAGTCAACTTTTTCTTCGTCCTTTATTTATATAGACGGACATATGGCCCATTTTTGCCAATCTTTTTTTTGCTCAACTGTGCATTGATTTGGACGGGCAAGATGCTCTTCATTCATCTATATATTATATAGACGGACATATGGCCCATTTTTGCCAAACTATTTTTTGGCCCACGATTTTGTCGGCCTTGATTTGGACATGCGGGATGGCCTTCATTCATATATTATATGGACGGACACTTGGCCCATTTTTGCCAAACTATTTTTTGGCCGACGATTTGGGCCGTCTTAAAAGGCGGATAGCGTGGCGCGTTTTTACCTGAACGACTTAAATATAAATAGACGGACAAGTCGCCGGCTTTTGCCAAATAATTTGATGTTAATCGACTAACTCATTCATTATATTGATAAAATTTTAATTGAAGGCCTGTTTGTATACCGAGTACTTTGATCTCAGAAATAAACGAATGGGATATAGGGTAATGGCACGAACTCACGTTCCTGAGTCGGCCTGTTTTAACTTGGGACTGCCAAACTAAAGTTTGGACTCCTGATCGTGGGCCGTTTGGCTCATTTGAGAAATCCGATTTTCCAAAAAATCGGATTTCTTCGGATTTCTTGGCTCTCAATAAAGGATAATCGATATGCGTAATAAATCGTCATGGCTAAGTTATTTCGTCACCCCCGAATATGAAAATCCGTTTCGGAACGCGTATCCGTTGTACTAGATGTTATGGGTATTTTTACTGTAAAAATGTTGTACTTTTCCTGTGCCTTGCCCTAACAATCAGCACAACAACTCTCGCTGCGGCCGATTCTAATCCGCTTATCATTGCCCAACGCGCCTTTGAACAAGGCCATTTTTCTCAAGCCATCAAGCAATGGGAAAAAATCTGGCCTCAGTTGCGCTCAAAGCGGAAAAAAATCGATGTGTTGTTGCAACTTGCCGCTGCTTATCAATCGCTAGGCTTGGCCCAAAAAAGCGTTATCGCCCTTTCTCACGCACTGTCCAACGCTAAGCAAGCCAATGATAAAATCCGTCAAGCGCTTGTCTTGGGCAGTCTTAGCGATTTCTATTTGCTCAGTCGTGACTTAGATAAGGCCGACAAGTACGCACAGCAAAGCGTTCAACTTGTTTGTCATCCTGTCGAATCTCGGCTTGCCTGTGCCACGGCGTTAAATTATCACGCTAACGTACTGAGTCTACAAGAAAATTATCAACAGGCCTTGGAAACCTATCAAAAGAGCCTTGCCTTAGCACACGATGCCCCCGTTTTTAGTGCTAAGTTGCGAACCAATCTCTTGCAACTTGAATTTAAACGAGACAATTTCGAGGCAGCCTTGTCACAAATGAAAGCGTTACCAGATTCCCACGATAAAGTCTTTGGGCTACTTAAGCTGGGTTATCTGGCGATTGAGCGTGCTGAGATGAAACTTATCGCTTATCAAACTTTGCAAGAAAGTTGGCAATTGGCCCACAAACGCGCTGATAAACGGGCGATGGCTTATGCCAAAGGCTATTTGGGAAAGCTGTATGAAAAATACGGCCGGAATCAAGAAGCTGAGCGCCTAACTCGACAGGCGATTTTTTTGACGGGCAATGCGCCCGATATGATATATCTTTGGCAATGGCAATTGGGACGTTTGCGTCAAGCGCAAAAGGATTTACGAGGCGCTATTGCAGCCTACCAACAAGCGGTGAAGCATTTACAAACCCTTCGCCGTGCCATGGTGCAAGGCGGCTACCGCACTCCACTTCAAGCTAAAACAGCCGATTCTGTTTATTATGAGTTAGCCGATTTATGGCTCCAAGCGGCGCGTCGCGCCACCGATGACAGCCGGCGCAAAGAGGCATTGTTTAATGCGAGAGAAACGCTGGAATTATTGAAAGCGGTTGAATTAGAAAACTATTTTCAGGATGACTGTGTGACGGCATTGCAAGCTAAACGTCGGAATATAGATGATATTTTGACTGAAGCTCATACCGCCGTGCTGTATCCGATGATTTTTTCAGAGCGTGTCGAATTATTGCTGAGTCTGTCGGGTGGCAGGTTAAAACAATTCACGGTGACAAGCCAAGAAAATCCTAACGCCACAAAAGCCAAGCTGGCTAAAATCGTCAAAGAATTTCAGAAACAACTGAGAAAACCAAACAGTAATTACCGTCGGCTGTTGCTGAATGCACGAACACTTTATGATGTTTTCATTAAGAAGATTGTGGCAGAAGTTCAGGATATAAATACGTTGATTATCGTGCCAGACAGTTTGCTTCGTACCATTCCTTTTGCGGCACTACACGATGGTAGGCAGTTTTTGATAGAACGATATGCACTCGCGATTACGCCCGGTTTGAGTTTGACAGAAGCGCCTAAAACGCTTAAGCGGGATAATATTAATATGTTAATGGCAGGATTGTCTGAAGCCGTACAAGGTTTTGGGAAGTTACCCCATGTCGTCGAGTCAATTGAAGCCATCAAGCAAATTTGCCCAACGACAACGCCACCCTTAGTCAATAAATCCTTTCTGAAAAGTCGGGTGAGGATCAACTTAGAACAAACGGCTTATACGCTTGTTTATTTTGCCACGCATGGCAAGTTTGAGCGCCATTCGGCTTTAAGCTTTTTGCTGACTTACGATGACAAATTAAACTTCAATGAATTGGAACAGTTTATGAGCTTAAGTCAGTTTCGTGAAGAGCCAGTGGAATTATTGACTTTAAGTGCTTGCGAAACGGCTGTCGGTGATGAGCAAGCGGCGTTGGGTTTGGCAGGTATTGCCGTCAAGGCAGGTGCGAGAAGTGCAGTGGCGAGTTTATGGCTTGTGGATGAAGAATCGACGGCGAGTTTAATGAAATATTTTTATAGCGCGATTTGTAACCATCCCAATTTCTCCAAAGCACAAGCACTTCAACAAGCACAGCTCCTAGCTTCTAGAAGATATAAACATCCTTATTATTGGGCCGCTTTTTTGTTGATTGGGAATTGGTTTTAAAGTTGCCCTATTTTGTTTTTTATAGATACTTGTTATTTAACACTGAGACACGGAGTTTGTAGTAGGCGATTCATCGCCTATCGCTAAAAAAATCCGATGTCTTTGAGACATCGGATTTTTTAACAAAGTTTGGACTCCGGATTGCAAAACTAAAGTTTGGAGTCCTGTTTGCGCCGACAAAGGTTGTTGTTAAGCTGAGAGGAAAGAAGCATTCTTCCATAAAATAAGTGCAAATGGATACAACAAGCTTCACTACAGAAGGGGTATTGAGCTTGAGGGTGTTTAATAACGAAAGAATAGCTCTCGAAAAAATCGTACCACAGTTGACACTCCCCAGCGGCAAAATCGCAGGGCAATGGCTCCTTCACCAAGGGATACGGCTCCAATTGCCGAAACTGAGTGAAATCCCACACGTAATAGGTACACACCCACAGCAACAGTAAGATGCCTGCCATCGTTAAGGTTTTCATAACTTATATATATTTTACTTTAAATAAATAGACTTGTCCGTAAATGAATAAGAAAGCCAGGGGCGTTGCCCTTGGCTTTAATAACACGCCCCGATCGATCTCATAGAAAAGCCCCAACGGGGCGACATTAATATAGCCAGGGGCATCGCCCCTCAATGCCATTAAGTTAAGGGCAACCACAAGGGATTGCCCCTACAAATCGTCATGTCGTGTAGGGGCAATCCTTTCTGGTTGCCCTGCAATCCTTTCTGGTTGCCCTGCAATCCTTTCTGGTTGCCCTGCAATCCTTTCTGGTTGCCCTCACCGAAAAGCTTAACTTAATGGCATTGGCATCGCCCCTGGAAACTTAGATAAATGTCTGTTCGTCGTAGGTGATTTATCACCTATTTTGGTTGATTGCGTGACGCGATAAATCGCCTACTACAAACAAACGGGCCTTTTTCTTAACTTAATGGCATTGAGTGTTAGTAGGCGATAGCATCAAATTTGGCCGTTTGGGTACGGTGCAATTCTATGCTCACCTGATTAGGCAAGCAGGCGACAAAATCACTAGCTGCTGTCAGCCATCCGGCATGGATGCATTGTTTGTGCCGACACGGCGATGCTATAAAACGGATACGTCCTTTTGACACTTCAATAAGGCTTTCACCTAAACTGCCTTGAATAGATATCTGTTGGGTATGCTGCAAATCGACTTGTTTTGGGGCTTGATTGGCTGCCAAAATCAAGGCATAGTCAGCATCAGGCCTTTCGGTTATCCAGTAACGCATATACAACCATACCAACAGCGCAATGGCGAGGCCGATAATAAGACGATCTGCTAAAGTGGTTAGCGAGTTAAATCTTGATAAGGTGTGACGAAAATTTATCATGGATAATTGGTAATGGGTAATGGGTAATAAGAAGGGGCAACCATAAAGGATTGCCCCTACATGACACGACGGTTCGTAGGGGCAATCCCACGTGCAAAGCCCTTTTGATTCAGGCAAAATACCTGATAATATGTGCTTCGGTACTTAATCAATTTGTTGGTGCTGGTAAGGTAAAGTAAAAAACGCTTCCCAAACCTTCGCTACTTTCTACCCCAACCTGTCCGCGAAGTTTTTCGACGACTTGTTGGACAATTGACAAACCAAGGCCATGTCCGTCAGCACGGTGTTTGTGTAAGCGCATAAATGGTGTGAATAACTTGGCTTGTGCTTCAATAGAGAGGCCGGGGCCATTGTCGCGCACCCAAAAGCGTATCATTCCATCGTTCTGTGTGTCGGCACCGAGCGCTAAATGAGGCGGTTGGCCCCCATACTTCAAACCATTACTTAGGTAATTAGCCCAAATTTCTTCAACCCAAGGTGCGTAGCCCAAAGCGATCGGCCAAGTCTCAGGTAAATGGATTTTGCCTTGAAAATCCCTTATCATATAAAACAAACGTTTTTCTATCACTTGAGTGATAATACGCGACATAGAAAGCGGTTGTGTTTTCACCTTGTCCTGTTCCGAGGCTCTGGCGAGTAACAGCAAGGCATTAATAATATCAACCATCTTTTGCCCAGATTGTGCAATCAACTGTAAATAGGTTCTGGCGTTATCAGTCGGCAAGGTGTCGCTAGAACACATTTCCAACAGTCGCTCGCTGAGGCCCATAACGCCGGTTAAGGGATTTTTCAGATCGTGGGCGACAGTACGAGCAAAAGCATTGAGCTCGGTGTTCCGCTTTTCTAGTTTAACCGCATATTCTTTGCGAACTTGAAGCTCTTCTTCGAGTTGTTGCTGTAGCTTGCGAAGTTTCAGGTGCGTGGTGACGCGAGCTAAGACTTCTTCATGTTGAATGGGTTTTGTAATGTAATCAACTGCGCCCAGCGAAAATCCTTTGACTTTATCAACCGTATCGGAGAGTGCCGTCATAAAAATGATCGGAATGTCTTTGGTATTTTCGTTTGATTTCAAGGCTTTGCAGACTTCAAACCCTGAAAAGCCCGGCATCATCACATCCAACAAAATTAAGTCGGGGTGTGCATATTCGGCTTTTTTGAGTGCGGCTTTACCTTCCTTAGCGACCAATACTTTGAAGCCCGCATGGCTCAAAAATTCTAACAAAAAGCTTACATTGGCCGGTATATCATCAACAATCAAAATGGTTTCTGGTTGCAAATTGGTTTCGTTCATACTGAATGACTCTGTATATTAATGAAAAATGAAAAATGAAAAATGAAAATTTGAATCTTAAAAACGGTTTTATGGCCCACAAACCAGGCCTTTTTGAGCTTTCCCCAGGTTCCACCTCAATGCCATATCGTACCGCTTTTCGGTGAGGGCAACCATAAAGGATTGCCCCTACACGACATGACGATTTGTAGGGCAACCACAAGGGATTGCCCCTACATTAATGATTAATGATTAATGATTAATGATTAATGATTAATTGTTAATTCCCCCTTTGGATTGAGCTAGATAGGGTTGGACAAGTTCACAGATTTGCTCGTCTTCAAATTCTTTAGCCAATTTGGCAATCTTGTTGCCAAGTGGCAGGAATTGTTCTGACATTTGTTTTAGTTGTTCGACTTGTTCAAGAATGCCTTTAATATCGCCCATCGTGGCTAACTCAAAGAGAGTCGCGGCTTGCTCGGTAGGCAATGTGATTGCCGAAAAATCCATTTCGTCGTCACTGACGACTGATTGGTTAGCCGGTGCTTGTGGTGCTTGTGATTCTTGAATCCATTCTAATCCTAAATAGTGTTGCAAACGTTCTAACAATTCCTCGGCGCGAATTGGTTTGGGAATAAATTCGTTGCAGCCGGCTTTTAAACTCTCTTGTTGGTGATACTCAAAAACACTGGCTGAAGCGGCAATCACCACGATATTTTTCAATGTGGGTATTTGCCTAAATTCGCGTGCAAATTCAAAACCATCCATGACTGGCATCATTAAATCTAACACGATCAAATCCGGCTGACATTGACGCGCTTTGTCTAAACCGTCAACACCATTGACAGCTTCTATCACTTCAAAACCTAAAGGTGTCAACAGATTAACCAGTAATAAGCGATTTTCTAATTTATCGTCAACCACCAAAATTTTGGGAGGATCATTGGTAATTGGGCCGTTATCAGTTTTTCGACAGCCAATAATAACGGGGGTTTCGGTTTGCTTGGGTTGAGCCAGTCCTAGCACTTCTGGCAAATCCAATGTCGTCCAAAACAGACTTCCCTGCCCCAGCACACTTTCGACATGTAGCTCGCCGCTCATCATCTCTACCAGTTTTTTGGTGATAGATAAACCTAAACCGGTACCTTCGGCTTGATAATTTGGATCGCCGGCTTGTTGAAAGGGTGAAAATATTTTATCCAAATCTTCTGGGGCAATACCGATACCCGTATCTTCCACTTGAAAACAGATTTTGGCAACGGGTAACGGGTAATGGGCAACTGGCAATGAATCATTATTCTTTTCCCTCTCCGCTTTCCCCGGGCCTCTTTGCCGTTCTGCCACACCCACTTTTAAAGTCACTGAGCCTTGCTTAGTAAACTTAATTGCGTTCCCTAGCAAATTGATGAGAATTTGCCGCAACCTTTTTTCATCGGCGTGAATTCCCACCGGGATAGGCGACAGCGGTTGGTATGTAAAAGCAATTCCTTTTTGCTCGGCCCGCATATGAAATATTTCCGTAATGCTTTGAATAAATTGATTAAAATTGAAATCTGTTGGATAGAGTTCAATTTTGCCCGCCTCAATTTTGGACAAGTCTAAAATATCATTAATCAGAGTCAACAAATAGTTGCCACTGCGTTCAATGATACCGACACCTTCCCGGTACTTGTCACACAACTTGTTGTCAAGGTTAAAGATTTGTGCGTAACCCAAAATCGCATTAAGGGGTGTGCGTAATTCATGGCTCATGTTAGCTAAAAAAGCACTTTTGGCACGGTTGGCTGCTTCGGCGGCTTCTTTAGCCTTTTGCCAATTTTCCTCAGCTTGCTTGCGTGCGGTGATGTCGCGCCCCACTGATTGAATTTCCACAACTCGATCTTCGTCATCACAAATAGCCCGATATGACCACTGTTGCCAACTGGTTTCTCCATTGAGGGCCTTGGCGGGGTGTTCATGAACAATGATAGATTGCTCTTTGTTGATAAGAGATTGTAGATTGGCTAAAATTGCTTCATGCGCCTCTTTAGAAATCAGTGTCAAGAAATTTTGGCCCAGAATCTCTTCGCGCTGTACTCCAAAGTGACGGCAGTAGGCATCATTTACAAAGGTTAGCGTGGTATTGGGTAGAAAGCGGCAAATCAATTCCGTTTGATCTTCTACCACGCCGCGATAACGGGCTTCACTGCCACGTAATGCTTCCTCCGCCTGTTTGCGCTCAGTGATGTCAACGATAACACCGAGAACGGCCTCAAACTCTCCCTGTTCTTGCTTTGATAAAGGCGGAAATTCCCACATATGGTCAAGGGGAGGTAGGGAGTATTTACGAATCACTGTCACCGACACATCGGCCCAGAAAAAACGGCCATTTTTCCTGATGAAGCGTTTCTCAATATGATAGCCATTGATCGCGTTTGCCGTGAGTGGTTCAAAGTGTCTGCGACTGATATCGATATCATCTGGGTGAGTGATGTCGAGATAGGTGAGATGGGTGAGTTCATCACAGGCGTAGCCGGTCATTTCTAACCACTTAGTATTACACTGGATAAAACGCCCTTCGGCATTTGCAAGCATGATGCCCACCGCCGCTGTGTCAAAAATCGCATTAAGGTGAGCTTCTCTTTCCCGCAGTGCTTCCAAAGCCAGCTTACGCGGCGTAATGTCGGTGAGAACTGATAATCGCACCAATCGTCCATCAACCCACGAAATCGCCCTATCTTGAACATAAAACCAGCGATTAAGCGTGGTATCTTGAAATTCCCAAGTATAAATATCGGTAGGTTGGCCCTCTTTTGTGATTAACTTGTGATTAGTGCAGAACTCACAGGGGCCTGTCTGTCCAGCATGGAGCGTTTGCCAACAGATTTTACCTCTCGCATTTTTATTAAAATGTTTTTGTGCATATTTGTTGACAAATAACACCTTGTAGGTTTGCATATCAGAGACGTAAACAACGGAACTCAAACTATCCAAGACGGTTGTCACTCTTTCATTCGCTTGTTTCAAAGCATCTTCGGCTTGTTTGCGGGCCGTAATGTCCTCGATGGTGCCTAAAACGCCGACAACGTTGTCCGTTTCATCATGCAAAGGAATCCGGTTTGTTTCTCCCCAAAATCTTGAGCCATCAGGTCTTACAATTGATTCTATAATACGATATTGTGGGGTATTTGTTTTCATGACACGGCGATCTTGTAGCTGAAAATAGTCAGCCTCTGCTTTCCAGACTAAATCAAAATCCGTTTTGCCTTCGAGGTCTTCTGGATTCTCCAACTGGGCGAATTGTGCCACTCGCTTGTTACACCCTAAAAACACCGAGTTAACATTCTTCCAAAAGATCAATTGCGGAATATTGTCTATGATTAGGCGCAAAAAGGCTTCTTGTTTGCCTAAAGCACGGGTTCTTTCGGCAACTTCACTTTCTAGTGTTTGGTTATATTCTTTCAGTAACAGTTCAGCCTGCTTGCGTTCAGTGATGTCTTCACTGGTACCTAAAATCCCTATGACTTTGCCAGTGGCATCATGTAACGGAATTTTATTCGTTTCTACCCAACGTTTTTTATCATCAGAGTGTAAGACTTCCTCAACCAAATGATATTCGGGTGTATCAGCCTCCATGACGCGGCGATCAATTTTGGCTAAACTCTGTGCTTGTTCTGTCGTCCTGCTTAAATAAAAATCGGTTTTACCCACAACATCATCAGGGTTTTGTGTATCAACAAGCCATTGTGCAAAAACCTTATTACACCCCAAATACACACTGTTAATATCCTTCCAAAAAATCAGTTGGGGAATATTGTTTATCACTAAGCGTAAAAATTCTTCTTTCTCTCTCAGCATCTTTTCAGCTTGTTTACGCTCAGTAATATCTTGTATCAGTACCACAAGATAGTCCACATTCCCAGCAACATCACGCACACAACGCACCGACAGACTGGTACAGATGATCTTTCCATTCTTGCGAATAAACCTTTTGTCCATCGTATAGCCATCGCTTTCTCCGCACAGTAGCCGGTTACACTGTTCTAGGTAAGCGGCAAAGTCATCGGAATACGTTAAATCAGCCCAATTCTTTTGGAGGAGTTCTTGCCGTGAATAACCAAACATGTCGCAGAGTTTGTCATTCGCCTGAAGCCAGCCTTTTGAGGGCGAAGTGATTGCCATGCCAATGAGGGGCAATTCAAAAAAATTGCGAATTCTCTCTTGGCTCTGGCGCAGGGCTTCCTCGGCCTGTTTTTGGGCGGTTAAATCAACATAAGTTCCAACAAAACGAGTGAGGTTGCCTTGTTTATCCCAGAGTGCCATGCCACGAGCAAGAATCCAAACATAGTGCCCTTCTTTATGTTGTAAGCGGTGGATATTTTCATAAACCGGTATTTTTTTATCAAGATAAGCTTCTACATCGCCTATGGCTTTGGCAACGTCATCAGGATGGACTCGCTTATTCCATTCATCGGCATGATTAAGCATTTCATGCTCAGCATAACCCAGCATTTCTTTCCAACGTGGTGAAAAATACACTTCATTGGTTTCAAGATTCCAATCCCATAAACCATCGTTAGCCCCCTGCATGGCCAGTTCAAAGCGTTCCTCACTGGCGCGTAAGGCTTCTTCCGCTTGTTTGCGCTCAGAGATTTGCTGTTGCAGCCGGGCATTTTGTTGCGCTAATTCTTGGGTTCGTTTGGCAACCTGAATCTCTAAGATGCGACTGTATTCTTTCAAGTCTTCCTCAGCCAGCCGGAGTGCTGTTTCCACTCGCCGGCGTTCAATCATTCCATTTTGAAGACATTCTCTATATTTTATTGATTTAATTAAATAAAGTCCTATCAGTATGGTGAACAGTAATCCAGCCAACAAAGTGCTTAAAGGTAGTAGCCAAGTTTTTTCCGCTACGGAGTAATTTAAGGCGGGGAGACATAGAATAGTCCAAGTGCGCCCTGCTACCTCAAAGGTTTTCTTCAGAGGCAAAATCCCCCAAAGCCCTTCTTTTTCAAAGGCGGGGGCTTTTTCAAAAAGAGGGACTAAATGTTGTTTGTCAAAGAGGATGAACTGACTTTCCCCGCTGTCAACGTCAACGGACTGATTTTTGTCAAAGGTGGGAGAGTGATTACCCACTTTCATAAAGCGGGAATTGGTCGAAGTTAGGTTGTTATACTGTAAATGGTTAGGATTTTGATTAAAAACACATTCCTTCTCAAGAGGGGAGTTAAACCGTGGCAAGTCTCCTCTGGAATGGGCGTTGGGAGAGGCGTTTTTAGTCCCGTTTTTAGCCGTGCAAAGTAGAGTGTGTGAGCGATGAATATATAAAGGTTCTGGGGGAGTAACCGACTCATCTTGTAGGCGGATGTCGATACCTTTGGACGAAATACGTTGCAAGACATTGTCCACAATGTCTTTTATACTTAAAACAGCCACGATAAAACCTTGCAAATGTTGTCGTCGTTGTGCCGGTGTCTCTCTGGGCAATTGTTTCTGGTAAATCGGATAAAATACTAAGATGCTGCTAACATGTTGGGAATTTTCCTGAACGAGATTAATCCGTGCTGTCGCTTGTACCGTGCTGGTGTCGCGTGCCTGGCTCATTGCGGTTAGTAGGGAAGTTTCTGAAGCTAAGTCAAACCCTAGCACCGCTTCAGTGGGAGTACCGGAGGCGCGATAGTTCATGGGGAAATATTCTTGACGTTTTGAGGCTGTCACCATTTTTCCCTCAGCGTTTCGCTGAGTCAATCGGAAGTTTGGAGAATTTCTTTGTGCCGTCTGTTCAAAATCCGCACGTTGGGCATCAAAGACGCGGGGTACCCAATTCAAAGCCTGGAGATAAGGGTGACGTGATAAGAATGATGTTGCAAAGGTGTTGAATTCCTGCCGAGTGACTCCACCGTTGGAGGCTTTGTAAAAAGCCGCGGCGGCATGTAACACTTCAAGAGCATTTTGGATGGCATCTTGCACCGCCCATATACGCTCAAGTGCGGATTCGTTAAATTCATACGCTACTCGTTGCTGTTCCTTCTCTTGTACGGTGAAAAATCCCGCCAGAGAAAAAAGACTGCCTAGTGCGAGTAACACTGCTACAATAAAATACTTGCGTAACATTTTGTTTTGCCTTTTGTGTTTTAACTGGTTTTTCTCTAGGTTTTCCTTAAGGCTATTTACTCAATGCCATATCGTGTCGGGCAACCACAAGTCGGGCAACCACAAGTCGGGCAACCACAAGTCGGGCAACCACAAGTCGGGCAACCACAAGTCGGGCAACCACAAGTCGGGCAACCACAGTGTAGGGGCAATCCTTTATGGTTGCCCTCACTATTAGATATTGCTTATATTCTATTTAAACATCGTTTAGGATGAGGATTTTTAATATAAAATATTTACGAGAAATTATCAATATTGAAGGGAAAATCAATAAAATATTAGATATTGCTTATATTCTATTGAAACATTGTTTAGGGTGATGATTTTT
Organism: Candidatus Parabeggiatoa sp. nov. 2; assembly: GCA_002085445.1. Lineage (GTDB taxonomy): Bacteria > Pseudomonadota > Gammaproteobacteria > Beggiatoales > Beggiatoaceae > Parabeggiatoa. The sequence continues at coordinate 13,056 of NBMI01000228.1, forward strand.
AAGTTAAAATATTTACGAGAAATTATCAATATCTTTCCGGTTTTAGTCGCTAAAGCGACTACTACAAAGCGACTACTACAAACCTACTACTACAAACCTACTACTACAAACCGACTACTACAAACCGACTACTACAAACCGACTACTACAAACCTACAAACCTGCTACAAACTTGGAGATATAAATGGCGAAGCCACTGAATAAAATCAGTTCAAAAATAACTCAGCCTAAATCACAGGGCGCATCTCAAGCTATGCTTTATGGCACTGGCATGACTGAAGAGGATATGAGTAAAGCACAAGTGGGCATTGCCAGTGTCTGGTATGAGGGCAATACTTGTAATATGCATTTGATGGATTTAGCCACCAAAGTCAAAGAGGGCGTAACTGCGGCTGGCATGGTGGGGATGCGTTTTAATACCATCGGTGTTAGTGATGGTATTTCGATGGGTACACGCGGTATGAGTTTTTCGTTGCAATCGCGTGATTTAATTGCGGATTCCGTTGAAACGATGATGGGGGCGCAATGGTATGATGCCAATATTTCTTTGCCGGGTTGCGATAAAAATATGCCGGGTTGTATCATGGCGATGGGGCGGCTGAATCGCCCCGCCTTGATGATTTACGGTGGCACCATTAAACCGGGGCACGATAAAGACAATAAGACTTTAGATATTGTCTCCGCTTTTCAGTCTTATGGACAATATCTTGCCGGCACGTTAAGCGAAGAAGAGCGTCAAGACGTTGTAAGACATGCTTGCCCCGGGGCGGGCGCTTGTGGTGGGATGTATACTGCCAATACAATGGCTTCTGCGATTGAGGCTTTGGGCATGAGTTTGCCTTATAGTTCCTCTACGCCCGCCGAGTATCCGGGTAAATTGGAGGAATGTTTTAGAGCCGGCGCGGTAATCCGCACGTTGTTGGAAAAAGACATTAAGCCTCGCGATATTATGACTCGCGCCGCTTTTGAAAATGCGATGGTGATTGTTATGGCGTTGGGTGGCTCAACTAATGCGGTATTACATTTGATTGCGATGGCAAGGGCGGTAGATGTTGCGTTAACCATTGATGATTTTCAGAAAGTGAGTGATCGTGTGCCGTTTTTGGCTGATCTCAAGCCAAGTGGACAGTATGTGATGGAGGATATCCATAATATTGGTGGCACGCCGGCGGTGATGAAGTATCTGTTGGAAAAAGGTTTGCTCAATGGCGACTGTTTGACGGTGACGGGCAAAACGGTGGCGGAGAATTTGGCGGATTTGCCCAAACTCAGTGAAGGCCAACAAATTATTCGCCCTTTGGAAAATCCTATCAAAGCCAGCGGACATATTCAGATACTTAAAGGCAACCTTGCGCCGGGCGGCGCGGTGGCAAAAATCACTGGCAAGGAAGGTTTTAGTTTTATCGGGCCGGCAAAAGTTTACGACAGCGAAGAAGACATGCTTAGTGCGTTGGAACGCAAAGCGATTGTTAAAGGCGATGTGGTCGTTATTCGTTATGAGGGCCCTAAAGGGGGCCCCGGTATGCCAGAAATGTTGACACCGACTTCTGCGATTGTGGGGGCGGGTTTGGGTAAAGAGGTGGCTTTGCTCACTGATGGGCGATTTTCGGGTGGCTCGCATGGATTTATTGTCGGGCATATTGTTCCTGAAGCCCAAGAAGGCGGCCCAGTTGCGTTGATTAAAAATGGCGATGTCGTTACCATTGACGCGCAAAACAAGACGTTAAGTGTGGCTATCAGTGCTGAAGATTTGGCGCAACGTCAAGCGCAATGGACGATGCCGCCTTATAAAGCGACACGGGGGACGTTGTATAAGTATATTAAAAATGTTAAAAATGCCTCTGAAGGGTGTGTGACAGATGAGTAGTATGAAGTACAACGAATGACGGGGATAAACGAATTAAGCTTTTGATGGTTAGCCCCAAATATCGCCTAGGGATCAATCCCTAGGCTAAAAGCTCAAGTCTGCTAAACCTCGTGCGTGGGTTAGTACCCTTTAGGGTACTTGAGCTTTGAGCCATGAGGTTGATCTCATGGCGATAGTAGAAAACTTGATTATAAAATCACTTATCTGATCTGAGAGACGTTTTTATAAGTCATTGATTTCATCAATATTCATTTCAACCCTTAATTCGCATTTTTAAACACACCCCTAGCCCTGATGGTACGCACGATACTATTCATTTCAACCCTTAATTCGCATTTTTAAACACACCCCTAGCCCTGATGGTACGCACGATACTTGGTAATGAAGTACAGCGACACAAGCGGGGATAAACTGAAGTACAACGAATGACGGGGATAAACGAATTAAGCTATAGATGTTCAGAAAAATAATTTCACCACTAGGGCGAACACGCAAGGCTTGCCCCTACATGAAATCGCTGTTCATCGGTATTGTAGGGGTATACCACCGCGAATGCCCTTTTGAAATTATTTTTCTGAAAAACGATAGAACAAATCCGTTTACTGTGAAAATACCCACAGCATCTAGTACAACTGATACGCG
>NBMI01000028.1 GCA_002085445.1 Candidatus Parabeggiatoa sp. nov. 2
TACTCAATGCTTCTGGCTTTGTGCCTTCGACAAGTCCCCCACGGCCCCTTAAATTTTTTGTAAATAAGGTAGCCATTTACTCTGGGTTATGACAATGATAGTCACTATAATCACAAGTGGATAGCCAACCTGACCCGTTAAGACAATGCGCTTGATCAATAGCTGATCATTGCTGATACTTTCCTGAAGTTGATTGTTCTCTTTATCCAGCGCTTTAGCCTCTTCACCCTCTCCAGCACTTTCAGTTTTCTTGGCAGCCTTTATCTTTTCCAGCGAACCTTGGGCTTCACTTATATCTTTTTCTTTTTTGTGAATGTACAGGGTGGCGATTATGCCCAATACCGCTAACATATAGACCATATAGAAAACGTACTCAATCAGGACATTATAGTCAATCGCAACTAACACTGAAGCCAGTTGTAAATGGAAAAGCGAGGTTGCCAATATCATATTGATATTGAGACTCATTCTGAGGCCATAGTCAGTGGTAAAATAGACCACATACCCCAACACGATAATAAATATGGTTGCCAGCAAATTTTTAATAATAAAATTCAACGCCTGCCGAGCAATGTCAATATTCACATTGAACCGAGAATATTCTATCCGTTGTTGTGAGTCAAACAGTTCCGGAATACCCAGTGTCGAATCGACTTTCTGGCTATTTTGAAAAAACGAGATTTCGTTCATTTTCCATCCACCGATAGAAAAAAACTTGTTACCCTCTGCGCGTACTAAGTCAACCGGGTCCTTCATACCGAGCACATCGACCACATAAATCAACTGATCTTGGGTCAATTTCTTGTGCTGAAATTGGAGGGGCAAAACCTGTTTATCCAATGGATAATCGTGAAAATCAAAATCACCTTTGAACAGGGTTTTAATTCGGTAAGTTTTAGTGATCACGCCTCCATCAGTAGACGATTTCCTCTCATCAAAAAAATGCTCTTCCGGGTCTAAATCTTTGTCTGGGTCAAAAATATTGACAAAATTGATCAGATCAAAGCCTTTTGTCTCTGTTGTCTCGTCGTCTTTGAAACGGAACCACAGATAAAAATCGGCCGTATAGGTCGAATCAGCGGTGTCGAGTTCACTGATGTCGTTGAAATCGATACCCACATAAACAACATGTGCCTTGTGCATAAACTTGCCATTGACTTGAATAATTTTATTATCCAAGACGTCTTGCAACAGGTTGTCTGTATTACGCAAGCTAGTCACAGGCTGGTATTGCTCCATTGTGACAATGGGTTTCCCCTTCTTATAAACCGCAATAGGTATCGACTTAATGGCATCACCATTTCTATCGAAATACAGATCACCCGTTACCCCTTCTACTGCATTGACTGCACTTGATAACTGCCACAAGTTATCTTTCACCCGTTCACGCGTTTCCTTGAGGCTCGCAGTCTTACCCGCTTCTAGGGTTTTCCGCACGGCCTCAAGGGCCACCTTCGTGGCATCATAATACATGGCCGACGTGACGATGGATTCCTCTGGGTAGTTGTTTTTGAGGAATTCATATTTAAAATCCTGGGCACGTTTACCGGCAATATCAATCAGAAACGGTGACGCGATATAAATACCGTCGGTATAGTAACCGGGGAAGTGTTTCTCTTGTGGATACTTCTTCTTGAATGCTTGCATAAAATGACTGCTTGCCAGCGCGTCTGCTCCCATCATTGGAATCTTGCGCTCTAAGCGCCGCAGTCCAGTGATGGTTTTTATTGCTTCGCTTGAGTGCGTTGCCAAAAACAAAATACCGTACTCTTCCTCGTCTTTCAAAGTGTCAAGCATCTTGGCGAAGTTATTGTCAAAGCTGGTACTCTCATCACTATTGAAACCCCACTGATGCTCAATGGAGAGGCCGATCCTTTTCGCCGTTTGTGCAAATGTCGAGGCAAGTGTTTTACCATAAGCATCCTCGTCGAATAGAATATAGGCCTTTTTATGACCAAGGATTTTACGCGCATAATTGGCGAGTACCGCACTTTGGTCACTATTGTTGAAAATGACGCGGAAATACCAATCGCTATTCTCGGTGACCTCGTTGGCTGTCGCGCTGCCCGTGATCGCCGCCAGGCCCTGTTGTTGGTAAATCGGGCCCGCAGCCAGGGATGCACCACTGGTATAATGACCAATAACCGCGACGGCTTTGCTATCGACAATTTTCTTTGCCTGTTCTTCGGCCTTGGCTTTGTTGTTTTCATCGTCAAATTTAAGCAATTTTACTTTTTTACCCGCAATACCGCCCTGCCGGTTGACTTGGTCAAGATACAGTTCAATGCCTTGTCGCATCGCCTCACCGTTGCTTTCCTTCAATGGCCCCGCCACCGCGAGATAAATCAGCGCGTCGTCGTCAAGATGTTTCCGGGCAGTAAAAGTCAAGAATATAACGACAGACAGGGCTACTAAAAAGAATAGCCAAAATTTTGCTTTCATAATCTAACAACCTTTTGTGCATGCATGTTTGTAGTAGGTGATTTATCACCTTAATTGTTTGTAGTAGGTGATTTATCACCTTAATTGTTTGTAGTAGGTGATTTATCACCTTAATTGTTTGTAGTAGGTGATTTATCACCTTAATTACGGGGGCCTTTTCCTTAACTGCCAAACTAAAGTTTGGACGACTGAGCACTGAATACCACCCGCACTACCTAATTTTCTAATGACCAGTTGCGGATGTGTTGACCACCAAAGGCCTTGTTGTACCAACCTTTAACCCGTGGCTTCACCAAAAACCGGGCATTTCTAAAATAGAGCGGGATAATTGCCACCTCTTCTTCTATCAAGATTTGTTCAGCACGGCGGGATAGTTCTTCGCTTTTAACTTGAGCCGCTGCAAATATTGCCTTATCCACCGTCTTGTCAAATAGCTCACTGTTTTTTCCACTGAGCCAGTTCAGGCCGGCACTAGAATGAAAAAGCCCTAGCCAGTTAATGGCATCGGAATATTTGACACACCCCGAATAGCGGAAAATATGCGGTGAATTTTGACTCATCGGTTGGAGTGGTTTAATGGTAGCGTTGTAACGCGTCCAATTAAGCTCACGTACCTCAATCTCGATGTTCAAATAATGTTTAAGTAAGGTTTTGATCCCGTTAGCTATTTTTCTGTGAGCTTCGCTCGTGTTGTGCAACAAAACGAGTTTAGGAAAACCCTGACCATCAGGATAGCCGGCCTCTTTTAACCATTCTTTGGCTTGTTCTGGATTGAATTGAATACCCACTTTTTCGTTGGGATTAATAGCACCAAAACTCTTAGGATGAATTAAGCTCATCGCTGGAATCTGACTACCCTTAATTACAATCTCGATCAAAAGCTGTTTATCAATCGCAGCAGCAATCGCTTTGCGAACCAACACGTTATCTGTTGGAGATTTTTGAGTGTTGAATTCATACCACTCCGTACAAGCCTGCTCACCCGTGTGCATTTGCTTGTATAACTTAGGATCTGTCTGAATCCGGGGAATTTCCGTCTGTGGCAACCGCAGATAGACAGCGCCACCTATGATATCCAAGGCTTCATTCTCATACATGGTTAAACCAATTGAATTTTCTGGCACAATGTGGTATTCCACTTTCCGAATGTTGACTTTATCGGCTTCGTAATAATCAGGATTCTTGGTCAAAACAATTCTATTACCTTTATCCCATTCAGCCAGCCTATAGGATCCGTTGGTTTGAATGTTCTGTGGTAAAGTCCATTCGTCCCCGTATTGTTCAATGATATGACGTGGCAGAGGGCGATAGGCCTCAGTGCTGACCAAGGCAGGAAAAGAGGCTTTCGCGTGTTCCAGTGTAAATTGAACCGTGTAGTCGTCAATGGCACGAACCCCTAATGAGATAATCTTCTCACTTTGGCCCTGATTATCCGCCATTGCTACGCGTATATTCCCACTTTTAAGGAATTGCGTTTTTGCCTCGTTAGTGGTCACCCATATCATCTTCGGTATCGCTCCGGCATTTTTGAGGATTATTGAAAATGTACCGAATTTGTTCAACCATCTTATGGGCGAGTCCCGGTTCACCCTGAGCCAATTTGACATCTTGAGGGAGTTTCAAGATATAAACCGTACCGTCTTCACTCTTTTGCCAATTGTCAGTCGTCAGTGTCGGCACCACTTGTTGAGTGTTTGTGTTCTTTTCATCACTGACCCTTAATTTTTTAAAGACTTCTTGTTTTACAAATTCACGGAATTTCTGCGCCATGGTATCATCTAACGCTTGTTCTAGCGTGAATTCCACCGTGTTCTGGTCAATTGCACGGACACCTAACGATACCAATACACTTTCCTCTATTTTTTCTAGTGCTTCATTTATCGCTTGAATATTTTTAATAATATCAAACGGAGGAAAGGCATTTTCTAGGAGAAAATTGCGCCGAATGGCCCAAACAATATCATGAGCCGTCACCTGTTTACCATCCGTACCATCCGTCCATTTGACATTACGACGAAGATTGAAGGTATAAACCGTGCCGTCTTCGCTGACTTGCCAATCAGTCGCCAGTTCCCCCACAACTTTTCCAGAATATTTCTCAAAATCCGTTAATCCTAGAAACAGTTGTTCAACAAACTCACTTTGGTTATCCTCAGAAGCCAAGCCCGGATCAATGGTACCAACAACACCATTCAAAGGTATCCTCAGAACACCAGACGGTACCGCCGGCTTTTTTGATTGATTCTGGAGCATAAGGGACTCGTTAGGGTTTTGCTGTTCGCAGCCGCTGAGAAGCGGCACGAAACACCCGGCTAAGATCGTTATCAATTTGATAAAACTAGACATTTTTACAAACCTTTTTTTGCATGTTGCATTTGAAGATATTGATTGGTAATTGGTAATTGTGAAAGGGCGCATTCCCGTTTTCACGGTTAAGTAAGTACAACGAATTACGCGGATAAACGAATTAAATTATAAGTAAGTAACTGTTGGATTGATATTTCGGGAATGAGGAACGATTTCCCTAAACCATTTAGAAACCAATGAGTTATTTATTTACAGATCCTAAGTACAACGAATTACGCGGATAAACGAATTACGCGGATAAACGAATTAAAATTAGGGATTGATAATCCTATCAAAAAGCGAACTTTTCAAAGCCTTTATCGAACCATTCATGTCTAATAATCAAGGCTCGTTTTAATTATTCGTTTATCGGCCCGCTTGTGTCGTTGTACTCAAGTACTCAACAGAAAAATTGACTTTTATCAATCCTTATCAATATTATTAACAAAGTACCCGGAAAATGGGAATGCGCCCTTGTGAAACGTCGTCCGTCGCCCTATAGGTAAGGCGAGCTATCGCCGACGACGAACCGGCCCACTAAAGGCGAGCTATCGCCGACGACGAACTGGCCCACTAAAGCCGAGCTATCGCCGACGACGAACCGGCCCACTAAAGGCGAGCTATCGCCGACGACGAACTGGCCCACTAAAGCCGAGCAATCGCCGACGACGAACCTGCCCACTAAAGGCAATCTATCGCCGACGACGAACCGGCCCACTAAAGGCGAGCTATCGCCGACGACGAACCAGCCTACTAAAGGCGAGCTATCGCCGACGACGAACCAGCCCACTAAAGGCGAGCTATCGCCGACGACGAACTGGCCCACTAAAGCCGAGCTATCGCCGACGACGAACCGGCCCACCAAAGGCGAGCAATTATTTTTAGCATCATTCTCAACTACTGAAATTGGGTGTGTCCCACTTGTCCAAGTAGGAAGTTTTTATCGATAGGGCCTTCAATAAAATCAACTGAATCAATTCACTAACCTGGCCCTCAAAAAAACCGCCAGGTTTTAGACACCTTGGGCAACTCCCGAATAATAATATACTAGGTGGTGGTGTATTAATTTTTTTCAGTTGCCTAAAGTTTGGAGTCCTGCCAAACTAAAGTTTAGACGATTGCCAAACTAAAGTTTGGACTCCGGCCTTCCTTACGTTTGGACGACTGATAACTGATAACTGATAACTGATAACTGCAAAATTACCAATTACCAATTACCAATTACCAATTACCAATTGACTAAAAAAGTCACAGTCACTAAAAAACAGGGTGGGTAGGATATAAAATATCCTCAATGCTTGTCAAGCATTCATAACCAATTTCCTATCAGCAAAAATGGTGCCCAATAGGACGGATGCCAATAACGCTTGATTTTTATCAACTTTTTCTGCGTTTCTTGTAACGCTTTCGCTTTGGAAAAACCCCTGTTTAGAAAGAGTTGTTGGTAAAATTCACTGATAGCCACTGAGGTGGCTTCATCATCAACATACCACAGCGTGGCAATCGCACTCCTCGCGCCGGCCTTCACCGCAACCCCTGCAAGTCCTAGCGCGGCTTTATCATCGCCTACTGCCGTCTTGCACGCGCTCAAAGTCAGCAACTCTAGTTGTTTATCACGGAAGCGGCCCAAACCGATGGCTTCTTGCAGATCATCCATTTTCATTTTGTCGTGGTAAGTGAGCAGATAAGTATGCTCTGGATCGGCATCAAATTCACCATGGGTTGCCAGATGAATGACGGAATACTGATGTTGCTTGATTTGCGCCCGAAATGTTTTAAACGAATACTCTTGGTTTAAAATGCGTTTACTGGCCAGATGTGCCGCGATACGCTGTATATTACTCAATTCCTTCGGCACATTGGATAATGGCGAATGACCTTGCACCGCCTCCGATAAACCCACCAATAAGATTTGGCTGTCATCCCACTGAACGCGCTGTGGGTTCGCCAACTTCAGCCCCGGGGTAAGGGACATCGCATACTTTTCAATCAAAAATTGCTTACCGTCGTGCAGGGTTGAAAACGGAATCATGCGTAAATTGCCATCGGGTACGACTACCAAGGTATCAATTTTATGAGCCGTCAACTTGGCCTCAAAGGGGGAGATTAACCACTTGTAAAGCTGTTGTGCTTGCTCCATAAAACGGTTATGAGGCCGCGTTTGTAGATTGGCTCGCAATTCCAAAGCCGTCTCGTTGACTTCCTTGGCGGTGACAGGTAGGCTCTTTTGATAGAGTTTACCCGCCACATTGATGACAACGACTAATCTATCCTTCAACGGAATGGGATACAGTATGGCGGTATGCTGCAATTCCCGTTGCAATTGGGGCGGCATTTTTTGGGAGTCTAAGATGGAAATCGTTTTAGACTGTAAAGCCGTTACGCATTCGTCTTGGAAATAGTCTTGAAGTTCAGCCACTTTGACCAATTCGACGGATTCTACCGCTTCTCGTAGAAAGGATTGCTGCTCCTGTTTATTGGAGATAGCCTTGGCTTGTTGTAATAACAAATCAGCCAGTCCATAATGAACGGGTTTTACCACCTTTTCAAACAAACCAGGCGGCATACGATAACCCACATCCAACAATTGTTGAATCGGTTTGAGATTGACAGAGGCCAAACGGTATGCCTGTATGGCTTGCTCACGCTTACCTTGTGTTTTTAAAATCCGTCCTTGTTGCCAATACCAACGATATAGCCGATGAGAAAAATGACCCGTAATGGAAGCAGGAGCCGGTTCAGTCAACGCAACGTCGTGGCGTTGACTTGAGTAGGGCAAATGAGTTTGAGTCGCGAAAAAGATAGCCCGTCTGGTGAGTGTTAGTGCATCGTCATAGCGTTCTTCTTCTTCATACAACTGTCCTAAATGGCCATAAGCGATAGACATTGTATGAGCATCTTGTAAATCCTTAGCAATTCGCAACGCCTTTTGAAAGGCGAAGTAGGCTTGAGAGAGGGCACTTTGCCTCTCTGGTTTGGTGAATCCTTTCTGTTCCAACAACAGATGAGTCTTTTCTATATCTTCTACTGTCAACAGAATGACTTCTTGTGAAGTTTGGCGTTGCTGATCTTCTGGTAAACAGGCGTATAAATCTTCTGTGACTTGAGATAACTCGATGGTTTTTGAGTTTTTTCCCACACAACCGCGTTCTTGTAACAGCGTTTGAGTCACTTGCTGTTCTTGTTTGAGAAACTTATCTTCTTGCAAAACATTGAGGGCAAATATACCCAGCGATAATAAATAACGGGCTTTGTCGTAGGTGTTGGGCAATGTTTCAATCTGTTTCCATAGCCTACCCAACGTGTTCAACCGTTCCACCGGCGAACTCTCGTCATTCATCACAACCACGTTTAATCTATTGAGGGAGGCTTTTACAGCCAACGCTGTATCACCGGCTTTGTCAGCGGCTTGCCGACTTTTTTGATAGGCCTCACTGGCCTTTTGTATACTTTCGCTATAGGCTTCAACGCTTGTTGACTTCTGTGCTCGAACCACCCAAACATTGCCTTGGGTATTTAAGGCCCTCGCCAAGATGCTGGGGTTGTTAGCAAGTGTCGCGTCTCTCACACTGGTTTCTGCTAATAACAGTGCCTTTTTCAAGTATTTTGGGACTGTCGCATCGGCCTCGTTGGCCGGTTTCTCTGGCGCGACTGGAACCTCTTGATTGGTTGTGGTGTCTAATGACCGAGTGATTTCTGAAGCGCCAACAGACAACCACGCATCACTTAATTGGCTATTGACAAGGGCGCGACTCCCCGCATCATGCCTGAAGTTGGCGAGAGATAACGCATATTCAAGCCTCAAAAACATGGCCCGGTGCATTCCGAGTGCTTGATAAGCGGCCGCCAATCGGGTTAAAACTTCAACACATTGGCCCGCATTTTGTGTACAGTCTATCCAGGCTAAACTGTTTTCCCAAGATTTTGCGGCTGATTGGAATTGGCCTTGTTGGAAAAAACTATCGCCTTGGCGCGTCTGTTCTACAACTGTGCCTGGCGCCGCCCCGTTTGCGAACACGGTGCCACCCACCACCAAAGAGAGATTCAGACAAACAGCCAGCCAGAAAATGATCGGTATTATTTTGTTATTCATAGGTAATTAACCATTAAAAGTTTGTAGTCGTCGTGTTTGTAGTAGTGTTTGTAGTAGTCGCTTTAGCGACTTTTTGAGGTTTCTGAATATTAAATGAATTTTATTTGCCAATGCGTAAGTCCTAAAATTATTATTACCACCTATCCGTTTTTAAATATTCAACACAGAGACACGGAGCTTTACTACGTTTCACAGAGATGTTAAAAAATAATGACTTTCACAAACTGATAGGTGGTAAGTCCTAGAATTAGGGAAATTATTTGATTGACAATCCTAAAAAATTAGTCAATATCAATCTCATGGTAACATTCTTCGCATCCTTCCTCTAGGAATTCTGCCACGTTAAGCATCTTCTCTTGCTCGATCAAAACCTTCAATTTTTTTCGCAACGCATTGTTATTAGGTTGCTTTTCAATTTGTACACCCAAGTTATCGAGGGCATCGTACCAAAAACCGTTCTCTTTGTAAACTTGATACCGTTGTGAAAGTGGCGTTTGTTCCAAGCGGCTAGTCAGCCGCGTTGAGGGTTTAGTGTAATGGAGAAAGGCACTGGCAAGCCAATCACTGGTTCGTTGTTCTGGATCCATGACGATAAAAACGAACCATTCATAGTCTTTATTGGGTTTGAGACGCACATCAGAATCGGCCAATCGCAACTGGCATATCAAGTCGTCCTGAATAGGATGTTTATTACAATCATTCCGCTGGACGGTATATTCAATGATGGGTTCACTCGCGCCAAATTCGTTTAAGCTAAACTCAAGATCGCCCTCCCACCAGTAGGACATATACCAATAGAGAGTGGGTTGATCAGTCATGGTTAAACCGAGGCTGCGCTGTGGTGTAAGCGGTGCAATGATGAGTGGCAACCTTATTTTTGTTGGTAATGCCTCTGTCTTATCTGCGTTTTGGACAGTCTTTTTGAGAGTCTGCTCTGAGCCTCGACTCTGGCTAAAAGCGGCAAAACCGGATTTACCTCTTTTGAAAGCAAATCGGCCTCGACTCTGGCTAAAAGCGGCAAAACCGGATTTACCTCTTTTGAAAGCAAATCGGCCTCGACTCTGGCTAAAAGCGGCAAAACCGGATTTACCCCTTTTGAAAGAAAACCGGCCTCGACTCTGGCTAAAAGCGGCAAAACCCCTCAGCAACAACAGGCCCCGCCTCTCTTCTCATTTTTTTTGAGATGTCTGGTATTGGTATAACCGATTGACTGTGATACTGTCCCGTTGCCCTTTCAGAAAAGTCGGCCGCAATCACAGTGGTTGTAGTCAACAAAGCGAAGGCCAAAATACAACGGCCTAAAAGTATTGTTAGCGTTTTCATTAGTATCACCCTATAAATTACACTTTGCACAAATTGCGCTTTTGGTAAGGGATCATGTTACCCCTTTTTCCTTTCCCCTTGCTATTTTTTCCTCGCCTCTAACAAGCTCAATTTATGAGATGACGAAGTATACTGCAAACTAGGCAGGCGTCCAAACTTGAGTTTGGAGTCCAAACCTTTAGGTTTGGCAGGAGCCCAAACTTGAGTTTGGAGTCCAAACCTTTAGGTTTGGCAGGTGTCCAAACTAACGTTTGGCCGTGCCCAATAGAACATTGACAGAGTACTAACTTCTGAACAAAAGTTTTCTCAAAGCCGAAAATTTTGCCGAGCATTTTTCATTTTTCATCTCAAAGGAAAGGGCCGATAAAGGCCTTACAATCAATAAGTTAAATACCTGCCTTTTATACGGAACGGACTTTAAAGCTGTAAAAATGAGAGTGTGTCCCACTTGTCCAAGTAGGAAGTTTTTAGGAAAAAGGGCCTGCAATCAAATCAAGTTAATCAATTTGACAACATGGCCCTCAAAAAATGAAAAATGAAGAATGAAGAATGAACAAAGACTTATAAAAAATTTTAAGTCCAAACTTTAGCAGGAGTCCAAAGTTTGACAGTCGTCCAAACTAACTAATGGCCGTGCCCAATAGAACATTGACAGAGTACTAACTTCTGAGCAAATGTTTTTTTCAGCAAAAATATTGCCGAGAATTCATTTTTTAGTTTTCATCTCAAAGGAAAGGGCCGATAAAGGCCTTACAATCAATAAGTTTATACTCCTGCCTTTCGTTTGGACGGATTTAAGGGCACTGCCAAACTCAAGTTTGGACTCCATACCGAAGCCAAACCTTTCCGTTTGGACTCCATACTGCCAAACCTTTCCGTTTGGACTCCAATTTAAACTTGGGGGGTTTGGATTCTAAGCTTTGTCCAAACCTTTCCGTTTGGACTCCATCTCATCGGCCATTTGGGCGTACTTCGTATTGGTACTTAAATTTTTGTCATGATTTTGTTTGTAAAACAAGATGTTAGTTATTATAAAATAATCACTCGAAAATAATATAACCCCCGTAAATTTTCTAACAAATGCCTTAGTAATCTGATTAAAATGACTCGCTATTATATATAATTAATTGAAAGTGTTATTTTTATAATAATATGACCAAAAAACGTCGTGAACGGCCTTCTTTATCGCCGCGTATTTTGGTTTTAACCCTACTTTAAGTCTGGTTTAGTAGAATGACGACTATTCGTTAAAATATTCATAGAGGCACGTTTTTTTAAATCGACTTAAATTAACGCTTATAATACAATCACTTATATGTTATGAGTACACAAAATTTGTTGTGAAGTTGTGGTCTCCATTGGAACGGAGACCCGTCAAAAAGTGATCTAATTATTATCGTGAGTATTGCGTCTGTTTGGCGACCGCCTCTTATTATGACTAATCATCAAGTTGAATAGACTGATATAGGCTGGTACTGTGCTGTTTATTTTTTACAAAATAGTCCAAAAAATAGCGTGCCAAACACTGAAGAATCAAGTCGGCATTTTATTGAGATTTCATTTTTACAAAAAAAAGTCACTTTATGAGTGTCAATTCAAACCTCAAAAGCCTTATCTTGAGCCAGCTAAAAAACTTACTCACATAAAAGGTTTTTTTAGAATTGAGTTGTCCCTAAATCAGTCAAACATAAGGGGCCTTGTAGGCACGCACTGGCACAAATTGCGTTTATTCAATGTCTTACGCTCGCGATAAATTTGGGGCCTTTGAGTCAGATTTCTCTTATGCTCGTGTCTGACTTTAACTTCAGTTTCTAGCGCTGCTCACTATAATATAAGGAACGTGGCAACTTTAAACTGACGCAATAGTCGTTTTGAGACCGGTGTTGCTAACAAATTTAGTCGGTATTAAAAAGTTAAAGCTTTGAGAGTTTTTTTAAGGGACATGCGTCTATGACTTTCGGCCTCATCCCTAAGAGTATGTTTTAAAAGTTTTGGCTTGGAGGCCTTCATAAGTCTGGCTGATGGGTGATTTTCTGAAATCTTAATAATGTGATCTCGACTGGTTGGCGAGGTGAGTTATAGATTTCTTAATTCTATCAATTCGTTATTTATAATGACTTTTAAATCAATCAGTTAAAAAATATTGACTGACTCCGAAAAGTCTATGGCCCACAATTTGTAAGTTTTGGCGTATTGATGTTAAGGGTTTACTTGTCAAAAAATCTCTTTTATTTAGCTGATTATTTTCAATCAATTGATATCGATCATTTTAATTAACTGATTATTTTCAAGCAATTGATAGCGATCATTTTAATCAACTGATTATTTTCAACCAATTGATATTGCTCAAATTTCTATAACTGCTCAGAAAAATCTGTCGAACTCACGTTATAAAAACACGCCAATGGTTTTGTTGGGTGGATGACGCGCTATGTTCCACCCGATGTGGCTAGACTTCAAACGGACAAAATTTCTGATTTTCGAGAGTCCCGACAAATTGGGCGACCACAACGGATTAGCCCTACATGCGAGAGACGGTTTTTAGGGCCATATCCCCGCGCAAGCGGGTTGCAAAACGAAAAGTTGACCGTGTGCCGCAAGCAACGCTAATGGTTTTGTTGGGTGGATGACGCGCTATGTTCTACCCGATGTGGCGCAAAATATTTATAATGACGAAAGAAATCAATCAGTTAAAAAACATTGACTGACTTATTTCAGTCTATGGCCCACAATTTTCCCGTTTTGGCGTATTGATGTTAAGGGTTTACTTGTCAAAAAATCTCTTTTAATTAGCTGATTATTTTCAATCAATTGATATCGATAAAATTCTCGCCGACGAAGAACCGGCCCACTAAAGGCAATCTTTCGCCGACGAAGAACTGGCCCACTAAAGGCAATCTCTCGCCGACGAAGAACTGGCCCACTAAATAAAGGCTCTCGCCGATGATGAACCGGCCCACTAAAGGCAATCTCTCGCCTTTGATGAAGCGGCCCACTAAGAGCAGGTTTTAAAAGTCCAATAATCAATCACTTATAAAATCGTGTCTGGCTTATAAAACAAGGAGTTAAGTTGAGTTTAAAAACACGTTCTAAAGGTAATCTCTCGCCTTTGATGAACCGGCCCACTAAAGGCAATCTCTCGCCGATGATGAACCGGCCCGCTAGACTTTATAGCGTCACAATTTGCGTGTGTTTGTCATTTCGACAAACGCAAGGCGCTAAAGCGCCTACTACAAACGCAAGGCGCTAAAGCGCCTACTACAAACGCACGCAAAAAAGCTGCTACTACAAACTAAGGCGCTAAAGCACCTACTACAAACTCAGGCGCTAAAGCACCTACTACAAACTCAGGCGCTAAAGCGCCTACTACAAACGCAAGGCGCTAAAGCACCTACTACAAACGCAGGCGCTAAAGCGCCTACTACAAACGCAAGGCGCTAAAGCACCTACTACAAACGCAGGCGCTAAAGCACCTACTACAAACTCAGGCGCTAAAGCACCTACTACAAACTCAGGCGCTAAAGCGCCTACTACAAACGCAAGCAAAAATGCGCTACTACAAACGCAAGGCGCTAAAGCACCTACTACAAACGCAAGCAAAAATGCGCTACTACAAACTCAGGCGCTAAAGCGCCTACTACAAACGCAAGCAAAAATGCGCTACTACAAACGCAAGGCGTTGAAGCGCCTACTACAAACGCAAGCAAAAATGCGCTACTACAAACGCAAGGCGTTGAAGCGTCTACTACAAACTCAGGCGCTAAAGCGCCTACTACAAACGCAAGGCACTACAAACGCAAGGCGCTAAAGCACCTACTACAAACTCAGGCGCTAAAGCACCTACTACAAACTAAGGCGTTAAAGCGCCTACTACAAACTAAGGCGCTAAAGCGCCTACTAAGTACTGAAGCAAAAATAAACAGGTATTTTCATTGAATATCCCCCTTTAACTTCGGTTAGCATCATTCTCAACGACTGAAACTATAACTTGTTGTAAATAGTCTATTTTTTATATTAAAGTTTGGATTCCTGCCAAACCTTTCCGTTTGGACTCCATACTCAAGTTTGGACTCCGGTGGCGGTATTTGTCAAAACAATTGTTCTGGAATCATCTGACTTTCCTGGGTGTCAGGTTCATATCCACGCGCTTTATTAGCGGCTTTTGAATTTGGCCGGCATCCCGTCAACAGGGCCAGTCTCAGAGGGCGGTGCGCTTGAGTCCCTTGGCGTTTTTGGGAAGAAGCCACGGGCTTGTCTATCTGCACCAATAACGGCCCACTGGCGAATAAATCGCCGGCGGCGTTGGTGGAGCCTTCGCTTGTAATTAATACCAAACTACTGAGATTTTCGGCCAGTCGTTGATCACAGGGTGTGTCAATTAACTGGCTGGCATCCACAAAAGTCGCCGGCAGTGCAAATAACCCTTCTACCGCGTTGCCATCGGGGGTGCTAATAGTCACTTCACCATCAACACCCAATTCTGAGGAGGCATTGATGATTTGTCCTATCGGTTCACCGGTAAAGTTATAAACCCCGGTTGTGGTGATGTTGATGTTGCCACCGGCCCCTTTTTTGGCTTTGGCGAAAATTTGACTGCCATCAAGGACGATAAAGTTGGGTTTCAGCGTGATATTGCCACCGCCACCGAACTCTTCACTGACACTGCTGGTGATTTGGCTATTGATGAGATAAACGTAACCTGAAGCGGTGATAGCCAGGTTACCGCCATCGGCACTTTCGGCTGAGGTTTCCACCGTGCTATCACGCATATGGAGCCGATCCCCGATGGTCAGTGTTATTTGCCCGGCATCACCCTTAGCTTTACTGTGTGCCGTGATTCGACCCGATGAAGCTAAGGTGATAGTTTGAGCCTGAATGTCGATATTTCCACCTTTCCCATCTCCCCAAGTCTCGGCGTAGATTTCAGCTTTATCGGTTAGCTGTAAATCACCGACTTTCAACACCAGGGTGCCACCATTACCGGGATTGTCAGCCGTACTCTGTGAAGACGTAAACAGGCCACTACTCAAACCTTCGTCATCTTGACCTGAGAAGGTGGCCTCTTTTGCCACTTCTACATAGAGCTTGCCACCTTGACCGGGGCCAAAGGTAATCGAGCCTATCTGGGCCCCGTCAGCCAGTTGTAAGCGTCCCGCTATCAATTCAATTGTGCCAGCGTCGCCAGCCTCGGCCATTTCGCCTTGACTGTTTGCTTGCACATAACCACCGACACCGTAACTGTCTAAACCTTCGAGCTTGACTAAATCACTGACCAAGATTTTGATATTGCCGCCTCGACCGGTTCCCTCGCTATTGGCTACTAGACGAGTACCTTCTTTGAGAATTAATTGATTAGCTTCCAATACAACGGAACCTCCCTCACCCGAACCCAGTGTACTTGCTTCTATGCCGCTGGTTTGAGCCTCGTTTTCACCAGATAAGGTAACATTTTCGGCGATCTTGAGGCTTATGTTGCCCCCTTGACCACTCCCTTCGGTGATTGTGCCTATCAGGGCACCGTCCGTGAGATGTAATTGTCTGGCTTCTAAGGTCACCGTGCCACCGTGACCAGCATTTTCCATTTGACCATAAGCATTCGCGTCAATAGCACTGCTATATCCATCACGACTTAATCCTGAGAGCGTGATGGCCTCTGTTGCTCGAATGTTGAGATTGCCACCCTGGCCCAGCCCTTCTGTGGCCGCTGTTATAAATGCCCCTTCTTTGAGGTTAAAGGTACCTGTTTCTAATTCTAGGTTCCCTCCGTCACCGCCACCTTCACGCGAAATGACCTTAATCCCGCTATTTTGTACCTGATCCTCATCATCAACTATCTCACCTGAAAACTCAGTCAATCCTGTGACTTTGATTTTTATATTGCCACCTCGTCCGGCACCATAAGTGTCGCTGATAAACAGTCCGCCATGGGTTGCTATTAAATTCTCAGCTTGCACAGAGATTCCCCCGCCGTCTGTCGCACCCAGTGTATCGGCTACTATGAAGGTGTTATCCACCAAAAACTGTCCGCCGCGAATAAAAATACTGCCTCCACCTTCACCACTCGTTTTCACGGTTGAATCTCGCAAAGTGATATCGCCTGCTTGGGCAGATAACACTAAGTCTTGTGGCAGCAGCGTGACATCGCCTTGGTTTGCCACGCCCGCTAGGTTAATACGTCCCGCCGCCGCCTCTAAAAAGGCCTCGGTGATCTGTAGGGTACCTCCAACGAGAGATAAAGTTTTGCCCTCTTTAGATGTGAGTTGACTGCCCTCAATACTCAAAGGTTGCGGGTTTTGTGTGATAAAACCAAATGCTGACACGGGTGCAACTGTCAACAAACTCTTGGAGGGGGTTGAGGCGTTAAATTCGCTACCATCGCTAAAACGCAACGTGTCGGCGCTGCTGGCGTGAAAAGAACCTTGCACATCTAGGGTGGCATTTGGCCCAAACATCAGGCCGGCCGGGTTAATTAAGTAAACATCAGCCTCTGGAATAAGGCTCCTGATGGCACCATCAATACTGGAGGGCGTTCCGCCCGTCACGCGGCTAATGACATTGCTGATGCTGTCAGGCCCCGAGAAAGTGGCACTTTCGTTGCTGTTGAGATTTAATTTCCCAAAGCTGTGAAATAGGTTGCTGCCGTGCTGTTGTCCCAACTCAGCGCCAATGGCATAGTCGGGGCCGTCAAGGGCCAGACGGGAGCCTAAGGTGCCGTCTAGTGTTACTTCAGCGTGAAGGGTGGCACTACTTAAGAAGCTTACTAAAGATAATGGAATAAAAACTTTCATGGGTAGTTATCCTGTCATGGGGAATGAGTTATAACAAATTCATAATTATCAGTTTGCCATGATCCATTAAGGTACATCCAAAAAATAAATTATACCAAAAATACCGGCGTTTGTTGAAAAAACGATTCCAATTAGTGTCTGGGAGAGTTAATTTTTTTGGATCCCCTAAGTCAACCAAATTTCTTCCCTTGGTGCGGTTAAACTGTCGGGGGCCGATTAGCCGCTAGGCGTAATCTGGGATGAAAATGATTAGCTCTCTATGCCCCACCGATTTTGGACGAAAGAATTGGAAATTTTGGATTAAATATTATGTCATTCAAATACTTACCTGAAAAAGCACCCAAAACGGGATCAAACTTATCTCGCTCCGCGAAGAACGAAGTTGATCTGCTCCGCGAAGAACGAAAGTTGATCTGCTCCGCGAAAAACGAAAAGTTCGAAGTTGTGCGAGATAACGAAGGTACCCAAACAGCGATATTTTCAAAACGAAAGCTTTTAGCCAAACTTTGTTCTCTCGCACAGCGAATGACTGCGGATCGAAGTGACGCTAGTTCATTGCTTTAGCTGTTGGCGAGCGAGGCGTTTTGCAAGTCCCTCATCAAAAAATGAGTTGCAATTATAGTTATTAAAGTTTGGACTCCTGCCAAATTTAAAACGACTCCAGAGCCGGTTGCAAACCGGCTTTGGCAAATAAAATTTGAACTTTGAGTTTTAGTGCCTTCGATAATTCCCAGAACTCCGCCCTCTTCTTCCGCCTCTACCACGATGAGTTCTTCTAATCTGTTCTTCCGGTTCTTCTATCACAACCGTGTATGTCAGGATACCGTTAGAGGGGGCAATGCTCGCTTCAACCGCTTCGCCTTCGGCAAAATTTCCGATCTGCAACCCAAAGTGGGATTCCACAAGGTAGGGTTGACCCTTGTATGTGAAGGAGTAGGTACCATCGGCCTTGAACACGATATCTTTGACTCCCTGAAATTCGTAGCCTTCCTCAGTAAAAGTATCAGGGGAGAGCATGGTTGGCGTGAAGGTTTGCATCGTGCCATCTGGATACACCACTTTGGCTGGCTCCGAACTGGTACGGCTTTCCGGCAGATAAAGTCCGGGTGACAGGCCCTCGGGGGCAGGTTTGATAAGCGGATCAAATATTCCTACCTGATGGGCAGTGTGGCCGGGTTGCGTTTGGCCGTTATCTTCCATCATGACATCACCGCGTTTGCCTAAAACGACTTCACCATCGCCCAGTGCTTTGGATAATTCTACTGGGTTTTGAGGGGCAGGAATGACTTTAAATTGTTGTCCATATGGTGTCGTTATCGTATAAAAACCACCGTCATCCTCCGACAGTCCTATCGGGATTTCGTCCGTGTCAACTTGAATCACATTGTCGGCATCCGGGATAAAGCTGAAGTTGATACCGGCTGAGTTCCCGGTGCCTTTGACGAGCAAAACTCCCCCCTTCTCCTTCGGCTGTGACAGAACAAACTCGGCCAGATTGGCTTCTGCGAGGGAAAGAGTCACATTTGTTGTCAAGGGGGTTCCTCTACCGCCGATACCAAAGCCGGCACTGAAATCGGGCACACTCGGTAACGCCACTTGAGCGGGCAAATCCGCTGGGGGTAACAATGTCCGAAGTGTTACTTTGGCACCCACCGGGGCCGTTAAAGCGCCGTCTGGAGCAACTTGCCAACCCGGCGGTATCAGTTGTTCCACATCTTGGGGGATGACATTCTCCGCATCAAGGTTGGTGAAGAGCTTGGAAACGTCTTCGCTGGGCATTTGCTTAAATTCATCGCTATTGAGTGCGTCCAGATGGGCCGGGGTGATTTGATTGATAACGTCGGTCGGCAATCCGCCCATATTGTCTTTGGTGAGGCCGCCTAGGGCCTCAAGCGGCATTTGTTCAAACTGCTCTGGTGTCAACTCCGCCAGCGTGTCTTTTTGAACTTCGGCTAGTTGCTCTGGCTTGAGAGCACTGAAAGCCTCTGGGGGGATGCTCTCCAATTGTTCTGGCTCTAAAACACCAAAGACCGCAGGTTCTAATTCACTGAGAGTCTCAGCGTCCAGAGTGGTAAGGGCCTCGTCCGTCAGGCCAAAGTCTTCGAGTGTCGCTGGTTCCACACCGGGGCCTAACACCACGTCCTCTGGTAGTTGCACTGTTGAACTCAAGTGTACGTTGGATAGGATAGTACCGGGGGCAATCTGAGCGGCCATTATTAGTGCTGGCTTGTTAGGATCGCCACGGATTTCGCCCGCCAGTGTGCCACCTTTGACAGTTGTACCAGCGGCCAGTTGCACATCTTCAATGAGGCCATTCTCACTGGAGTTGGTGATGGTACCGGATAAAGTGCCGCCACTCAGTTTGGCCCCGGTAAACTCAATGTTTGTTATGGTGCCTCGGTTAGTAATTGTGCCAGCTAAACGGCCGCCTGTCAATAGGGCCCCAGGTTCGATGGTGGTATCAGAAACGATACCTTGACTGTCAATGTTGCCCGCCAGTATGCCACCTTTGACAATTGTACCAGCAGCGAGCTGCACGTTGGAAATGGTGCCACCAATCTGACTTGAGTTGGTGATGGTACCGGATAAAGTGCCGCCGCTCAGTTTGGTCCCAACAAAGTCAATGTTTGTGATGGTGCCGTTATTGGTGGTCGTCCCACTTAGACTGCCACCCGTTAATAGGGCCCCGGCTTTTAGGGTGGAATTAGAAACCAGGCCTTGATTATGAATATTGCCTTCAAACACGGACTTGGAAACACTAGCACCTTTCGTCACGAGGGTATCACCTGTGAAGGTTTGTCCAGTGACAGCGCCAGAAACAACAACTGTTGGCTTAAATGACGGTGGGAGTGCCGATGTGTCATCGACGGCCCCGTCACTGGGTGTCGTGGTGCCATCCGTACTTCCGTCCGGCGGTGTGGTGGTGCCACCCGTACTTCCGTCCGGCGGTGTGGTGCTGCCACCCGTACTTCCGTCCGGCGAGGTGGTGCTGTCACCCGTACTTCCGTCCGGCGAGGTGGTGCTGTCACCCGTATTTCCGTCCGGCGAGGTGGTGCTGCCACCCGTATTTCCGTCCGGCGGTGTGGTGTTGCCATCCGTGTTTCCATCGGGTGGCGAAGTGTCGTTGTCGTGGATGGTGAGGAAGGCCGTGTTGTTAGCCATACCCGCACCCGTGCCCGTCAGATTGCTGAGGCTGATTTTTAAGGTTCTATCACCTTCATGGGTAGTATTATCAATAATGTCTATCGTGAAGGTTTGGTCACCTTGTTGGCCGTCGGCCCAAATCAATGTACCAAGGCTTGTTTGATAGTCTTGTCCAGCGATTGCGGTATCATCGCTGGTGGCGTAGTCAATGGTGAGGGTTCTCGTATCACCCTCCAAGCGGCTCACGGTAATCGTCGCGGGGCCACTGTCTTCAGCAACCTGATACTCGGGGGCGGAAAAGCCAACCATACCCACTTGAAGTCTTAGGCCTCCAGTGCTGACAATGCTTCCATCGGCAGCAGTCTCATCGCCCGGTTGACCATCAACTAGGGTCAATGTGGCTGTCTGAACGGTTTGTCCATTGGGCAAGGTGGCTGTTTGGAGGCTGACATTGGGTAAGTCATACCAAGTGTTGTTGCTATCACCCGGTACGGTTGGCCCATATTGGCGATAACCATCGCCGCCAGTTACATCGCCATGATAGTACACGGTCAATGCGGTTTGTGGGCAGTTATCCAGTTCAAACGCTATCTGGCCCTGCGGGTAATGGTAGCCGGCTTCTGGTGTCAACGAGACTGTGTTGATGTACTGGAGCGTGCAATCAGTGTTATGAATGACTAAGGTTATGTAAGCACCCGTGACGGCATCAGGCCCAGAAACCACTTCGGCTTGTTGGCTGTCTTTGAGGCCATCACCGTTGCCATCGCCGTTGTTGGGGGCGGCATCTTCAATCTCAGTGGACACCCCATCGGTATCACCTTTGATAAAGGTGGCAATGCAGGTACTATTGCTGGACAGGGTGATTTTGCCGTCGATTTCGCAATCACCGTCGAAGCCGTCAAATTGCCAACCTTGGTCAGGTTGAGCCGTGAGCGTCACCTTGGTATTGGCGGGGTAGTTGACGGTGCAGTTGTCATCACAATCAATATTATCGCCAGTCAGTGTACCGTTGCCGAGGATCATGACGGTTAGGGTAAATTGCTCTTCGACGAAAGTCACGGTGCAGGATTTCTCACTGTTGATCACTACCGTGCCGGTGCTATCACAATCGCCTTGTAAGCCACTGAAGTACCAGCCGCTATCGGGTGTGGCCGTCAGTGTGACTGAGGTACCATTAAAGTAGTCTTGTTGACAGTCATCGCCACAATTGATGCCGTCAGTAGTAATGGTGCCGTTGCCTTCTTTGTTGACGGTGAGTTGGTAGATATCCGTCTTCGCAACGGTCACCGTAAAGCTTTGGTCAACGTCTACCGTGCCGTCGCTAACGCGCAATGTGACATTGTTGTTGCCCACGTCGGCATTTGCCGGGGTGCCAGTCAACGTGGCCGTGCCATTGCCGTTATCAGTCAGACTTAACCAAGTCGGCTGAGTTGGGGCGGTGATAGCCAAGGTATTACCTACGTCAACATCACTTGCCACTATATTATAGGTATAGGCATTGTCTTCGGTGGCGGCCGTAATGGCGGTGCTAGTAAACACGGGCGCATCGTTGGTATTGTTCACCGTCACCGTGAAACTTTGGTCAACTTGGGCCGTGCCGTCATTGACGCGCAGTGTGACATTGTGGTTGCCCACGTCGGTGTTAGTCGGGGTGCCAGTCAACGTGGCCGTGCCATTGCCGTTATCCAGCAAATTCAACCAGTTAGGTTTGATTGGGGCGGTTAGGGTTAAGGTGTCACCGGTATCGACATCACTTGCCACAACGCTATAACTATAAGTACTGTCTTCATTGGCCGAAGTGACGGCCGTACTGGTGAACACAGGCGCATCATTAACCGCCGTAATGCTGAGATTGGCGGTATCAGTCGCACTACTAAACGCCGTTGTGCCACCATTGGTACTGGTATCGACTTGATTGCCGGCCGTACCACTGGTTTTATCCCAAGCACGGAAGGTGATTGCATCCGTGATGCTACCATTGAAGTTGGCGTTGGGTTTCCAGTAAAGCCGTGTATTGGTATCGGCCGCCAGCAGTAGCGCATTATTGTCGGCCACACTACCCGCAGCCGTCCAAGTGGTTCCACCGTCTAACGTGTAATGCCAATTACCATTAGTCGTTAAGGCGGCCGTCAAAGCCACACCCGTCACTGCACTGCTATCAATATCAGTGACATTACCGCTAAGTGCCACGAGATCCGTTATTAAAGTGCCCACCGCACCAGATGGCGTAGCCGCATCTTCGGCTATTGCATTCAAATTGAGAGCAGCCGTGTTGCCATCTTTGTCTTTGGTGTTGTCTAGCACTGGCGCATCGTTGCTATTGTTCACCATCACCGTGAACGTTTGGTCAACTTGGGCCGTGCCATCGCTGACGCGCAACGTGACATTGTTGTTGCCCACGTCGGCATTTGCCGGGGTGCCAGTCAACGTGGCCGTGCCATCGCCATTATCCGTCAAGTTCAGCCACGTTGGTTTGGTTGGTACCGTGATAACCAAGGTATGGCCCACATCGACATCACTGGCAACGACATTATAAGTATAGGCACTGTCTTCGGTGGCGGCCGTGACGGCGGTGCTAGTAAACACGGGCGCATCATTGGTATTGTTCACCATCACCGTGAAAGTTTGGTCAACTTGGGCCGTGCCATCGCTGACGCGCAACGTGACATTGTTGTTGCCCACGTCCGCATTTGCCGGGGTGCCAGTCAACGTGGCCGTGCCATCACCATTATCAGTCAGACTTAACCAAGTCGGCTGAGTTGGGGCGGTGATAGCCAAGCTATTACCTACGTCAACATCACTTGCCACTATATTATAGGTATAGGCACTGTCTTCGGTGGCGGCCGTGATGGCGGTACTGGTAAACACGGGCGCATCGTTGGTAAGCGTCGCGGTACCATTGCCATTATCCGTCAAGTTCAGCCACGTTGGTTTGGTTGGGGCGGTGATAACCAAGGTATTACCTACGTCAACATCACTTGCCACTATATTATAGGTATAGGCACTGTCTTCGGTGGCGGCACGGGCGCATCGTTGGTATTAACGACGGTTACTGTGAACGTTTGGTCAACTTGGGCCGTGCCATCGCTAACGCGCAATGTGACATTGTTGTTGCCCACGTCGGCGTTAGTTGGTGTGCCCGTTAATGTTGCGGTGCCATCACCATTATCAGTCAGACTTAACCAAGTCGGCTGAGTTGGGGCGGTGATAGCCAAGGTATTACCTACGTCAACATCACTTGCCACTATATTATAGGTATAGGCACTGTCTTCGGTGGCGGCCGTGATGGCGGTGCTGGTAAACACGGGCGCATCGGCTGGTAAACGTCGGCGCATCATTAATATTATTGACGGAGACGGTAAAATTTTGGTCAACATTGACTGTGCCATCATTAACGCGCAGGGTGACATTGTGGGTGCCAACCTCTGCATTGGTAGGTGTCCCAGCCAGTGTCCCGGTGCCATTGCCGTTATCCGTCAACGTCAGCCATGCCGGTTTGGTTGAAGCCGTCAGGGTGAGCGTATCAGTCACATCAACCTCACTCACTGCAATACTGTAGCTATAAGGGCTGTCTTCATCGCTTGAGGTTATTGCTGTACTCGTGAAAATCGGCAGATCATTGGAGTTATTGACGGTGACAGTAAAGCTCTGATCCAGATTCACTGTGCCATCATTGACGCGCAGCGTGACATTGTGACTGCCAACTTCACTGTTAGTCGGTGTGCCCGTTAATGTGGCGGTGCCATCACCATTATCCGTCAGGGTCAACCAAGCCGGTTTCACTGGCGTGCTGAACGTGAGGCTATCACCGACATCCAGGTCGCTCGTCGTGATGCTGTAGCTATAGAGACTATCTTCATTGATGGTCGTTGTAGCTGTGCTGGTAAAAGTGGGTGCGTCGTTGGTATTGTTCACGGTAACCGTAAACGTTTGATCCACGTCCACCGTCCCATCATTGACGCGCAGCGTGACATTGTGGATTCCAACCTCAGCATTGGTGGGTGTCCCTGTCAGTGTCCCGGTGCCATTACCATTATCAGTCAATGTGAGCCAAGTCGGCTTGGTGGGCGCAGTCAGGCTCAGAGTGTCGCCAACATCGATGTCAGTGCTGGTGATGTTGTAGGTATAAAGGCTGTCTTCATTGACAGAAGTGAGCGCTGTACTGGTAAAAGTCGGCGCATCGTTAGTATTGACAACGGTGATAATGAAGCTTTGAACAACATTTTCCGAGCCATAATTGAGGTACAAAGTGACATTATGGGTGCCGACTTCGTTATTAGTCGGTGTACCCACTAAAGTACCGGTACCATCATTATTGTCGGTCAGAGTCAACCAGGTGGGTTTAACCGTCGCACTGATAACCGGCGTGAATCCGTCCGTCGTTTCGGCATATGTTAGAGTGATGTTATAGGTATAGGCCGAATCTTCATTAACTGAAGTTGTCGCGGTACTACTAAAAGCCGGCGGACGTTTTTCATACGCGCCAATATCGCAGGTGTTATGTTGAGGGCGGCTAATCCCACGCTGATCGGTCGATTCACAAGCGGTATTGTCCCCGGCATTGAGGGCCACACTATTGGGTAACAGGGACATCGTGTGTGTAGGACCACTATTGTCCTGCAAGCTGCCCAAATTGGGATCACCGTTGAGGGTGGCACTGCATGAACCGTCTTCTATTAGGTTGTTGGAGTTAGTCGATAGCGTGCCATTATTAACACAATCTCCACCACCGAGACTATTGGCGATAATGGTGTTTGTCAGATGTAAGGTGCCTTCATTTAGAATACCGGCACCGCCACTGGCATTACTCGCTTGGTTATCAGACAAGGTACTGTTATTAACCGTCATGGTTCTGCCGGTTTGGTTTTTTAGGGCCGCGCCGCCACCGCTGATCTGTATAGATAAGTTGTGATAAAAAGTGCTATTGCTAATCAACGCATCGCCTGAGTTCAGAATGGCCCCCGCATAACCGGCCAGATTATCCAGAAAAGTGCTATTGTTGACGAGCAGGAGCGCTTCATTTTTTATCACGCCACCACTATAATTGAACCCGGCCATATTGTTGGAAAAAGTACACCCGTTAATGGTTAGGCTTGTGGTACTGTCCCCAACTAGAATGGCACCCCCATCCTGGGTATTGGTGCTTCCATCAGTTATGGTTAGGTTGTTGAGCGTGATATCGCCGGCTGTGGTTTCAAGTATCCGCACCGCACCGTTGCCACTGAGGGTGATATTGTTATTGCCACCGTCAATGGTGAGGTCTTTGCCAATGGTCAGTTGGCTGCTGAGGGTGATGGTTTGGCCGGCGATGCTTGAGTCAAAGGTAATGGTATCTCCGACACCGGCGGCGATAATTGCGTCACGCAATGAACCGGCACCACTGTCATTGGTGTTAGCCACGGTTGGATTAGTGACGGCGGTGACATTGACGATAAAATTCTGTGTGCCTGTCGCCGTGCCATCGCTGACTTGCAAACTGATACCGTGGTTGCCGGCATCACTTCCATCGGGCGTGCCGCTGAGGAAGGCCGTGCCATCACCGTTGTCAGTCAATGTTGTCAACCAACTGGGTTGGGTGGGTGCGGTAATGGTCAGTTCCGTGCCCAAATTATCCACATCGTTAGTCGTTATATTATAGGTATAAACACTACCCGCCGTGGCAGACGTGACTTCGGTACTGGTAAACGTTGGGGCATCGTTGTCAGCGGTAATATCCATCGCGGCGGTGACAATGTTGGAATCGGTGGTGCCATCGTTCACTTTGTAAGTGAACGTATCACTACCAGTGGCATCGGCATTGGGAGTATAGGTGAAATCACCATTCGCCGGGTCAGTGAAATTGGCACTCCCTTTGCTACCGTTGGTCACTATGCTGTAGGTTAGGCTATCGCCGTCTATGTCGTAGGCAATCATGAAGCTACTGAGTGCGGTGTCTTCATTTGTCTGGAAATAGTCACCTGAAGCATCGAACCAATTAGCCGCATCCATGTTGGTTAAAGTGCCGTGATTATTGTTGCTGGTACTGTCATAAGCAGTCATGCCGGTGCCTTCATCAAAACGCCAGTAGCCGACTAAGCCAGATTCGTTGCCTTGCAGGAATTGGTGCATATTGGCTTGGATTTGGGCTTGGGTACGGGCAACCGCCCAAATACGGACTTCGTCTAGCTGGCCTTTGAAAAACTCTATGCCCGAAAAGGTCGCTGCGAGGCCTGTTTGTCCCGTCGGCAGATTGGGTGTTGATGTACTCGTCAAAGTTTGTGCATTCCCATCGACGTAGAGTTCCCATGTTCCACTCCGTCGTATTAATGCAACATGATGCCATCCATCTATGGACAAAACATAGTCTGAATCGGCTACAATTATTCCACCCACAAGCAGTTGTAATTTATTGGTTGCATTATCAACCAATAAACCGTAACCATTCGTTGTGCTATTGCCGTTATAAAAAATAACTTGCTTGGTACTGGTACTACCATCCCAGTTTATCCAGGCTTCCATGCTGATATTATCGATGGCGGTTGTGACTAAATTGGCTAACACATAGTCATCGGTCCCATCGAAATCCAACGCGGTGCCAAAGGCAGCGACAGGTGCAACGCTAGGATATTCATAGGCTCCAATGTCACAATTGGTTTGACGAGATTCTCCGCGCTGATCGGTCGTTAAACAAGTGGCACTATCCCCAGCCGCAATCGCCGGGCTGCCCAATTGCAACGCCATGGTTTGGGTGTCGCCACCATTGTTTGCTAATGCATTCAACATCGAATCGCCACTGAGTGCAGGATTACAAGAGTTATCTTCAATGAGGTTGTTGGTGTTGGTACTGATGCTGCCAGTGTTGTAACAATCAGAGTTATTCGTACTATTGGCAAGAATCGTATTCAATAAATTGAGTGTCCCAGCCGAACCATTAAGGATAGCACTGCCATTACCGCCACCGCTCGTATT
The DNA here is from genome assembly GCA_002085445.1 of Candidatus Parabeggiatoa sp. nov. 2. Taxonomy (GTDB): domain Bacteria; phylum Pseudomonadota; class Gammaproteobacteria; order Beggiatoales; family Beggiatoaceae; genus Parabeggiatoa. The sequence continues at coordinate 27,085 of NBMI01000028.1, forward strand.
GCCACTAAAAGTACTATTTTTGACAGTTAGAATCGCTTCATTTGAAATTCCACCACCCGCCCAACTCGCTGAATTACTATTGAACGTACTGTTTTTAACGGTCAAGGTTTGCTCATTGCGAATAGCACCACCGCTATTATTAGCAACATTGTTGTCAAAAGTGCTATTGAGAACAGTAACATTTCCGTTTGAATTAAAAATACCACCACCGCTGGAACCGGTACTGTTAGATGTGTTCCCATTAGCAATGATTAAACTGTCAAACGTGACTGTCCCCGCCGTCACTTCAAACACGCGCACAGCATTATTGCCGCTAATGGTTATATTTTGCCCGGTGCCATCAATGGCGAGGTTTTTGTTAATGGTGAGTTGGCTGCTGAGGGTGATGGTTTGCCCGGCGATGCTTGAGTCAAAGGTAATCGTATCACTGGCAACGGTATCGGTAATGGCTTGCCGTAAGGAACCAGCACCACTGTCGTTATTATTGGTGACGGTGATAGTTGCAGCATTCGCCAACGGGGGTAGGGCGGCACTCATCAATAGCATCGCCACCAATAGGCTACTCAAAGGCCAAAAAAAAGCCCGAGTTTGAGTGGTGGGTGTTGTGTGTTTCATGGTGTTATCCTCCAGTTTGAGTGTTTGCACTTTCTGTGAGTTGTGTAAGGTGTTTCATTTATTTTTCCGGAGTTTTCAGTACTTGAATAGAAGCGATGTTTATCTTGAATTTTGTCTAGTTAGAAATCCGATTTTTCTGGCTATCAACAGAATTAATTTCTGCTTTCGTGAGAATGACGAAATATCATATCGTGCGAGGGATTTGTAAATATGATACTAAATAATAAATAATTTATATGCAATTATCGACTCGTACTTGATGGTTTTTTTTCGTTGATGGTTAAGAGTTTTACAAGAGGCTATTGGGTATAATTTTTTACATCAAAATGGCACCAAACATTTCAAAAAATTCACTTAAAGCATTGAATTGAGTCTAAAAAAATTGAATATTTCATTGAATCTTTAATCACTATTTGATGACTCAAATTTCAATGAACTATTTAAAATAATCTTTAAAATTCAATATGTTAAAATAAATAATGAACATTTTAATTGCCATTTTTTAGGTAACAGTAAGAAGAAGAGAAGCCCCCAGAACCATTGCCTGAACACCAGCGGTTAGATAACGAATTCCCCAAAATAGCATCTAGCCGGTTGTCGCTATCGCCATTCACATTGGCCAAGACTAAGGCTAAGCTAGAACTGCTGTCGGAACTGAGGTTTTTACAGTTGGCAAAGTTGCCGGCCTCATCGCTCGGACACACGCGTGCGGATGTATTTGAATTCGCAAAAACGACCGAGGGGGTGTCCTCATCGTTAGCCAGTACAGAAATTGTCACCGCTGCCGAATTTTCATTAACGGTGAACGTGTCGTCAACGGCTTTTGCCGCGTGCGCGGACGGCGGCGGTAGCACCATTGTTAATAGCATTGCCATAAGTAGGGCAATCAATGGTAAACATAATATTTGACGTTGGTTAAAGTGTATTGCATTCATCGTGCTATCCTCAACTTTGAAACCTGATACCTGTCTTTAATATTTTTAATAAAATTTCAATGAGTTATAGGTTTTATGGTCAAAAAACACTTATCAGAAATATGACTTACCTACTGCTGCAAAATTTTATATCTATATATTTTTGGGTGTGTCCCACTTATTCGACAGACTTTGAGTTGCCTTGCCGCTTTAAAGGTAAGGTTTATTTTTAGGGCCCAGTTTTCTTTCTTGATTTGGTAAGCTTTTGTTAATGGCTTACCATAATGAAAAATGAAAAATGAAAATTACTAAGGTGTCAAACATAAGCGGTTTGAGGGCCAGGTTGGCGAATTGATTCTCTTGTTTTGATTGATGGCCCTTTTCCCTAAAAACTTCCTACTTGGACAAGTGAGACACACCCATAATTAATAATTAATTGTTACTGTTGATAAAGAGCTGATTGAAACGAGAAATATGGTTATCTATTTTTATTCCCAATGTCTCCCTCGTAGGGTGGGTTAGCAATGCCGCACTGAATCAAACATTATCCTGAAACGCAGTAACGAGCTTCGCTACGATAATCCATCCCTTAGCAGTCCCACCATCCATATCCCTTTCTATAGGCAACACGCTTAAACCCTAAATCAGCTTAAAATCAACAGCCTACCCAATGGCCCCAATGCCATTAGGGCGAACACTTAAGGGAGCCCCTACAGCCCCTGAGTACGCGGGGTTTGGTAGGGGCAGACCACCGCGAATGCCCTTAACTTATACTGCAAACGGTTAGAATTTGGACTTTTTACACACCCCCAGCCCCTCTCAAGAGAGGAGTCAAACCGCAGCCACTCCGCGAGATCAAAAAGCGCAAACTTATGTTCTTTGCTACGCGATATCACTTATGACGGTGTGCAGTATATCTCGACCGAGGGTACCCAATGGCCCACTAGACAAATCAGTGGCTTGGAAAGTTGCCTGTTGTATATAAACTCATATTTTCGAGTCATTTGCAACAGTCGTATTTGCACATCAAGGCTGGAAAAAGCGAGTTATGCAGCCTCACCCCCAATCCTCTCCCTCAAGGGAGATAAAATTTCGACGTTTTGCAACAGGCTCTTTTAGTCACTTATTTTTTGTACGCCATTTCCCTTGTTAAAAATTATGTCAGTTTTCAGTCTTAATTTGCAATATTATCTTAAAGCAGCAAATAGAGTGCAATTTATAGTGAGAGTACAACGTATTTTGGGAATAAACGGCTTTTTTATAGGCATTTTTAAGTGCCCTTGGGTTTTTATTTAGGCGTATTTTCGTTACCGTCTTATGTTTGTCATTTTATCCCGCATATGTACGTTCCGTATAGGCAACAAAATAAAATAAATTGAGTTATCAACGACTTATAATTAGAGCGTCTTATTTTGACATCAAGCCTTTATTAATCAATAGGTTATTGATAAGTCTGACGAAGCCCTTGTCTCAATGGGTTGGTCAGTCCAGTATGACAACCATTTAAAAAAATTTTAGTTGCACTTTAGATTAATTATAGTATTTAAACTTGAGAGTTGTTGCTCCTTTCGTCGTCTCGTTTGCACCACTTATCGGTAGGGAGTCCCTAAAAGGTGTTTTTGGTTGGAGTCCAAGCTTTAGCTTGGAGATCGTCGATAAATCTGGCTGAGTCCTATTTTAATGAGGCGATAAATCGCCTACTACAAACGACAAAATATTCGGCTGATATATAATAACGATATATGATATATGATAAAACTTTATTAATTATATAGACAAATATAGTTGACTCTAGTTGAATCTGTGGTATTAGAATAACAGAAAATTTTCGGAATGGGCGAAAAGCATTCATTATCGAACCGCTTATGAACACTACCGTTGTGGTAAAATTCCCGGTGCTTATCAACTTAAAACGGGTACCATTATTGTTCCTGATGAATTGGAGAATAAAAAAGCTGAGTTTATTGTTACATATGCCCAAGTAAGTTCATCAGAAAACAAAGACAATCTGGAAAGACAATCAGAAAGACTCATGCCGTTTTGTAATGCGAAAGGATGGCAAACTCATTTAAACCTGAAGGAAATTGGCTCCGGACTCAATGATTCAAGACCGAAACTCAATAAAATATTGAAAGAAGGCAAACTTACCAATGATTAAGGAATTAAACAAAAATGGCGACAACTAAAAAAAAATAATAAGTTAATAAAATATATTAATAATATCAAACTTGAATTAGCAAATATTGGGAAACAACACCAGTTAAACAAACTTGGTGAGGCTTATTTTTTTGTCGTACAAAGTTATATTGATTACATTTTTGAGAATGACCTAAAAACAGTCAGTGGTTATGATAAATTGCCGGCCCTTTCTTCCGAATTATCGGAAAGGTATAAAAGAGGTGCTTGGCAACAAGCCGCTGGCATTATGAAGTCATTTTATGCTAATAATAGAGAAAATAAACCGAACTTAAAAAATATAAAAATACAAGGCAATGTCAATGTAATCCAAATTCAAGGTTCAAAAACGAAAACCTTTGAATATTGGCTAAAAATTTCGACCTTGGAAAAAGGTAAACCGATTTATGTCCCAATTAATATTCACAACTATGGCAAACAAGTTTTAGGTGAAGGAAAATTACGTGGTGGTGTGACTCTTTCCAAAACGGATGGACAATGGTATGCCACATTAGCGGTAGAAATTGATAAAAAGAAACCGATTGCCGATTTGAGTAAAAAGGTTGGTGTTGATTTAGGAATTAAAAATATTTTCACGGCTTCGACGGGTCAGTTCTTTGGTCAATTTTCTAATCCGTTAAAGAAGCTTGTCGATCAAGCTGAGGCGAAAAGACGAGGGAAGCAGAAACTTAATACCTGTTTGAGAAAAAAAGGCCAGCCGGAAGTTGATTATCGCTCACCTAAAATAATCGCAACGGTTAGAAACGAGATAGGACGTGCGACGAATAAGCTGGTTAAAATTTTAGAAAGAGATAGTTTAGTGGTTCTGGAAAGATTGAATATCAAAGGAATGAAGTTTAAGTCCAGGCGCATGAATCGGATTTTGAAAGCTTCCAAAATAGGCTTGGCTTTGGAAAAGCTAAAGGAAAAACTTGATTATAAACATATTCGCTACGCGACCGTTCAGGCCGCTTATTCAAGTCAGGAATGTAGTGAATGTGGATACGTTCACAGAAATAATCGTCCAACTCAAGAAAAATTCAAGTGTGGTTATTGTGGACAGACGGAAAATGCGGAGATAGGTTGGCAACAACTGACGGTCAATCAGTCCACTTAATGTTGGATCTATATTTATCTATAGATTTTACAACTATCTTAAACAAATAGTAAAATAAAACTATTAATAAGGAGTACCTCAAAATGCTCTTTGTAAATTCTTTGACTGATGCCGAAAAAATAACGTTAGAAGCTATGCGTGAAAACCATCCGCTGTCAACGACAAGAAAACGTGCTCACGGTATTTTGTTAAGCAATAAGGGATATTCTGTTCCAAAGATTGTTAATATATTGGGGGGCTGTCGGCAAAGTGCGTCACGTTGGATCAAAGTATGGGACACTATTGGGATAGCCGGTTTAATAGAAAAACATAGAAGTGGTCGTCCCCAAAAAGTCTCTACAGAAATCGAGACGGAGGCCTACGAAAAAGTTAAGGAAAACCCAAGAGGTATTGAAAATGGTTGTCTCCAAAAACTCTCGACAGAAATTGAGACGGAGGCCCTCGAAAAAGTTAAGGAAAACCCAAGAAGTATTGAAAATGGTTGTCTCCAAAAACTCTCGACAGAAATTGAGACGGAGGCCTTTGAAAAAGTTAAGGAAAACCCAAGAAGTATTGAAAAGGTGCTTGCTGAAATAGCCGAGCAAACGGGCGTATAGAGTTGCAAATAAACACTCAAGAGTTGTTCCACTGGTAAAAACCTCCGATTCATGGCTGAATCTGAGGTTTGCCATCCAATTGGCTTATACTTTGCGTGGATAAAAACGGAAACGATGTAACTTCCGCTTCCGCAGATCACTAAAAACACCCGCCTAAATCCCCGAAACGAAAGGGGACTTGCCACGGTCTGACTTTTGTCATTGATTTTAAAATACCCGATTCAAAAAAATATAAGTCACTGAATATACGCTTGATTAGACTGTTAAAATAGTAACGTATTGAATTTTAGTTGATTTAATTGACGATGTGCCAAAGTGAAAGGATAAATTGAAAGGAAAGTTATAGAATACTTAATATATAAGTTATACTTATCATATTTTTTTTGCAAGAGATAAATGGTGGGTGTAACGTAGTTCTGGGTGGCTACAAAAGAACGTTTTTTCTAATGGTGGCATTGACTTGAAAACCGTGGATGTGTCAATTGAATTGAATTCTCCTCAGATAACTATTTGGTTGGAGTCCAAGCTTTAGCTTGGCCGTACAAACTAAAGTTTGTACGGAAAAGTTTGTACGGAAAAGTTTGTACTCTGGCGCAAAGAAGAATGGCGTGATGGGAGGTAGGCAAATGACTCAAATATTTTTAGTTCGTCATGGCGAAACTGTTTGGAATACTCAATGTAGAATACAGGGGCATCTTGATAGCCCGTTGACTAGAACAGGCCTATCCCAAGCAAAAGCCTTAGCGAAGCATTTTAAATCACAGAAATTTGCGGCCCTTTATGGTAGCGATCTGGGCCGAGCTTATGAGACGGCGCGGTGCATTTCTGAAAAAAACGGACTGCCGATTGTGATAGATCAACGCCTCCGCGAGAGAAATTTTGGTATTTTTCAAGGCGTTATAAAAAATGATCTGAAAACAAAATTTCCAGAGGCATTCCGTTATTATCAAGCCAATGATGCCGACTATGTCATTGAAGAGGGTGAAAGTCTTAAACAATTGAGTAAGCGGTGCCTCGACTGTTTTGAAGAGCTTGTCCAAAAACATGTTGATGAGCGTATTTTAATCGTCACCCATAGCGGCGTATTGGTGAGTCTTTTTAAGCATACGCTGAATATCCCCCTTGACGCGCCGCGCCGTTTTCTATCGTCAAATTGCGGTATTAATGTTTTTTATTATCAGGACAAAACCTGGCTCTTGGAAAGGTTGGGAGATTTAAGCCATTTGCATGGTGTTAAATCAATTGATGATTCTTCATTATAAGTCAACTCTGTTGGAGTCCAAAGCTTTAGCTTTGGCAATAAATCGCAACGTTCTATCCTGTTTCTGTTCAAAGCTTTAGCTTTGGCAATTGATGATTCTTCATTATAAGTCCAAACCTAAAGGTTTGGACTCCAGTCAAAACCTAAAGGTTTGGACTCCAAACAAAACCTAAAGGTTTGGATTCCAAAACCGTCAAAACTTGGCAAGATCATTTTTCTTCTACCAACACGCCTTCAACCAATCGCAACGTTCTATCCATCCGTTGTGCAAGGGCCTGATTATGTGTGACTAGCACTAAACTTGTCCCTTCGGCGTGGTTTAAATCCAGCATACGTTCATAGACTTGTTCAGCCGTGCGGTGATCTAAATTGCCAGTGGGTTCGTCGGCTAAGACACATTTGGGTTCTGTCACCAGTGCCCGTGCTACTGCTGCTCGTTGCCGCTCTCCGCCTGAGAGTTCTCCCGGTTTGTGTTTGAGGCGTTGATCTAAGCCTACTTGTGTGAGAATAGACACGGCCTTTTTTTGGGCCTCGGCTGGGGATAAGCCACGAATCAGCAGGGGCATACAGACATTTTCTAAGGCGGTAAATTCGGGCAAGAGGTGGTGAAATTGATAGACAAAGCCTAAGTTTTGGTTGCGCCAGAGGCCGCGTTGGGCATGATTTAATTTGTTCATTAGTCGTCCCGCCACCCATATTTCACCTTGGTTTGGGTTGTCTAGGCCTCCCAATAGGTGCAACAGGGTACTTTTGCCAGCTCCGGAACTGCCGACAATGGCAACTTGTTCTCCGGTAGCGATACTCAAATCGACACCGCACAAAACATCGACGGAAAGGCCGCCTTCTTTGAAGGCCTTATGCAGATTTTTACAAGTCAGCACGGTTTCACTCATAACGCAAGGCCTCGGCTGGTTGAGTGCGTGAAGCTCGCCACGCGGGATAAAGAGTCGCTAACAAACTGATTATTAAGGATAAACCCGTTATTTTGTAAACGTCAGGCCATCGTAAGTCAGAAGGTAAGTCGCTGATGTAATAGACTTCTGGAGACAATATTTTAATGCCCCAAATATTTTCAATTGCTGGAATCACTGTTTCGATATTCAAGGCTAAACTGATTCGCGCCCAAAGTCCGCAAAATGGCAATATCGGCCTGTTTGTCTGTCACAACCATGACTAAAGTGGAGACGATGTTAAAGGCGGCTACCGCGATAATTAGGGCTAAAATCACAAACATCACGGTTTTTTCCATTTTAATCGCTTCAAAAAAATTCTTGTGGCGATAAGTCCAGTCATAGCTGTGATAGCCCAAGGGCAATTCCTGTTGCAAATCACGACTAAATGGTTTTGCGATAAACATATCATCCAGTTTGACATTGAGTTTGTGAATACTACCGGCCGGCATTCGCAATAATTTGGCCGCATCTTCAATGTGCAATAACACGAGGCCGCTATCAAATTCGTGCATGCCGACGTTAAAGATACCTTGCACGGTAAAGCGTTTCATGCGAGGCAGTAGGCCGACGGGGGTGACGGAGGCTTGTGGCACAACCAGCGTTATTTTGTCGCCCATTCCGACACCGAGTGCTTGTGCCAATTCTGAGCCTAGCACTATGCCAAATTGACCGGCTTTGAGGTTGTCTATACTGCCGTATGACATTTTGTCTTTGACTTGAGAAACTTGGGGTTCAAGTTCTGGTGAAATGCCTTGCAACAACGTGCCTTCGACATTTTTGTTATGGGTAATCATGGCTTGGCCTTGTATAAACGGTGCGACTCCGGTGACATGGGGCCGTTTTTGTATTTGTTGCGCCAAGGTTTGCCAATTGCTCCAGTGGTTGTTAAAGGTGCCAACCACGACATGCGCTGACATGCCCAACATGCGGTAGCGTAGTTCTTTTTCAAAGCCATTCATCACTGATAAGACGGTGATGAGCGCGGTTACGCCTAAAGCAATGCCGAGCATGGATGTCAAAGAAATAAAGGAAATAAAATGGTTACGACGTTTTGCGCGAGTGTAGCGCAAGCCAATATAAAAAGGTAGAGGTTGAAACATGTGCGTGATTATATACGAATGAAAAATGAAAAATGAAAAATGAAAAGTGTCAATGATTCTCCAGGAGCGGAAGGGGCGTTGCCCCTGGCTTTAATAATACGCCCCTTCTGGGCTAATAGAGGTTAACAAGTTAGCCCCTTTGGTACGAAATTAATATAGCCAAGGGCAACGCCCTTGGCAAGCCCCTTTGGTACGAGATTAATATAGCCTGTGTATCTACCAGGTAAGCCCCAACGGGGATAAATTAATATAGCCTGTGTATCTACCAGGTAAGCCCCTTTGGTACGATATTAATACAGCCAAGGGCACCGCCCTTGGCAAGCCCCTTTGGTACGATATTAATATAAAAAACGCCCTTGGCTTTGGGCTCGGAATGACAAAAGTGCAAATTATGATCTCTGAATCAGTTTTTCATGAAAAACTTATTCCGAGAGCCGTGCTGAGTATATTACCAATTACCAATGATCTAGTTGATAGCCTTGCTTGTGGAAGGCGCGAGAAAAACATCTTTGCCGTTCTCGATTTCCAGACTGGTAAAACGGGCTAAGGAAATTTCAGCACCACCCATAGCCATGGCGAATAGCCCCATGTCAATGTCTTTGAAAAAGAAAAGAGTGACGACTCGCCCTTGGATAAAACCGGCACCATGGAGAAATTTGTGCGCGTTGATTTCTGTGAGCAATAGATGATTGACAGTAATGTCTTCCCGCTGAAACACTTTTTGTCCAATTGAGGTAATAACCGCCTTTAACATCGAGTTTTTGGCCTTTTTGCCAAGCTTTAAAAAGGCCGGATTTTCTCCAAAATGGTCAAAAAAATAGTCCCAAGGTTCTTTAAAATCCTCGGCCGTCATGAGTTTTTCTTTTAATACCGAGAGTTTTTTTAAGTCCATTTGTGTTCCTTATTTTTACTACTTTTACCACAGGTTCCACTAAAGCTATTCACCCTTCGGGGTTGCTTTACCAAAACCCACAGGTTTCACATTCAATCCCTTGGGGGTTGCGCCAATGCGCTAGAAGAAATGTCTGATAAATGTCTGTTCGTAGTAGGTGATTTATCACATCAGAATGAAATGTTTTGAAAATAGCCTACTACAAACGGGCCTTTTCCTTTTCCATTGCGGGGTTGCGCGTGTTTGAGACATTTTATTTTTGATCACACCCTTAAAAGGGAATTTTGGTTTAAAATAATTTTCTTTAATTGAGTCTTATCGGTGTAACTAAGATTGATTCTCAATTTATATCAACATCGGTGTTTGAATTATGAATTATTAAAACGCTTTTTGAGTAAGGATGCAACCCTATATGAGTATTCAAACCCTTTCCACAAGCCCATTTGAAGGACAAAAACCGGGCACCTCTGGCTTGCGTAAAAAAGTCAGCGTTTTTCAGCAACCCCATTATCTGGAAAACTTTGTTCAGTCTATCTTCGATTCGTTGGAGGATTTTCGAGGCAAAACGCTCGTCGTCGGCGGCGATGGGCGTTATTACAATCAAACCGCTATCCAAACGATTTTGAAAATCGCCGCCGCTAACGGCTTTGGGCGAGTACTGGTAGGGCAAAATGGTCTGCTTTCCACGCCAGCAGCGTCGGCGGTTATCCGCAAACTTCAGGCCTTTGGCGGTATTATTCTCTCCGCCAGCCACAATCCGGGCGGGCCGAATGGTGATTTTGGTATTAAATATAATATCAGTAATGGCGGCCCCGCCCCAGAAAAAGTCACCGAGGCTATTTATGAACACACCCTGAAAATCACTGAGTATCGCATTGCCGACACGGCCGACATTGATTTAGCGCAGATGGGTGAAACACTGGTGGGAGAGATGACAGTCGAAATCATCGATCCAGTCACCGATTATGACGCGCTGATGGAGGAACTGTTTGATTTTGAAAAAATCAAGGCCTTATTCCAGTCGGGCTTTACCATGCGTTTTGATGCGATGCATGCGATTACGGGGCCTTATGCGCGATCCATTTTGGAAGAAAAACTTGGCGCACCGCCGGGCACGGTGATAAATGGTGTGCCTTTGGAAGATTTCGGTGGTGGACATCCCGATCCAAATTTGACGTATGCCCATGATTTAGTTGACATTATGGATGGGGACAACGCGCCGCAATTTGGGGCAGCTTCTGACGGTGACGGAGATCGCAATATGATTTTAGGGCCGCGTTTTTTTGTTACGCCGTCTGACAGTCTCGCCGTGTTGGCCGCAAATGCTCATCTTGTCCCCGGTTACAAAGACGGCTTAGCGGGCATTGCTCGTTCCATGCCGACAAGCGAAGCGGCCGATCACGTTGCCGAGGCACTTGACATTGACTGTTATGAAACACCGACGGGTTGGAAATTTTTTGGCAATTTGTTGGATGCCAACTTTGCCACGTTGTGCGGAGAAGAAAGTTTTGGCACGGGCTCCAACCATGTGCGAGAAAAGGATGGATTGTGGGCCGTTTTGTTTTGGTTAAACATTTTAGCGGTGCGCCAACAATCGGTTCAAACCATTGTGCGTGAACATTGGGCGAAATATGGGCGTAACTTTTACTCCCGACATGATTATGAAGGCGTGGATTCGCAAGCCGCCCAAGAGTTAATGGAAAAGTTGTACAGCACATTCGGTCATTTGAAAGGCCAACAATTTGGTTCACACGTTGTTGAATATTGCGATGACTTCAGTTACATCGATCCGATTGATCACAGTATCAGTACCAATCAAGGGATGCGGATTGGTTTTCAGGATGGCTCACGGATGATTTTTCGTCTTTCTGGCACGGGTACCGAGGGCGCAACTTTGCGTGTTTACTTGGAATCGTTTAGCCAAGATACCACTAAACATCATTTAGACGCTCAAGAAGCGTTGGCGGATTTGATTGAACAGGCGGAGGAAATTGCCGGGATTAAGAAATATACTGGGCGTGATAAGCCGTCGGTGATTACCTAATTCAGTGAACAGTGAACAGTGAACAGTGATCTGATCTGTCGGGTGGGCAACGGGTTTTTGTTGCCCACCTTCCTCATTTGTAGGGTGGGCAACGGGTTTTTGTTGCCCACCCTCTTCATTAAAAAAGTTCAGTTTGTTACCGCGCTAAGTCAGTGAACAGTGATCAGTTATTTTTCCACAATCAATGACTTAAAGAAATTGTCCGGTACCAAGCCTACTTTTATATAATATATTGAATTTTATGATTCCATTAGTGAATAGGCAAAAACGTTACTTGGGAACAAGTATAATGAAAAAAAACTGAGCACTGATCACTGATAACTGATCACTGAAAAAAAGGAAAATAAACCATGTCCATTTTCAGAGCCTACGACATTCGCGGCATTGTCGGCGAATCACTCACTGAAGAAATTGTCACCCAAGTCGGGCAAGCAATAGGCAGCGAAGCCGCGGCGCGTAATCGACCCCAAATCGTGGTTGCCCGTGATGGGCGCTTATCTGGCCCCAATTTAATAGAGGCCTTGATTGAAGGCCTACAAGCGGCCGGGCGCGAGGTAATAGACATCGGCATGATGCCTACACCCGTGTTGTATTTTGCTACCTATTACTTAAAAACCGGTAGCGGTGTCATGTTGACAGGTAGCCATAATCCGCCTAATTACAATGGCTTAAAAATTATGCTCGGTGGTGAAACCCTATCTGGGGAGGCCATTCAGGCCTTAAAAACCCGTATAGATAATGGTGATTTAATCACTGGCTCCGGCTTTCGACACACCACTGACATTCACCACGCTTATATATCGCATATCCATAAAGAGGTGAAATTGGCGCGTCCGTTTAAAGTGGTGGTGGATAGTGGTAACGGAGTGGCAGGCGTTGTAGCGCCTCATCTGATGCAAGGCTTGGGCTGCGAAGTCGTCAAATTATTTTGTGAAGTCGATGGTCATTTTCCCAATCATCATCCCGATCCGAGTATGCCTGAAAACTTGGAGGATTTGAAAAAAGCGGTGCTGGCTGAAGGCGCAGATTTAGGTTTGGCGTTTGATGGCGATGGTGATCGTTTGGGTGTGGTGGATGCGAAAGGCCGGATAATTTGGCCTGATCGTCAAATGATTTTATACGCAACCGACTTATTAAAACGTCATCCGGGGGCACAAATTATTTATGATGTCAAATGCACTCGGCATCTTGCCAATGCCATTGAACAAAACGGCGGCAAGCCTAAAATGTGGAAAACGGGACATTCCTTTATCAAATCAGAAATAAAGAAAAGCGGCGCGTTACTCGGTGGCGAAATGAGCGGCCATATTTTCTTTAAAGAACGCTGGTTTGGTTTTGATGATGCCTTATACACTGCTGCCCGTCTATTAGAGATTTTATCTCAAGACAGCCGCACTCCCGAAGAAGTGTTTGCTGCCATACCCGACGCGGTAAACACGCCGGAATTAAAGTTAGAAATGACCGAATTTGGGGAACATTATAAGTTAATGCAAAAAATCCGCGACACGTTCCATTTTGAAGGAGCGGAAATTGCCACCATTGACGGAATACGGGCAGACTTTAAAGACGGCTGGGGATTAGTGCGCCCCTCCAACACAACGCCTTGTTTAGTCATTCGTTTTGAAGCAGATAATCAAGCAGCACTTAATCGGATTCAAGAAGAATTTCGGCGGCAATTTTTGGCGATAGACAGTACGTTAAAATTGCCGTTTTGATTTAAAGGAAGTTGATAAAACCGATTTATTTATAGTGCTAAAAATCCGATGTCTTTAAGACATCGGATTTTTTGAGAATTAGACACCTCCGTTATGATTTTTGAGTGTTAATGAATAGTTTACTATAAGTGAACCTCCGATATTTTGAAAACCTCGGTACTACTGAACACATAAACTGAGCCTTTTTGCCATGTCTCATCCCGACGATCCAGATCCCTTTGAGCGGAGGGAACTTGAACTTGAACTTGAACTTGAGAACTTTTCCTGTGTAGCCCAAGATTTCTCCGTCTGTCTTCATTCCAAAAGCGCCGTTTGTAACGGTGCAAAGTCTAGTAGAACACAGATCACAGAGAACTGAGAACTGAGAACTGAGAACTGAGAACTGATCAGTGGGTGAGAAAATTCGTAATTTCGTCAACTATCTGCTGTTTCCTTGCCCTACCCATGCTGCCATTAGCAGTCAGCAAGAGATTTTCATCCGTTTTTAACTCCAAAACGACCTGATAAAGGATTGTTTTAGAATTAAAATAAGATGAAGTGTTGAGTTTCACTTCCGATATCTCTTCAAGTGGATGTTCAATCACTTCAGTCCCTAGCAAACCTTGCCGTTCAATCTTCAAACTACCCACCATTTTATCAAAAGTCACCGTGATGATTTTACTCAATTCCGCCAATAACCCAACAACAATCAAAATACTCCCAAGAATATAAATAAACCAACGATTATCTCGCTTGATGAGGAGTGATGTTTCAGGGGTTTTTTTAAGAAAAGCATTGATTTTAGCCGCTAATGCCTCTTGCTCTTCACGGCTAGAAGTGCCATAAGGGGTTAAAGGAATTCTCTGAGTTGGTGTTATCAGTATGACTCGGTAGTAAGGCTTTAGGATAAAAAAATTGTCCATCTGCCTAGCGCGAGTCGTTACAACCTCAGTGCCTTTTAAGTCATTGATTGAAATGATAATGCTTTTTGACATTAAAAAATGTGAATAAATAAGTTCACAACGACCTTGATTTGGCGGCACCCGCTCGCAAGTGAAGCTTGACGCTTTGCTAAACAGAATGATTATTACCACCCCGACTATCGTGAAAAAACTACCCATTACCCAAAGCGCAATAGGGCGGTGTCGAAGTATCAGTTGAGTTGGGGTTTGCTGTCTAATTTTGAGCATGTAGTAAGATTACCTTAATTTAATCAATTGAGGGACTTGCAAAACTCCTCTATCGCCAATAGCTAAAGCGATTGGCTCACAGCTTAAGTACCCTAAAGGGCACTTACAAGATTGGACCGTTTTAGTAGGCTTTAGCCTGCTTTAGCTTTTAGCCTCAGAATTTATTCTGAGGCGAACGATAATTTTGCAAGAGGCTCAATTACTTATTTTTTAGACTGAGCATCGCCATAAACATAGCTCTTTCTGTCATTTCGAGTCCAGACTCAGTGAGGTTCATGGAAATCTGTAGCCCGTCAAGTATCGATTCCTCAAGTTCCCTCCTATCGTCGGGATTCGGAATGACAAAAGCGCAAATTGTGTAAAGTATATATCGCCCCCTCACCCTAACCCTCAATGCCATTAAGTTAAGAATAAATCCATACATGTAGGGTGTTTTTTCTTGCCGGCCCCAAAATACGAATCGGGTGGGCAACAACGTTGGGATGGTACAAAAGAACGTTTTTAGTGAACTCTGTGTTGAAAAATAACGATTTTTACAAACTGATAGGTGCTAAGGCCCCAAGTGTCTAAGGTTGTTTTTCTTTAAAAGAATCCTTATTAGTTGTCATATCAAGCGGCCAGTTAACGTTTGTTAACATAAATGAATCGGAGACACCAAGTTGACGCATGAATGAATTTTCCCAAGCTGCCCTCACCTGAGCAAACACCCCACCGGGGAGAGGCGACTCACCCTCTCTCTTGAGGGAGAGAACCCTTGTGAGGGGTGAGGTGTATCAGTTGCTTGACAAGCCCATCTGCTGACGTTCTTTCTCGATCAAATAGTCGAGCGCTTTCAGCATCTTTTTATGGCCGCCCACATTTCTCAAACGATATTTACCATTGACGAAGATGGCCGGCACACTAGTGACATTATATAGATCGGTCATATCCTCGGCATAAGGCATTTGTCGATAGACGTGAAAGGAGTTGTAGGCTTTAGCCAAGTCCTTCTTGCTAACACCATTTTGGGCAAAGAACTGCTCGATGGCTTCTTCCTTTGTTGTTATGTCGTACTGTTTTTTCTCATGTATGGCCTGAAACATTTTGGGGTGGAGTTCCTCCAAACGACCCAAATCTTCCGCCGCGTAATAGGCTTTCGCCAATGGTTTCCAGTGGGAACTGATCGCCGGGATGCTTATAAATTCAACATCATCCGGCTGGTTTTTCAGCCAAGCCTTCAGAGGCCCTTCAGACTCATAGCAATGTCTGCAGCCATACCAAAAGAACTCCAGCACTTCGATTTTTTCAGAATCGTCAGGCTCTTGTGGAAAGTCTAACACCTCATATTGATCCTTATAAGGATCGCTGCCTTGTGCCTTGAGAGTAGAAGCTAAAAATAAACTGCTTGCGGTTAGGCAAACCAGTATTAACCCTGTTTTGAGAGGTTTTTTCATAAGCAATTGATGCATCCTTATTTCAGTGCTCTGTGAGCAGTGCTCTGTGAGCCGTTATTTTGGTGGTCAGTGATTTTAGTCCAATTTGTGGCCGTGTGAAGTCTATTCGGTATTATTGGCAATAGGCTATAACCAATTACCAATTACCTCTTCAACGATTGAGCGTGACGTTCTTTCTCAATTAAATAGTCGAGAATCTTGATGAGTTTTTTGTAACCGCCAGCCTTTCCGCCGCTTAGGCGGTATTTACCATTGACAAAGATAATTGGCACACTTTTGACACCGTAGGTTTTGGTCACCTTCTCGGCCTCATTTATATCATCAAGGATATCAAATGAGCCAAATGTGTCAAAAAACAGTTCTTGGCTCACACCGTGTTTGGCAAATATCTGCAAGAGTGCTTGCAAGAATGTCTGGTGTTTTTTGGGTGCGTGTATGGCATAAAAAATGGGGGTGTGGACTTTATCCAAAACCTTCAACCGTTTTGCCGTGTAATAGAGTTTTGCCAAAGATGCCCACGGATGAGTCTCATAAAACAGCGCCGGGAGCTGTATAAACTCAACATCATCCGGTTTTGTTTTCAGCCACTTCTTCAACGGCCTTTCAAAGTGATAACAATGTGGGCAACCATACCAAAAGAACTCTACCACTTCAATTTTGTTGGAGTCGCTGATTGCCGGTAGAGTTTTCTTTAGCACGTCATATTGGCCCGCATAAGGATTGTCGTTACCGGCATAGCTCGTGGGAGCATTAAATGAAATGCTTGCGATTAGGCAAACCAGTATTAACCCTGTTTTGAAATGTGTTTTCATCAGCAGTTGATTCCTGTTCCTAAAAAGTTAGACAAAGTTGGACATTCTTAGGTAATTCGCTCTCTGTTGACAACTATTGGGAGTTGCAACTAGAGTCCTGGTTGGTCCGTCCCAACCGTTGTCGCGCAAGGGAGTTTTAGCAAGATGGATTTGACCTTTTGCCAAGGAGTCCAACGATCTATCTCCTTTACATGAAGTATTGCTAAAACGTTTCGCGCAGCATAAACGTCGCTTTGCGTAGTTACTACGTTTCTCATCAGCTTGTAACACCACCCCGTCGAAACCGTATTCCAGGCAAAATTTTCTTCAAACTTTTGCCTGGCATAAGAATCCCCTTACGTTTTCCTAAAAGGATTCCATAACGAGAATCCATTTGCATCGTTCCAGCGCTATTGAATCGATAACCGAAGAACCTCTGGGCGCGATAAATCGTGTCTAAAGCCGTTGCTATCACACCTTTTGTCCAAGCAGATAGTCTTCTTATAACGTTTTTCCCAAATTTCTTACGTGTAATAGGTGAAGTTAAATCTTACAAAAGCAATCGTTGAAGCTTTATCAACCAACTTGTGTGTGGCTTGACAAACTATCTCTTTAATTTGAGACTTTACTTTCTGATTTTGAGGGTTTATTTCGGTTGTTTTTTGCTTTTTATGAGATTTTTTATTCGCAATCGCTCTAAGCTTATTTATCGCTTGATATTTGTTCTTTAACTTATCCGAGTGATGAGTCAATATTTTGCCTAATCCTTCGCCATAATGTTCACCATCAGAATCAACAAAAACCGAAGGTTGTTCCTTTATCTACACCAATTGTGGCCGTTGGACAATTATGAGTTTCTGCTACATCTACTGTATAATGAATCTCAACTTCACCCTCTTTTAGAATTAATCTCAAAGTACCACTCGGTTCAACGGTTGTATTTAATGGAATCGCAATTCGTTTGCCTTTTTGCAAACGGGGGATTTTTAACCAAGCATGTCCATCTAGTTGAAAAGTTGTATAACTATCAGAACGAACGACAATTTTGTTTTGAGTCTGATTGCGTCCGTGTTTCCAATATTTACGCATCAAACGTCTTAAATAATTATCACTCGTCCAATTATCAGACTTCAGCTTCTTATAAAATTCCAGGCGTTTTCTCTCATCATAAACCTGTTTATAACGAATTTTTATGACCTTTTCCTTGGCTGATTCGAGGAATGCTTTTAGATCACCAAAACTATCCCGTAAAGGATCGATCCAAGCATTAGCGGAAACATTAAACCGACGTTTTTCCTTGAGCCATGAACCGCGAATTGTCCTATCACTTTTAAAAGACATACCATTGATTGAACCATAACAATGCCAAACTTCTGAACGAACTTGACCTAATCGTTTAGCTTGTTCTTCTAGTTGTTCTTATGTACCACGATTAAGGTTTTTACTTTTTAAGATTCGAGTGACGATCATTAGTAATTGTCTTCTTTATAATTCGTGTGGTCGATATTTATTACCCATAATGTACAATTATGGGTAGCTTTGTCCAACTTTCAAGTAGCCGTTTTTAGCTCCTCTATATGTAATTGGTAATTGGTAATTGGTAATTGGTAATTGGTTATTGGTATACTTAGCACCGTTTCGTGAGCGAGCGAAAAGTTTATAGAGTTTATAGAGTTTATGGAAATTATCTGCGGACGCTCGGTAACGAAATTTATGGGCTAATAACTCAATTATTTAGTGTAGCCACCCTTCGCTACGCGAAACCATTTTCATCAGTTTATAGAGTTTATGGAAATTATCGTAGCGAAGCTCGGTAACGAAATTTATGGGCTAATAAATCAATTATTTAGTGTAGCCACCCTTCGCTACGCGAAACCCACCCTACATTGGCTTATTTCCGATAATGTCTAATACATGCACGGGTACTTATCAAAGTTGATCCCGTTTTTGTCTATTATGTAAGTATTTGAATTACATAATATTTCATAAAAAATCCAGACGATTTTAACAAACCTGTCATCGGTGGAGCATAGAGAGCTAATCATCTTCACCACCCCGTATGTTACTCACTACCAATAACCCAAATTAATACAAGCCTTGCGTGTAATTCGTCACGGCCTTCATTTCGTCCTCGGACATTTTCAAGGCAATATCGCGCATGATGATAGCATTCTCTTTGGGCTTGCGGGCCCCACTTTTGTAGTCCTTCAATTGCTTGAGCGTATAATCCGCATGTTGTCCGCTGACAGTCGGATATTTGGCTGCCGGGTTACCTTTGCCTTTCGGCCCATGACAGCCCATACAGGCTGGCACACCGGTTTCCTTGTTGCCACCACGATAAATTTTTTGCCCTTGCGCGAGCAATTCTTTACTGGCAAAACGGATTTTGGTTTTTTGGCTTTCAAAATAGGCCGCTAGGTTAAGCATGTCTTGTTCAGTCAGCGGCGCTGCCATAGGCGACATAGTTGGATCTTTACGGGCCTCGGATTGGAAGTTTTTTAATTGTTGGACAATTACGCTTGCGTGTTGTCCGGCGAGTTTAGGCCATAGCGGATTGACGCTATTACCATCGGCACCGTGACAGGCCGCACATAGAGCGGATTTGGTTTTACCGGCCGCAACATCGCCGGCTAAATTAGCACTTGCCGCGCTCGCGGCTGGACTGCCCAAGGTCAAAATACAGAAAGCGAGTGTTAGTTTTTTCATCCAATTGTCCATGAGTAGTTGAACACGATATTTTTAACTATTTGTTTTAAATAGTATTTTTTAGGTACACGAAAACGAGAGTGGCATTAGATAACAATTTCATCGACAAATATCTACATGTCTACTAATGATGTAGACATTTCAATCTTGGGCCGACTAGGGAGAATCAGCCCTTTATCCCCTCGCCTAATGATCGCTACGGGTTACTTATTCACCGAACTTACGATATCTCGCCGCCCACCCCCAAACGTTGAAAGAGTAGGGTAGGGAGCCAACGAGCAGCATTACCTGCTTTTCCAACACCCCCCCTCCGAACCGTGCGTGCAACTTTCACTGCACACGGCTCTCCAGTAGGACTCGATTAAATCTCACTCACTTTTGAGTTCAATTCCATCAATTTTTGTAATTTATCAAGCATTTAAAGAGACTCCTCTTCATCCAAGATTTTTTACAAAGTCCTACCTGACCCCCTTCGTATATTATCTATATTACTACGAGGTCTCCGTTCCCATATCCGTCTCCAGACTTAGGGAATCCCATAGTTGCCTTCATAGACGAGGTACACGCTTAGGTTCTCCGTTCGTAGTTACCAAGTTCATTACAAGGTGCGGGTATGATGTGACTTTATGACCACTATGAATCTTTACTCATAAATCATACCAAGCTAGTTTCAAGTCTATTTCTAGCCGCTCATACAGTGCCGCCCTACTGGAGTTCAAGTAATCCAACCTTAACCATACGTGCCCTAGCTGCGCGTCCCTTGATTAAATACTTTTCATCAAGTCCACGCTTTTCACAACATGCTACAGTCCCCATATATCTTTCGTATATAGGTAAGTTGCTGCTTTAAGTCATTTTGTCACAATACTGAGTCTCTATAGACCCATCGTCTATGATGCCACAATGGCGCACACCATAAGTATGACTGACAGACAGTCCCAACTTAAAAGTGGGAATAAGTTTCATCCTACAACGTGGCGGAAATTCTATTCAAACCTGAAATTTAAGTCAAGTGAAACGTAGTAACGGAGCCGGCGACGATCAATTTCTATAACCTTTTTTATAGACATGTCTATAAATGTAGATATTTTTAGGCCGACTCTATCATAAAATATCCGTCCAAGATAAATCTTGGACGGAAGCCCACAATCTGGTTATTTATTTTTCCACCACGATATATTTAACTCCGCCTTGATCTTTTGCTCGGACTTGCTGAGCTTGTCAAAAAATTCATAGCCGGTTTCTTTCTCCACCTCTTGTACTGACATGGCGCAGTCCCATAACTGACTGGCTTTGATGCCCTCGTTAGGGATAATGAATCCTATACAACGTTCATGTTCAAAGGAGTAAACGATTTTGTAGAAACTTTTAGGGACAGGAATATCATTAATCCGTTCAGGATTTTCATCATACAAAGGGCCAGTGATAACATACAACTTGCCTTTGGTATGCGTCCATCCCCGGATAGTCTTTTCCAAACTCCCCCATGCTTGACGATTTAATTTGGGATGTTGCAATGCGATATTTGACATCGCAAAAGTCTGCATGTTGCTTGTACGACTAAAATCAATCGCGGCACTGGGTGCCAGATGGCCTCTGTCATAACCGGTATTGGTAAAATCTTCCGGTTGAACCTGGTATTTTTCTGGTATATCCGGATCGGCATAAAAGCAATCACCTCGGTCTACATCAACGCCGATAGAGCCTTTTGAGAGAATGTAGGAGGCCCATAACGCACATTTGCGCTCGTAACTATAGCCGAGACTGTAGCCATCACGATCAAACACTAAATCGGTTTGACACGGTTCACCGAGTTTTCTGTGGTTTCGGAATGCGTATATCCAAGTATAGGTTTTGTGGCGGTTAGGCCATAAGTAAGTTGAAAACGCATATTGCGCTCCGGCCCCGGCGATAGCCGCGCCTACGCCGACTAAAATGCACTTTATTTCCATACTCCTTTATTCCATCTCAGTGATATTTCAGTACTCAGTGAACAGTTATTTTTCATTCTGTGATCAGTTATTTGCCCTTTCTAATAATTATTAAATAAGCTGTTCCTATAAATCGACTCAAAACTATGAATATGTCATTCGCGGACTAAAGATAATTCGTAAGAATTGCAACTAGAGTCCTGGTTGGTCCGTCCCAACCGTTGTATTTTTTCAAGTGATCTAAATGCGTCTCATGCGAGTAGTTATACATAGATTTAGATAGAAATTAAGTAGCAGTTGTTTGCTCTTTTCCTTTTCATTTCTCATAACGCGGCAACAATTGTATCGTATCATCCATCCAAATATTAACCGCTTCACGCAATGATTGTTGCATCTCTTTTTCCCACACGTTTTGTGTCACATGCAGCGCTTCGCCTACATCGGTAACAAATGTATCACGTTGCGTGAGTTCCACGCCTTCACTGATGGCATAATCAATTCCGAGTCCGCCGATAACACCAATGGCGACACCCAGGGGGCCGCCTAAAGCGCCTACTGCGGCGCCGCCACCGGCAAGTACGGCCTTGGATACAAAGGGAGCGGACAATTTGGCAAAAATGCCTTTACTGGCGGCACCTGCGAGGGCTTGACTCGCAACCCCTTTGCCAGCAGTCCCCGCTACCGCTTTACCTACGGCCGCTCCGCCGGCCGCTAACGCGGCCCCAAGGGCTGCTCCTTTTGGGCCTTTCTCATACTCGGCCACATTGAATTTATTAAATTGGCTTTCCCAGTCAAGGACTAACTCAGTGTTTTCAGCCGAGGGTGTCTCAAGATGGGTGGTATATTTTGACACAAATGTTTGGAAATCGGCTTGCGTCTGCGACAGCACATTGACGTAGTTACTGTGCGCGGTTTGCAAAGCATTCCGGTAGGCCACCTGTAATTGTGGATCGGTGGTTTCTGGGCGAAGTACGATATTTTCGTAATGCTTGTGCAAATACTTTTCGACATCTATCGACACCGCCTCCGATAAACTTATCGCCTCGGCACTCAAGGCATGTTGTGTCGCAGATGTGGTGGCCTCCCATAAGATTTTGTACGTCGTTGTGTAGCCAAAATACCAATCAGCAAATCGGTCAATACGTCCATGCATCCCATCAAATACTTCTGTCAGCGCCTCATGCAATTGCTTTTCTGTCTGTGCAAGTAATTGATTTCGGGATTTTTCAAAACTAGCCGCCTGTTGATTGACAAACTCAGAATAAGCCTGTGCATCAGCAATGACACGTACTTTTTTGCCGTCTTTATTTTTATACACTAACGCGACGGTTGGGCGCACTTGGGAACGTATTCCAGTCTTTATCACCGATTCATCGGAATGCACCGCTTTCTTATAATTCAACTGTGCCAAAATGCTATCGTACCATTGCCGCCCAAACGTCAGGGCAAAAAACACTAGCACGATGAAAATAAACATCCAAATAAAGGACGAGAATAGCCGTCCCAAGCAACCGCGCCTTGAGCGTGGCGGTGGCGGGGGTAGTTGGTTGATGTCAGAGGCGGGGAGATATTCGCCGGTTTTTATGACTGCGGGGGAAAGTTGGTTGTCTGTTTTCATAGAACGACTCCTCAATAACAATGATGATCTGACTGACAAATTTCGCCAGCACGAAGGTGCTTGTAAATCAAGTCCTTACTTAAATATAACACGGAGGGCACTGAGTAACACTTCGTTCCCAGAGCGACATAAAAAAAAGTTCCCTCACCTCTGTGTACCTCTGAGGTCTCTGTGTTGATAAGAGAAAACCCCGTTTTGATGAGCCAAAGCATTGGGCTTCTATTAATAGGAAACTTGTGGGTAAAAGTCAGCTTTTAAAGAAAGGGGCAAGGGAGATGAAGGCACTAAAATACCAATAGCGGGATAGAATAATCGGGTTGCGCCAAGCAGCGTGCTACCATACTGTAACACTTTATAAACCTTGAAAGAACCTCTGTAAGTCTCAATAATCGGCGCACTCAAAACGGGTATCTTCTTGGCTGAAGAAAACTAAAAAAACTCAAAACTTTAAAAAATAGTATAATACTAATTACTATTTTAATTATAATCTTTTTTGAGAGGTTCATGCATAGTACCCAATTTATTAACAAACCGTAACGAAGAGTACCAATTCTGAGGCCACTCATCAAAAAATGATTGACTTTGATGATAGTTTTTTTTATCATATTTTTTATACAAGTGGCAGGTATATGGTTCAGTACTCATCCTGGAGTACGGGCAAAACCGTCGACTTACAATCTATCAATGAAAGCGAGAACCAAGCGAATTCAGATTGTACAAAGCGGCTATCGATAATTTTCGGTACGCGATTAGTAGATTAACCCACTCTTAGGAGTGCTATTGTTAACGTTTGTTAACATTTAGGAATCGGACTGATTAATTATGAAACCCTTTTTTCGTTGTGCTTATTGGCTAACCACACTATTTATTGTCACCTTAGCGGCTCCGAGCCTGTTTGCGGACGAAGCCTTATCGCAAAAAGGCTTGCTATGGCAGATTGACAAACAGGAAATGATCCCAAGTTATCTCTTCGGCACCATACATTCAGAAGACCCTCGCGTCAACCGATTGCCGCCCATCGTGCTCTCCTACTTTAAACAAGCCGACAGTGTCACGCTTGAGGTACTGATGGATATTTCTGCCATACTGAAAGCGGTCCGTGCTATGTTTTTTACTGGGGAGCAGTCTTTGGACAAACTTATCGAAAAAGACCTTTACATTAAAGTGGTCAAAGCACTGCTCAAATATGACATACCCCCCGTGGTGGCAAAAAAACTAAAACCGTGGGCGGTGGTAGTCACGCTCAGTACGCCGCCGGCAAGCACTGGGGAAATTTTGGACTTGCTCTTGTACAAGGATGCAGAAAAACTTAAAATACCATTATATGGCTTGGAAACGGTAGAAGAACAGTTGGCGGTTTTTGAGGCTTTCTCGTTAGACGAACAAGTCATTTTGCTGAAAGAAACTTTGAAACACATCGACGAGATGCCGGATATTTTCGACAAATTGCATGAATTGTATCTTCAGCGCGATTTGACGACACTGATGAAGTTTGGTGTGGAACATAAGCGAGATAGTGGCGACAATAGAACGTTGGTGGATGCTTTTTACAAGCGGATGGTAGATGACCGTAATTCCAGAATGGTTAAGCGTATGCAAGAACGTTTACTGGAAGGTAATGCGTTTATTGCTGTCGGTGCTTTACATTTGCCGGGGGACAAGGGCTTGCTTAAGTTGTTGCAAGTTCGCGGCTATCGGGTGTTTGCGGTGTACTGAAAAGAATCTGGGTAGTCCGATAAAAGTAGTGAGATTTTTTAACAAAAAACCTTTGGGTTTGGACTTAAAAAGCTGGCGTTTTGGACGGAAAACAATCACTACTTGTTTGGGACTACCATCGACTCTATGTTCGTACTAATACCAATTCTTAAATGAAAACGGAGGTTGGAGTCCAAGATTTATCTTGGATTTTTGCCGATTTAAAATGGGTTTCAATCCAGAATTGGTATAATGCACAACCGTCTATAAGCGCAAGCAAAATATCCCAACGTTGTTCGTAAAGCCGGGCAAAATGTGCACATTATGCAATAGGTGCAAAAGTCCAGTAAGACTCCTAAAGCCGTGCTGGAGAGATATGGGATGATGAAGTGGTGGGAAGTTCAGAGGCGGGTATGCGAGGAAGGTTAGCGTATCGTAATCAATTTATTAAGAAATTCTAACAAAAGCTAATAGTCTTTTCTTGGTATATAGAGAATGTTGCCGTCAATCTGTTGATTTTAAAAGTTGACAAACTGTTATTTTTTACGAGAAAATGCCTTATAAAACTAAAAAGGTTCTAAAGTGGCTGGGGCTTGCGTTCAGTACGCAATGTTGGCTGTATAACCTGAAACTTCTCATCCGATTAGTTGACGAGAACCAAGTCAATAGGATTGTATACTAGACAACTGAGTTTTTTGTTGTCATGGAGAGCGGAGCGAGAACAACGGAACCCTGAAAACCCTATTTCTCCTATTGTCGAAATGACAAAAGCGCAATTTGTGATCGAGGCAAAAGTTTTTGCTTCAAAAAACTGATTCAGAGATCGGTGCAAAGTATATAAAGCGACCATTTTCCATTTAAAATGGTCTTTGGTAGATTCACCCTCTCTTAAATTATTAAGAATGCGAATAATTGTGAATTGAATCATAAAAAATCAATGACTTATAAAAACGTATTTCAGATAAGTTATTTTATAAGGTGAAATGACCTCTTTGTTCATTCGACATTTTGAATTTTTCATTCTTAATTCGCATTAAGAGCGCTATTGTTAACTTTTGTTAACATTTAGGAATCGGAGTAAGTATATACACATAAATCATTTAACCTTTTTAGTCGCTAAAGCGACTACTACAAACCAACCTATATGTAGAGTAATAAACTTTTGTTGCCTACTGCGGAGTGGCTGTGCGCCTTTGAGGGCAGGGACGAGTGGATGTAATCGAGGATGGAAAATTGGCGGAAAATTGGAGTGGCGGAGAGGGTGGGATTCGAACCCACGTGGGCGTTGCCGCCCTCAACGGATTTCAAATCCGCGCCGTTATGACCACTTCGGTACCTCTCCAGCGAGGCGTGCTATTATACTACAAAAAAACTCGTTGAAAACAAAATTGTTTGCAAGAGGGATTTTGCGATTTTTGAAATTATTGGTAATCGGTAAATGGTAATTGGTAAATGGTAATCGGTATAAAAAAAGCGGTACCATTGATTCAATATGGTTTCAAGAATAAACCGGATTGACGCACTTAACAAACTAACCAATTGATTATACATTAAAAACTATTCCAAATACCGGCATCGGCCTTTTAGATGTAACTGACTTTTGAGGAAAAACTTTTGCTTAGAAAAACTTTTGCCACTAAATATAGGACTTACGCACTCATGCAAATAACTCATTGATTTTATTAACATAACTGGCATCCTTGGCGAAACGACTTTTTACAAATAACTCATTGAATTTTTTCCGGAATTTAATTTGTCAAGGCGTAAGTCCTATCAATAAATTTATTTTGTTTATTTTGTTTATTTTGTTAAGGCGTAAATTTTTTCACAGTAAAACCAATTGTTACAAATAAACCAATTCTCGGAATCCGTTTTTCAAGAAAAATTTTTGCCGCGAAACCAATTACCATTTACCAATTACCAATTATCTCAACTTGAAATCACACCCCTTCTTACTTATGGACGGTGCAACGGGGCGGCCACTTTCTCCTCCCGCAACGCTTTCACGAGACCATAAACCATCACCAATATAATAAATGAGAAAGGCAAGGCTGCGGTAATCGAAGCCGTCTGCAAAGCCTGCAATCCGCCCAAAATGAGCAACACCCCAGCAACCGCGCCTTCACCAATTCCCCAAAATATACGGTGAAATATCGGTGGTTCCTCGTTACCTATCGACAAGATAGTGCAGACGACTAATGTGGCTGAATCAGACGAAGTAATAAAATAAGTCGCAATCAGCACCGTGGCAACCCCCGACGCGATGGTGCCCATGATACCGACATCCATCTTCTCAAAGGTGGTATAGAGCGCGATAGTCTTGTCATTCTTGACGGCCTCAACGATGCCCGCTTGACCAATTGCCGCTACTGTCTCGCCGGCTTGATTGACGACGGTATGGAACAATTCTAAATACAATGCCGTACCACCGAATAATGTGAGCCAAACAAAAGCCAGCGCAGTTGGCACCAACAAAACACCAAGTATAAACTCGCGGATTGTGCGGCCTCGCGATATGCGAGCGATAAAGATACCGACAAACGGCGACCAAGCAATCCACCAGCCCCAATAGAATGTCGTCCAACCATCCTGCCAGCCGCTATTCCCATGAGCATCCGTCCAGAGGCTCAATGGAATGACTGCCCCCAAGTAGTCGCCGGTGCTTTGTAGCCATGAATTGAGCAAGTAGCGGGTGGGGCCGAATGCCAAAAAAAAGGCTAACAAGGCGAAACTGAGCAACAAGTTAATCTCACTCAAAATCTTCACACCCCGCCCAACGCCAGAAACCACAGACCACGTTGCGATGCCGGTGACTACCACAATCAGGAAGATTAAGCTCGTTGGAAAGGGCTTGGGGTACTTGTTCGCAGCCGCCTCAACACAGGCTTTCTCGGCATCACCAGAGAGTTCAACACACTGTTTTTCGATATAGGTTTCTTTGTTATTTATAGCGGCCTTCTCAACGGTGGCATAAGAGTCATATCCAAAAAGATGAGCTAACCCAGTATCCATTTGCTGTGCGCCGAGGCCTAGCGAGGTTGCCAAACCAAAGACGGTGCCAAATACCGCCAGAACATCTACCGCATGGCCGATAGGCCCATAGATTCTATCTCCAATGATAGGATAAAGTGCTGAACGGATTGTAAGCGGCAACTTTTTGCGATAGGCAAAGTAAGCGAGTGACAAGCCGACGATGACATAGATCGCCCAAGGATGTAAACCCCAATGCAAAAAGGTAATACGCATTGCCATATCAGCGGCCTCTGGTGTCAAACCTTCCGTAATGAACGGGTTGCTCTGGAAATGATAGATGGGTTCAGCAATACTCCAGAACACCAGCCCAATACCCATGCCCGCACTAAACAACATGGCAAACCATGAAAAGTAGCTAAATTCAGGTTTCTCATCATCATCACCAAGGCGCACGTCCCCGTAGCGGCTCAACAATAGCCAAATAACAAAGAACAGGAAAAACGCCACCACGCCGATGTAGTACCAGTTGAGTCCCAAGATAATATTTTTCTTTAGGACATCAAACGTTTGAGAGGCCCTTTCGGTCATTAAAGTTCCGAAAAGCACGAAGACGACGATAACCAGTTTTGAGAACAGCGCCACCGTCGGGTTCAAACCCTTGAAAAATCCAGATTTAGCACGATATATTTTCATAATGACTCCTTTTTCAGTGAACAGTGTTCACTGATAAAAAAAACCTTAAGCCGTGTCTGGTTCCATTCGCAGCGCGTATTGGCCTCTGATTTCTACGCGATTTAAAAGTAAATCCTTGAATGTCGGGTGGATTACGCGACGCTAATCGGCCCCCGACACGACTACACTACTTATATGTAGGGTGGCTAAGCACTACACAACGCTAACTATCCACCCGACACAACTACACCATTTGTATGTAAAGTGGCTTAAAAAATGGCTAAAAAAATAAGTTCCAACTTTCAAAATATATTGAGACACTTTTGCAACATCCACCCGACATTACACTGAACAGTGATCACTGAGAACGATCACTTAGAACGATCAACACTGAACACTGTTCACTGAACACTGATCACTGTTCATTCACTGAAAAACCGATTCACCTTGTCACGGTTCCCTTCTACCCAACGCTTGGCGTTTTGATAGGGATCAGCACCTTCTTTCGAGTTCCATACCATCACCTGCTCCATATCGGCAGGTTCCCAGTAAAAATTATCTAGCACGCGATAAACCTCTGGCATATCTTCTTTCATTCCTTGACGCACAATGGTAGCAATGTATTCATCACCACGCTTATCCTTGGGCTGGTAAATCCCTTTGGGATCGTCAAGGTATTTTAAGTCCCAACGAGAGAATTTCCAGTGAGGAGTCCAACCCGTTACCACGATCCACTCTTTCTTTTCGATGGCCTCGGCTAATTTATTTGTCATTTCAGGACCGCTACCTTTCACCAGAGTCAATTTGTCCAGTTCATACTCATCTATGGCTTCCATCGTTTTGTTCATCAGTCCCGCGGCCGGATCGATACCAATGATTTTTCCTTTAAACTTATCGGCATTGCCATTGAGTTCCTCAATGGAATTGAGGGTGACATAAGTAGGAACCACCAAACCAATCTTAGCACCCAAGAGATTAGGCCCCAAATTCTCCACTCGGTCTTTCATCACATTCCAATAGAGTTCGTGAGTGGTAGGCAACCAAGCCGCCACATGGGCATCGGCATCGCTGTTGGCAACGGCTTGCCACATCCAGATGGCCGTGACTGTCATAATATCGACCTGGTAGCCCAGTTCTTCCAAAACCACTTTAACCACGTTGGTGCTTGCCACCTCACTCGACCACTCCACATAAGTTAATACAACTTCGCCCTTGTCCTTCGCATGGGCTACACACAAAATACCCGTTGCCAAAAAAAGTGCTAAAAAGACAAAAACACGACTGAGTGCCCGTTTAAAAGTCTTTGTCATTAAAATACTCCTTCTTTAAAGTTGGTCATTGGTAATTACACTGTGAACGGGTTAAATTTGGACTTTTTTCGGACTGGGGTGAAGGGAATTCATTCATAACGAACGAAACATAAAAGTCCAAATATAAACCGTGTGCAGTATAATGCCTGATGTGGAATTAAATATAACTGTACATGGATGAGATTTGGACGTCTAAATAGCCAGTTATAGCACCATATTTATTGAGGTTCATGCATAGTACCCAATTTATTAACAAATCTTCACAAACAATACCAATTCTTCGGCAGATGCTGGAAAAAATGATTGACTTTTATGATAATTTTTTATATTATCCCGCGTTAGAAAGCGGCAGGTATATGGTTCAGTACTCATCCTTCCGTACTGGTAAAACCTGAGACTTACAATCTATCAATTTGCTTTTCCCCAAGCGAATTCAGATTGTCTAAAGCGGCTCTCGATAATTTTCGGTAGCCTTTGGTAGATTCACCCACTCTTAGGAGTGCTATTGTTAACTTTTGTTAACATAAATGAATCGGCAATAACATCCTTGATTTACAATAGCTTGCATGCATTAATCCACATACATCAGCCGTCATTGGTAATTTTAATGCGCCATTACCCATTACCCATTACCCATTATTCATTTTTCATTTTTCATTATCCATTACCCATTACCCATTACCACTATTTTTTTTGACCAATCTTTTGGCTTAGACGGTCAAGAATCATCGCTAAAATCACTATCGCAATGCCAGCTTGAAAACCCCTGCCAGCTTCCAGTCGTTGTATGGCCTTCCACACTTCACCGCCTAAGCCACCAGCACCAATCATAGCCGCAATGACTACCATAGACAATGCCAACATAATCGTCTGGTTGATGCCGGCCATGATTGTGGGAACAGCGAGGGGCAATTGTAGCTTAAATAATTTCTGAAGCTTGGTAGAACCAAAAGCATCCGCCGCTTCAATCAGTTCAGCCGGCACCTGCTTGATGCCTAAACAGGTGAGGCGGATAGCCGGGGGCATGGCAAAAACTAGGGTAGAAAAAATAGCTGAGACCTCGCCCAGTCCAAAAAAAGGTATGGCTGGAATCAAGTAAACAAAAGCCGGCATCGTTTGCATGAAATCCATCAGCGGCATAATGAGACGGTAGGCCGTTCTGGACAAGGCGGCCAGTATGCCCATAGGGAGGCCCACCAAGACAGCGAGGAAAGTAGCGACAAGGACTAGAGTCAGCGTCGCCATGGTGGGTTCCCATAAGCGCAAATTCCAGAGCAAACCTAAGCCAATGGCGGTAAATATACCTACCTTGCGTCCTGCCAGCCACCAACCCATCAGGCTGAAAATAACAATCACCACATAAGGCGGGAAGAACATCAGGCCCTCGACGATGTGTTCAATCACTTCCTTCAAATCTTTACTGATGGCCTTGGTTAAAAAGGCGAAGTTCTCAGTCATAAAATCTAGACCGCTATCAATCCAATCATCTAGTGGTAGCTTAGGCACCGAGAATTTTTCCATTAAATATTCTCCCTTTTAGCCAGTGCCGCTAGGACACCGCTATAAACAATTACTCCTTGAAGTTGACGTTCTTCATCCACCACCGGCACCTGCCAAGGCCATTCAACTAAGATAGAAATCAGCGTTGTGAGAGGAGCGGTGGAAGTCACTGTCGGAACTTTCTCCTGAATAAGACTCGCTATGCTTTTATCACCTCGTTCCACCGCCGCACTTGCGGCTTTTACTTGCACCATGCCCTGTAGTGTATTATCGTCATGCTTCACGACCAAAATGCCAGAGAGACATTCACTATTCATCTTGTCGAGGACAGTGCGAGGATTATCGTCAGGGTAAGCCACAACACGAGCCTGTGTCAGCACGGATTTAGCGGTAAGCACTTTGGACTTGTCCACATTCTCCACAAATCGCCTTACATAATCATTGGCGGGAGCCATGAGGATTTCTTCTGGCGTACCAACCTGAACCACCTGTCCGTCTTTCATCAAAACCACACGATTGCCTATCTTGAGCGCTTCATCCAAGTCGTGAGTAATAAAAAGAATAGTCTTCTTCATGCGATCTTGCAGAGAATTCAATTCATTCTGCATATCACCACGTATCAGCGGATCCAACGCACTGAATGCCTCATCCATCAAGAGAATATCAGGGTCTACCGCAAGGGCACGGGCTAAGCCTACACGCTGCTGCATCCCGCCGCTGAGTTGGCTAGGCTTGGCATCCTCCCAGCCTTCCAAACCCACCAACTTCAGCGCGTCCCGCGCCTTCTCCTGCCGCAACTCCTTGTCTACCTTCTGAATTTCCAGACCATATTCAACGTTGTTGAGTATGTTACGATGGGGAAATAGGGCAAAATGTTGAAAGACCATGCCAAACTTATGGCGGCGCAGTTCTAATAGTTCGTCATGATCTAAGGTTGTGATGTCCTCTCCATCTATGAATATTTGGCCTGAAGTGGGTTCAATGAGACGATTGATGCTGCGAATAAGGGTAGACTTGCCACTCCCGCTGAGTCCCATCACCACCAAGATTTCACCTTCAGGTACTTCAAAAGAAACGTCGGCCAAACCAACGGCCTGCCCGGTTTGGTTAAAGATGTCATCTTTACTTGTGCCTTGGGAGAGAAGCTTCAGGGCACGCTCAGGATGAGGCCCGAAAATCTTCGTTAGGTTGACAGCACTGATTTTTTCCATTGTATATTTCAGTTTTTCAGTGATCACTGTTCAGTTGAACAGTGATCAGTTGAACAGTGATCAGTTTGTCAGTGACCACTTATCAGTTATCACTGTTCACTGTCTTACGAAAATGCAGAATTCCCCAAGACAGATTTCTTTTAGCACCCGTTTCAATCCAATGATTTAGGCCTACTTTCATACGATCAAGATATTCTTGAGAGCAAACTGTAAGTAGTTCGTCGTAGCGAGCTTCAAGTTCTTGTAAAACGTGGCTGTAATGGTTAACCAATTGTTCTGTCATTTCAATGAATTGAACTTTTTCAAAGCCAAGCTCTTCGGCTGTCTTCGTATAAAATCCAATGGAACCCATTGATTCAAGATGAAGTCTATCTAAAACCGGTTGCAATACCCCTTCGGGGCAATCATCGCTTTGCATAGGATCAGTAAAAATAAACTCACCCTTCGGTTTGAGGACGCGATAAACTTCTTCAAGCACTTTGCGGCGATTGCCACTGTGCAAAATCGCGTCTTGAGACCAAACAATATCATATTGTTGATCTTCTGACGGAATGGCTTCAAAGTTGCCGTCTATAACCAGAATTTTGTTGCCAAAAAAAACCTGCTCTTGGTTTAACTGGCGATTACGTTGATTTTGAACTTCACTCAGATTGAGGCAGTCAACGTGACATGCAGTCGTTTTTACCAGATAGCGGGCGGAACCTCCATAGCCAGCACCGATATCCAACACACGGCTGTTCTCATTCAAGGTGAGCATTGACGCGATTTTTTGAACGGTGCGATGGCTTGCATCGAAAATCGATTCGTTTTCGTAAATGCCAATGTGAATATCTTCACCACCCCAGATAGTTGCGTAAAAAATATCCGCTTCATCGCTGTTGTAGTAAGTGCGGGCTGTTTCTACCGTCGTCGAATATTCGGATGTCATTTATTGACTTTCTCCATTTTCTTCAGGTTCGTATTTCTTCTCGGCAACATGGACAAAAAAGTCTGGATCGTCTTTGCGATAGGTTTCCTTAAAATCCCCGTAGGTAGTGATGCGCTGAAAACCCACCTCCGTCATCAGAGTCCGCACATAATTTTTGCGTAGCGGATACATATTCAGATGAAAAAACGATTTATCGGGAAATTCATAGCGAAAACGGGCTAAACCCTCATCCACATGCTCAGGCTCGGCTTTTACATTGTCTCCACAATAATAATAAATGTGTTTTGAAGAAAAACCCTGATCGAGGATACTATCATAGTTACGTTGATCCAAGATGAGAATACCGTCATGACGTAGCGCGGCATAAAATTCCGCCAAGGTTTTGCGACGCTCTCTCTCTGAGAAGAGATGAGTAAAAGAATTGCCGAGACAAATAATGGCATCAAACTTTTCGTGCACATCGCGGCTGAGCCAGCGCCAGTCGGCATGCACAGTGCGTAGGATGAGGTTTCGGCGGCGGGCATTTTCAAACGCTTTAGCAAGCATCACAGGACTACCATCCACGCTGACGACTTCAAAATCCGCCTGAAGCAAACGCACTGAATGAAAACCGGTACCCGTTGCAGCATCCAGAACTTTGTGAGCGCCTCTTTCACGCAAAACATCAATAAAAAAATGGCCTTCGCTTTCTGCTCGTGCCTCCCAATCGATCAATTGATCCCAACGTTCAACAAAGCTCTCAATGTATTCAGCTTTGTACTGATCTGTTTCACGAACAGCAACCGGATTGGGGCCGTAATCTTGTTTCTGAGTCGTCATAGAACTTCCTGTTTTTAGAGTTCCCTTAATAAATCTCTCGTTGCCACGCGCTCTAAAAATACGCTAAGTGAATTAGTGGGTTATAGTTAGCACCGTTACAAACTTAGTAGCTCTTGACACACCCCCAGCCCCTCTCAAAATGACTAATTAATAATTAATTGTTAATAATTAACGATTAATTACCCCCAGCCCCTCTCAAAAGGAATAATTACCCCCAGCCCCTCTCAAAAGGAATAATTAATTCTTAATTTGTCCCCTTTGGAGAGGGGATGCCTGGGTGTGTTACGGTATATCTCGCACAGCGAATGAGCGAGCTTCGCTACGATAAAAAAAGCGCGGAAATAATAAACACCATCATGTTATTATAAATATAATAAATGTAGTTTCATTGAGTGGTATAAAATCACTAATCACACTCTCAAACAAGACGGTATTTTGTATTGTTCAT
Source organism: Candidatus Parabeggiatoa sp. nov. 2 (assembly GCA_002085445.1). Taxonomy (GTDB): domain Bacteria; phylum Pseudomonadota; class Gammaproteobacteria; order Beggiatoales; family Beggiatoaceae; genus Parabeggiatoa. Next base: position 61,671 of record NBMI01000028.1, read on the forward strand.
TTGTAACGATCATTTTTGCATAAATAAATTGACATTGATAACACTATATGATATATCGCTATTGCTGTCAGCCGTTTGAGCGAATGACTTTTGGACGTAGGGCGGAATGGAAAATAGCAAAGCGCCGTAAAACCCACAAAGGTAATCTACAAGTGCTCAAGTGAGTAAACGGTGCCACACTCACTTTTTTAAGGAGGACACGTTTGATGATAAAGCACCGGTTTTTACTTTTTCTACTAACTCTTTACTCGGCAGCATTAACACAGTCAGGCTGTACGACGACTCGCCCAAATACTTCAACAACCAAAAGTTCAACGCCAAGTCTTTCCACTCCCCCATCGTCTGCCCTAGCCAAGAAAAAAGCGGCCCCAGCCAAGGAAAAAGCCGTTTCAGTTGAGACATTATATAAACAAGGCATTGAGTATTATGAAAATAATTATTTTATCCAAGCCGCCCTGAAATTTCGCAAAGCGGCTGAGCAAGGCCATGCGGATGCACAATTCAAACTGGCAACCTTGTACTACGACGGCAAAGGTGTTTCTCGGGATGCGGCCCAAACCGCACAGTGGTATCGCAAAGCGGCTGAGCAAGGTCATGCGGATGCACAATTCAAACTGGCAAGCATGTACTACGACGGCAAAGGTGTTTCTCGGGATCCGGCCCAAACCGTACACTGGTATCGCAAGGCCGCAGAGCAGGGCCATGCGGATGCCCAACGCTTTCTCGGCGCATTGTACTTTGTTGGCAGCGGCGTTCCCCAAGATTATAGTCAGGCCAAACACTGGTATCGCAAAGCCGCAGAACAGGGTCATGCGGAGGCCCAGTTGAGTTTAGGGATGATGTATTTCAACGGCACGGGCATCCCGCTGGACTTGCAACAAGCTAAAAAATGGTTGTCGCTCGCTGCCGAACAAGGAAATCAAGACGCTATCGCCGCGCGCGAAAAAGTGGCTAATATTCAGTGATCAGTTTTTCAGTGAACAGTGATCAGTGAACCGATCAATGATCATTCATTTTTTCAGTGATCAGTCAGTTTTTCGGTAATAGGTAATGGGTGGTGAATCCGTGATTATGAATGTTGGAAACACTTTGGATTACTTATACCGCCGGGCATTGCCCAGCAAAGGTTCAATTAATGTAGGACTTACGCACTCATCAAACTATGATTTTATTGAAAAACTATCCAACTAACGGCATGGGCTTTTCAGACGTAACTGATTGAATACTCACTCATTTTATTTTTCAATGCGTAAGTCCTATAATGGTTAAATTATCTGATGAAGATCGAAATTGCATTGATTGCAGACGAGGCGCTGAACCACAACCACGGAGATAAGCAATAAACTTTTCAGATAAATACTTTGGCTGGAGTCCAAGATTTATCTTGGACGGATATTTTCTGTGACTGAGTACCCGTGCAAAAGTTTGTCGGTATTTTGACGACGAAAACGACTGTTTTTGTTAAGTTTATTTTTTAAAATATCTGCACGAGTACTTACTATATAACCGAAAAACTGATTTCGTCGGCAAAAGTTTTTTACATCAGGAAAAACTTTTGCCTGGAACACTGAGAACGAGAACGATCACTGAAAATTACTGTTTAGATTCAAGGAGAGGAATCAGTTTATCTGCCGGGAGATAACCGGGCAGCAACTCGCCATTGGATAATACCATCGCCGGCGTACCAGTAATACCTATGCGTTGGCCCAATTCGTATTGGCTTTTTACGGGATTCTTGCACCATGCCGGTTTAACCTGGCGTCTCGCCTTGGCATCCGTCATGGCTTGTTGTCGATCTTTGGCACACCACACCGACACCATTTTTTTATAAGTGGGTGAGCCGACACCGGCACGCGGAAACGCTAAATAACGCACTTTGACACCGGCCTTATTGAGTGCGGGGATTTCTTGATGGAATTTGGCACAGTACCCACAATCCACGTCGGTAAATACGTTAACCGTGTACCTCGTCTTTGTTTCAGGGGCAAAAACGACCATCTTGCGTTCCTTGACGGCATTGATGGCTTTCTTACGCATGGGGTTCTGCTCTTGACGCAGTTGGGCACGTCTTTCGTTGGTCAGATTTTTGTTCTTGTAAACATCATAAATGTTACCTGCCACGATATAGCGACCATCCGCGCTGATATAGAGTATGTCGCCGCCGTCCCCTACCACTTCGTATAATCCCTTGATAGGGGTGGGAGCCAGACGAACCTCTTCTCCAAATACACGCTTTGCGGTATCCTTTAGAGCACTAGGGATTTTTTCAGCCGCCAAGGTTAATGAACTTATAGCTAATAAAGCCAACATCAAATAAATACGCATAAGCGCTCCTATAATTGTAATGAGTTAATCTCGAAAATTACTAAATTGTAACGGCAAACCCAAGTCCTTCTCACGTAACAAAGCAATAATTTGCTGTAAATCGTCGCGTTTTTTTGCCGTCACGCGCACCTGTTCACCTTGAATCGAGGCTTGCACTTTGAGTTTAGTGTCTTTTATCGCTTTGACAATTTTTTTAGCAACGTCCTTATTTATACCTTGCTTGATACTCATTGGCAAACGCGCACGACGATTTTGGATTTCAGGTTGCCCCGGTTCTAACGCGGCAATCTCAACACCACGTTTTGCAAGTTTTTTATGCAAAATATCTGTCATTTGCTCCAGTTGAAATTCATTTTCGGCATGTAAAGTTAAGGTATCCTCAGTGTATTCTACATGCGCGTCAGAATCTTTAAAATCAAACCGCGCAGAGACTTCTCTATTAGTTTGATCAATGGCATTAGACAATTCATGCAAATTGACTTCTGAGACGATATCGAAGGATGGCATAACGACTGTTCCTGTTATTGGGTCTTTTTGGCAACAATTTTTTCCTTGATACGGGCTGCTTTACCACGCCGACTACGCATGTAATAAAGTTTAGCACGCCGCACATCGCCGCGCCGCTTGACTTCAATGGACTTAATCAACGGGCTATAAGTTTGAAATACCCGTTCTACGCCTTCTCCATGTGATATTTTGCGTACTGTAAAGGCCGAATTCAAGCCCCGATTACGCTTGGCAATGACTAAACCTTCAAAGGCTTGGAAACGCTCCTTGTCACCTTCTTTGACTTTGACTTTGACGATGATGGTATCTCCCGGACTGAAAGCCGGTATTTTCTCGTTTCCTTTGTCATCCCGTTCTAACTGGCTCATATGTTCCTTTTCGAGCGTGGCAATGATGTTACTCATTTTATACCTCCTTTGGTCTGTTCAGCAAGAAATTCAGTTAAAATTGTTTTTTGTTCAGTGGTTAACTCAAGTTTTTCTAATAGCGCCGGATGACGTTGCCAAGTCCGCCCCAAGGCTTGTTTATGTCGCCAGCGAGCGATTTCCCCATGGTTGCCAGACAACAACACGGCCGGCACTCGTTGGCCGTCAATTTCCTCAGGCCGCGTGTAATGGGGATAATCGAGTAACCCGGCATAAAACGAATCCTCGGCCGCTGACTGTTCATGTCCCAATGCGCCCGGCAACCTGCGTGTCAAGGTATCAATGATAACCATCGCGGCCAATTCGCCACCACTGAGGACATAATCGCCTATCGACCATTCTTCGTCGATGTCTCGCTCGATAAGCCGCTCATCGACACCCTCATAGCGGCCGGCCACCATGAGTAAACGCTCGTGAGTCAATATCTGTACGCCGGCCTGATCCAAGCGGCGGCCTTGTGGCGACAGATAAATTACCCGCGTGTCGTCGCCCATGGTAGCGACGGCGGCCCGAATGGCGGCCCGTAGCGGCTGTACTTGCATAACCATACCTGGGCCACCGCCATAAGGCCGATCATCGACGCGACGATGTTTATCTTTGGTAAAATCCCTTGGATTCCAAGTCGATAGCTTTAATAATCCCTTTTCTAGGGCCCGGGCGGTGATGCCGCCGCAACGCAGCGCGTCGAGCATTTCTGGGAACAAAGTAATAACGCCAATGTGCATGGTAATTGGAATATCTCGCGATTAAATGAAAAATGAACATTTTAGGACTTATAAAATCACTTTCAATCAATACGTTTTTATAAGTCATCCAGGCCTCTACGCAAGCGAAAAACTTTTCAGGCAAAAGTTTCCGCAGCGGAAACTTTTGCCGACGAAGGATCATTGCCAATTACCCATTACCCATTACCAATTACTCATTACCCATTTTTCATTTTTCATTTAAAAATCAACGTCCCAATCCACGCGCAACACGCGCTGTGCTAATTCCACCTCAAGCACCACCTTTTCAAGCAAAAAAGGAATCAAGCGTTCCCGCTCACCTTTGAGGACTAATACATCATTAGCTCCCGTCTCCAGCAAATGATCCACTTGACCCAAAGTAATACCCTCACGGTTTATCACCGTTAAACCGATCAAATCGGCCCAATAATATTCATCCTCTGGCGCGGTAGGCAGTTGGGAACGATAAACCGCAATGTCGGCACCGAGTAAACGGGCCGCTTCATCGCGGTCAGGTATCGACTCGAAACGGACAATAATGCCCTTACCGTGCGCTTTTTTCTCGCACACGGACACCGTCTGCCATTGTCCATGTAGGCAGAGTTGCCAAGGCGAGTAGTTGAGAATATTGGTGATGGGACTGGTGTAGGAATATACTTTGATCCAGCCCCGTATCCCATATAAGCCGTTGATTCGTCCGAGCATTACCGGTGTTGGTTGTTCGGACATGGCTTAGTTATGAGGCCGTTGGCTGGTTTTCAGGGGGGGGTTCAGGGGGAGGGGCGGCCTCGGTAGAGGTCTTTTCTGCGGATGGGGCGGCCTCGGTAGAGGCACTTTCTGTGGGTGGTGTGGCCTCGGTAGAGGCACTTTCTGTGGGTGGTGTGGCCTCGGCGGTGGCATTTTCGGTGGGCACGGTTTCCGCTGGGGTGCTTTGGGTGGACGTAGTTTCGGCGGCCGTTGTTTCTTCGTAAAGATTCATCCTTGCCACTGGCAACGGGATTAAAGAAACCTAAACGCTCAATAAACCGCCCACCAGGGCGATTGCGTGAGTCGGTGACGACAATGTGATAAAAGGGGCGCTTCTTGGCGCCGCTACGACTTAAACGAATGGAAACCATGATATTCTCTATAAGCTGTCAAGTGATTTATGCTGCTGTGGACAAGTGAGTCAAAAGCGGGCAATTATAAGTGATTGTAAGACGATAGGGAATAGTCATTGTGAACAATGCTGGGGGCGAATGGCGAATGGGTAATTGAGACTTTATTATTCTTAGGACTTACGCATTGACAGATGGAAATATTTATGATTAATTTTAAATACAAGGACTTACAAATTTGTTTTTGGGCAATTTTCATCAATTTAGCCACGGGTAGAATATTCATAACTCATTGATATTAATCGTGAATACAAAAAATTAAGTTTGTCAATGCGTAAGTCCTAATTCTAATTGATTGATTTGAAGAGACGGGAATGTAGTAACAATTTTAATCGGCAGCGCGTATCCACCCTTTTTAAATAAAAGAAAACAGAATTTACGCCGCTATGCATTTAAATAACGCGCTCCGTTGGCAAAACGGCACTTTTCTACCTAAGTAAATGAATTTTAAAGTCATTTTATTTGTCAAGGCGTAATCGATGATATATTCAATACGCTGGCGACAAAAAAATTGGCATTTTCTCGTCAATTCCCTGCCACCGAACAACGTTCCTTGAGCGCGTGTTTTAAAAATGCTTACAAAAAGTGGCTATTGCGCTTGCCTTCGATAGCTAAACTCGACGAGTTACAACCCTTTATCGTTTAATCGATATGAGTTTGATCGATAGTTCATTTCAAAAACTCTCGTGAGCGTACAGATAAGTACCCGTGCAAAAGTTTGTCGGTATTTTGACGACGAAAACGAGTGTTTTTGTTAAGTTTACTTTTTGAAAACATAAGCACGGGCACTTGTCATCCCTTTTCGGATGGTATCTATGCGAATATCTCGCGATTAAATGAAAAATGAAGAATGAACATTTTAGGCTTTCAGGCTAAAGTTTTTCCGCTGCGGAAAAACTTTAGCCTAAAAAAGACTTATAAAATCACTTTCAATCAATACGTTTTTATAAGTTATTGATTTCATAATATTCAATTCAACCCTTAATTCGCATTATCAACTCAAAGAGAGCTTTGCGTGCATCAACTCAAAGAGGAGAGCTTTGCGTGCATCAACTCAAAGAGAGCTTTGCGTGCATCAACTCAAAGAGAGCTTTGCGTGCATCAACTCAAAGAGGAGAGCGTAGCGATATATTAATCTCGTACCAAAGGGGCTCTACTTGTTAACTTCTATTAGCCCCAAAGGGGCGTATTATTAAAGCCCCTGGGGGCAACGCCCCTGGGGGCTTGGTAGGGACTACCAAAACCATAGAGATGAGCTATGAAATACAATTTATTAGGCAACACTGATCTCAAAGTCAGTCGCATCTGTCTAGGCACAATGACTTGGGGCGAACAAAATACCGAGGCCGAGGCCCACGAACAATTGGATTATGCCCTCAGCCAAGGCATTAATTTTATTGATACCGCCGAAATGTACGCCGTGCCACCGCGTCCAGAAACTTACGGCTTGACAGAGACCTACATCGGTACTTGGCTAAAAAAACGTCAAAATCGCGCTAAAATTATTTTAGCGACTCACAGGAGCCGGCCCCGGCGAGATAGCCCGCCATGTCCGAGCCGGCCTCGTCTTGATCATGACAACATCCGTCAAGCCATAGAAGGCAGCTTGCAACGCCTACAAACGGACTACATCGACCTTCACCAAGTTCACAGGCCGGATCGCAACACCAATTATTTTGGGCAACTGGGTTATACCCATAATGACGATGAGGAAAGCGTACCGATTGAAGAAACTTTGTGTTCTATGGGTGAATTAGTCAGAGAAGGCAAAATTCGTTATGCGGGCATATCCAATGAAACGCCTTGGGGCGTGATGACTTACCTGAAACTGGCTGAACAACGCGATTTTCCGAGAATTGTCAGCATCCAAAATCCCTATAATCTCCTAAATCGCACTTATGAAGTCAGCCTTGCGGAAATTTCCCACCGTGAACAAGTGGGATTATTGGCCTACTCGCCATTAGCGTTTGGCGTATTATCGGGCAAATACCTTGGTGGTGCGCGGCCTGCTGGCGCGAGAATCACTTTATTTGAACGCTTTGATCGCTACACCAAAAATGAATCTGCTGTCAAAGCAACCCAAGCGTATGTGCAATTAGCGCAAAAACAGGGACTCGATCCAGCACAAATGGCCTTAGCCTACGTCAATAGCCGCTCGTTTTTAACCAGTAATCTTATTGGCGCAACAACGATGGAACAACTGAAAACGGATATTGCCAGTATTGACTTAGAACTGGATGATGATGTGTTAGAAGCTATCGAAGCAATTCATCAACAACACCCTAATCCTTGCCCCTAATCGTGCTAGGCTCGCCTGGAACGAAGGTTCAGAGGCGTGGACTACTTAGCGAGCCTTGTGCGAATGGCTCTCCGTACTTAGCGATCCTTGTACGAATGGCTCTCCGTACAAGACTTAAGTAATTTGCCGGCAATCAAATAACAAATGAATAAGTAGTATAAGGCCGGCAAAGGGCCTACTACTCTGTCAATGTTCTATTGACGGGTTTTAGTCGTCGGCCAGTTTTAACTTGGCACGGCCATTAACTCTCTGGCACTGCCAAACCTGCCATACTAAAGTTTGGACGGATTTAAGGGCGTTGCCAAACGTTAGTTTGGACTCCTGCCAAACTAAAATTGACGCAAAAGTTTTTGCTCTGAAAAACGGGAGCAACGATTGGAGTCCTGCCAAACTGACTCCTGGGAGATTGAAAGATGACGACGCAGATATTCGGTGATTTTATTGAAGAATTGCACGACGAGGTGGAATACTTGAAAATAGGCTTTTCACCTAACTCGGTTCCACTTAAGCAACGCTGGCGGAATAATGGCTTATCGGCTGATTTTATAGCGGATTACCTACAGGCTTTCTTCGTTGGCAAGCAAAAAAATTCAAATGATAGCAATACGCCAATCCCGGCGCGGAGTAAAAACGCTGTTAAGTACATTGCCAATGAATTGTTGGAAAATGCGATGAAATTTAGTGATGAAACCTCAAAATACCCCACGAAAATTGCATTCCGTCTGTATAGCGATCAATTGGTATTCCACGTCACTAATAGCATTAAGCCACAGAAAGTGGAAAATTTTCAAGCAATTATCAAGAACTTAACACACGAAGACCCAAATGAGTTGTACTTTCGCCGTATGGAAGCCAATGCCAGCAACGAAAACAGCACCCAGTCTGGGTTGGGACTTCTTAGCATGAGATGCGATTACTCTGCTAAACTGGGCTGGAAGTTCGAGACTCTTCAAACCAACCCGCCCATTATTACCGTAACGACAATGGTGTGTTTGAACGTTTAATATACCTACCTCTCTAATGTGAATATCTCGCTATTAAATGAAAAATAAACAGAGAATGATGAAATCGCTCTATTAAAAGAGGGTTTTATAACTCATTGATTTTACAGTCGATGCAAACGTTTTTGCGCGTGTGCAAAAACGTTTGCCGAGAAGAGTCAATTCAACCCTTAATTCGCATCTCTAGGAGAAAAGTACATGGAAATTAAAACCGAAGATTACAGCACCACATACTACCCTGAGACTGCCACGGTGGTTTGCAAAGGTTCATTACTCCTTTCTGGCGCGGAAGAATATGCGCCCATCTTGCAATTATTGAATGGCGCTGCCGAACAACAGCCGAATAGGTTAACTTTGGATGTCAAGGAGTTAGAATTTTTAAACAGTTCCGGCATCAACATGTTTACGAAATTTGTGATCAATGTGCGGAAGAAAACCGCGCTGCAAGTGGTGGCGGTGGGATATGAAGAGATTCCGTGGCAAGTGAGGTTGTTGAAGAACTTACAACGTCTACTGCCGACTTTAACGCTCAATTTAGAATAAGGGACTTGGAAAAAATAGCCCCCTGAATGAGTTCCTCTGCGCTAAAAGCTAAAGTACGTCTCAGGGTGCTGACAAAGAATGGGTACATTATTTAATGAAAAATGAAAAAGGAAAAATAAGTAGATAATTTTGCCAGGAATTTTATTACCAGTTCCGACATGTCATTTTCACGGATTTTTCGTTAAGTTCCGTATATAGTTGGTCATAAAAATCTCTGGAGCAAACCTCCGAGGTTGATCTCGCAGAGCTACTAACCGAAGTTTGACAAACCTCCGAGGTTTTTTAGCCAATAGAATAACTACAGAAGCTCTTGCAAAACGCCTGTGCCAATAGCTAAAGCAATGATCTCGCGTAGCGAAGAAACCTCGTATCAAGCGAAGCGAGATAGCGTCGTTTGGCTAAAAACTAAAGTACGTATCAGGGTACTGCCCAACAACGGGTTTTTATTTAGTCGGCTAAGATAATCAAGCTACGCTCAGAAACTTCGTATCAAGCGAAGCGAGATCATTTATTCTGAGGCTTATTTTTGCAACAGGTTCTACAGCAGAAAGGTTTTTTGGCGACTTTCTTTCCCGTTGCTCCTTTTCCCTAGCTTATTTTCCCTTTTAGACATAACGTTTATGCTCTTTGCGACGAGTACCTGCCCGTTGCGTAATCACGCCCTTTACTGCTTCTAAACCTGGAATTTCCAATGTTGGATACTTATCATTTAACGGCTTGAGAAAATATTGCCCATTTTCAATCAGCAATTGCCTAAAAATAGACTCATCTTCATAAACAGCAAACACATAGGAGCCATTTTCAACGACGCCGTCAGGCTCAATAATAATAATATGCCCCTCTCTAAATTCAGGCACCATACTATCGCCCAACACGCGGAGGGCAAACGGTTCATTTCCACAATCACCCATTTTTTGATACCTCACTCAAATTAAAAACCTTGGAGGTTTTATTCAGAAGCAGTCTAATACTCAATTTTATCACTCTTAGCCGCCCATTGTTCAAAAGCGACAATTGCTTTTTCGTGCTTGAGGTGTATAAACGGAATTTGTCTTTCAGCGGGTGATTTGGCAATTTCTTCATAAATGAAATAATCATCAAAGCCAATCAGGGCTGCCGGTTTTTTGGTGTTGGCGTAATAGACTTTATCAGGCCTCGCCCAATAAATCGCTCCCAAACACATTGGACACGGTTCGCAACTGGTATAAATTTTACAGCCAGTCAGTTGGAAAGCGTTTAACACTTCACAAGCCTTTCGTATTGCCACCATTTCAGCATGTGCCGTGGGATCATTGCTGGCAATCACCAAATTTCTTCCCGTCGCAATAATTTTTCCTTCTTTGACTATCACCGCCCCGAAAGGGCCACCATCGTTGGTTTTGACATTTTCAATAGAAATGTTTATGGCTTGCGCCATAAAATCTGTTTCATTCATTGATTGGTATCTCCTTTTTTAGGTAGTCCTATATATACTTTACATTTGCGCTGAAAGTCATTTCGACTTAAGGAGAAATCTTTTGTTCAAGGATTCCAAGATTGGAAAGAGCCGAGAAATGACAGAAAGAGCTATATTTATGGCGGTGCTCATTATATATATTTCAATTTTTTCAGTCACATCAAGTCAAGCTCACACTCGGATGAAAAAGGACAGAGTGGATGGTTGTTTCGCTTTGGTTATTAACACATCCTCAGATGTGTTTTCCAAAATCAGTCCAATATTTTCAAAGACATCCAAGATAAATATTGGACTCCTGCCAAAATATTTATCTGGAATGAGAAATGAACTTAAGTATCTGAAGTATTGTTTCTGCTTCATTTCTTTGAATGTATTCTTTGGAAGATTCAACCTCCATAACTGGATAGTCGGCTTCAAATTCTTTGACAATACCATGCATAAATGTCCAAGTATCACTGATGGTATAACAGCCATAAATTTCTTGTTCCGTTTTATCGGCCGGTTTTTGCCAATTCAACCGGGCAGCAACTAACATTTCTCTATAGAGTTGATATTGAGGATTTTCTGCTTCTAAGCCGCGTTTAGCTTCCATGACAACAATATATGGGGTGCTAATTGTTCCAGAGGCGCAGTTTCCCAAAACGCCATCAATGATTCCACCCAATTCAAAGTTAGGATATTTGGCGTTCAAAGTCACTTGTGACCATGCCTGGATATTTTCTCTTTCTGCTAACATAATAAGTGGATAAATAGCCCTTGCCCAGATGGTTGCTTCATTCATCAAAGCCAGTCGGTAGGCGGTAAGATGAGATTGAATCAAATTAATCTGTTCTTGTTCTTGAACAGTACATTCTGATTGCATTTGATTCCATCTGTCTAACACCACCCCTTTTTCATCAATTTTTGCTGGCGATAATTCTGAAAATATTAGTTTTAACATCACTATTGAGTCGTTTCTGGAAATAGTGGAGTTGTAGGGTCAATGCCATTAAATAAATCCATACATGTAGGGTGTCGACGCAAAAGAACGTTTTTAGTTAAAGGGCATTGAGTTGTAGGTGCTGTTTATCATCCTGTGCTGGTTGGCGTAACAGCCGCGCCGTGGCCGGTTTCGTCCGCTATTCGCGCAGAGATTGGGCGCAATCGACAATGGTACAGGTGGTAGGCGGAAAAAGTGGGCCAACCAATCGGGGCCGTCGGCCTGATTTTGTAAGGCCGGTTCATCATCAGCCAGTGTCTCTTCATGCAGCCACATTCTCTCGTAGAGTCTCCCCCGCTTGACTTAACTTGCTGAAAACACTTGCTGAAAAAGCCGGGGTGTGTGCGCGGAAAACTTATTTGGAACAACAATTTAAATTATAGAATAACTTACTGAATATATAGAAATAATTTACTTTTTTTAGTAAGGTTAATGATGGTAAAACGTGTGAGTTGAGCGGTGCATTTCCATGGCCCATCCGAAAGATGTCGAGATGCTGCGCTCTTGACTTTCCATGAACTCACCCATGCAGCGTTCCCCGTCATTATTCAACTCATTGAATTCATTAAATTTATTAAATGATAATTGCTGTATTTGGAACTTAGCACCTATCAGTTTGTAATAGTCGTCATTTTTCAACACAGAGTTACACAGAGTCTAATATTTTTCGGTGTTTTCGGTGAAATCTCTGTGAAACTCCGTTAAGCGTAGTGTCTGAAGTGTTGATAATTTTAAAACTGATAGGTGGTAAGGTATTTGGAAACAAATGCTTAACAATTTTTTTAATTTTATGTCTCATTATTACTAATGGCTTATACTAGACATTATTGGAAATAAAAGTCATTGAAAAAGAAGCTATTTTATAAATTATAACTTTTTTTTGAACGTTAAATTTTGGCAATAAATTTGCTTCGCTATTTTTTGCCATTTTAACCCCGATATAAATTAATTTTTATCGGTCTTTTTTCTTATTTTTATTTAAGCTGTCAAAATAATAAAAAATTAACAACTAAATCTTATTATAAATAAAAAGTCTTATGTTGATAACTGATTAATTTTAAATGAAATTAATCGAATATTATTTTCAATAATGTCTACTAATTTACTGACTTACTTAGAGGATGCCCGTTATGGAAGCATTTATTCGTGATTTACCAAAAACAGAATTGCACATTCACATTGAAGGCTCTCTGGAGCCTGAACTCATATTTGAGATTGCCCAGCGGAATGGAGTAACGCTCAGTTTTTGTTCTGTAGAAGAAGTCCGCAAAGCTTATCAGTTTACTGATCTTCAATCCTTTTTGGATCTCTATTATGGAGGCATGAGCGTACTACGTCACGAACCGGATTTTTATGACATGACTTGGGCTTATTTGGAAAAAGCCCATGCCCAGAATGTCCGCCATGCGGAAATATTTGTTGATCCTCAGGCGCATACAGATCGGAGGGTTTCCTTTGAAACGGTCATTAAAGGAATACACCGGGCTTTGCAAGATGCCCAACTTAAGTTCAACATGTCCTCAAAACTCATTATGTGTTTTATGCGACATCTGAGTGCCGACGCGGCGATGAAAACATTAGAGCGGGCATTGCCCTTCAAAGATTGGATAATAGGAGTGGGGCTGGATTCATCTGAACGTGGACATTCGCCCGAAAAGTTTACAGCAGTATTTGATAAAGCGCGGCAAGAAGGTTTTTTGACCGTTGCACATGCGGGCGAAGAAGGGCCTCCCGAATATATTTGGCAAGCCTTGCAACTCCTCAAGGTGTCACGCATTGATCATGGTGTTAGTTGTGTTGAAGACTCGCAATTGGTCGAAAAACTTAAAATAGACAAAATTCCTTTAACCGTTTGTCCACTGTCCAATGTCAAACTGTGTGTTTTCAACACGATGAACGACCACAACATCAAGCAAATGTTGGATTTGGGCTTGTGTGTTACCGTCAATTCCGATGATCCCGCTTACTTTGGAGGCTATCTCACCGAGAATTTCCTAGCCATACAAGAAGCCTTCAATCTGAGTCACAACGACATTTATCAGTTGGCAAAAAACGCTTTCCAAGCGACTTTTCTGACTCAAAAAGAAAAGCAAAATTTATTGGCTGAATTGGATGATTTTATGGCTAAATCCATAACGCCTGATGGCCGCCAATCTAGGGCCTAAACGCATAATGGCTCAAGGAATTTCAACTCATGGCCCTCGGCCCAACCGCGTCAAATTGCGCTTTCTGGAATGAAGACAGATACGAAATCTGGTTTTGTCGGCGGCAATTTCTCGCGGCGTGAGACATTGGGAAGGAGTCCAAGATTTATCTTGGACGTGGGTTTTGTAGGCTACAATTTCTCGCCGCGTGAGACATTGGGAAGGAGTCCAAGATTTATCTTGGACGTGGGTTTTGTAGGCCGCAATTTCTCGCGGCGTGAGACATTGGGAAGGAGCCCAAGATTTATCTTGGACGTCATTGAGAATTTTGGACACCTATTTTTCGCAAAATACTATAATATAGTTAAACCATTGGGAAGGAGTCCAAGATTTATCTTGGACGTCATTGAGAATATTGACTCCTATTTTTCGCAAAATACTATAATATAGTTAAACCCACCCACCTGATGGCAGCAAATTGTGGGCCATCTCGCATAATGACTCAAGGAATTTCAACTCATGGCCCTCGGCCCAACCGCGTCAAATTCGATAATAAACGCGTCAGCGCCCAAGTTTACAATAAACGCCTCAAGTTTGTAAAAGTTTGTAATAGACGCTCAAAGCTAAGCCTATAATAAACAACGCGTCAGCGCCCAAGTTTACAATAAACGCCTCAAGTTTGTAGTAGACGCTCAAAGCTAAGACTATAATAGACTTGTTGCGAAATAAGAGTACAAAATTATAGAATTTTACTGATAAATCAAAGGTTTAATCGTTAAATGCCGTAGATTAATGCGAATTAAGGGTTAAATTGAATATTATAAAATCAATAACTTATAAAAACATCTTCATTGACAGTAATTTTATAAGTCTTTTTCAGGCTAAAGTTTCGCGAAGCAAAACTTTAGCCTAAAATTCTACCTTTTTCATTTTTATATCGATATTCGCATTATTTAGGGCCATTATATTCTCCAGCGAAGACGGCCCCGGCGGGGTTTTGGAAACCCCGCATGCTGCAAGCCTATTGTGGTTTTTTAAAGTGATAGTTAATGGTACACGGCAGAACCCGTTGTAAAATACGGGCTTTACTTAAAACGCCATAATAAACACCTTCCAAAGGGCCTCTGTGGATTAAACTTGGATAGAAGTTTAATAAGCAATCCAACCCTGCCTCATATGCAAGTGCTTGGATTTTTTTATACCTCAAGACATCCTCAGGAACCGAAGGCCTCTTTCTATTAACACGCCAATGAGCTACTTTATGAAGGTAAGCAAGGCAAGAAGGTTCATAGAAATAGAAACAACTTCCTTCTGGCGTTAACACCCTCTCTATTTCTTTTAAAGTTCTTCGATGAGTGATAAAGTGATGTGCCGCGGCAAAACAAAAAATACAATCGCACGAAGAATCATCTTTTGGTATTTCGTCGCTTTTACAAGCGAACTTCTCGTCAAGTTTTACCGAGAAAATAGGCTCCCATTTGTGTGCAGAGGTTATTGCCCATTCACTAATATCCGTCAGTATTACAACCAGGGTACAGTTAGTTTTTTAACAATGCACGATGCCCATCCTTGCCCCCCCCAGCTCTAATATTGTCTTCTTACCAAGAAACGAGCTATTAAATTTTCGCAAACAATCAAGAAAAACTCTTGCTCCTGCCATTTTACCGATGAGATTATCAATAGAGTCCGATTCTGGACTCTCAGTCACAGAATTTTTCCAAAAATAAATTTCAATGTTCTGCTTTTCCTCAAGCTTCATATTAGTTCCTATTTGTTGCAAAGCCCTTGGCCTTTTTGAGTTTGAGTTTGGAAAAATCCAAACTAAAATTTTGGCTCCTAAGTTTGTTATTGCTTTTCTATAAAAGGCCGTTATTTCACTTATTTATTATAAGGCCTTTAGCGGCCTTTCTGAGTTTTAGCTTGGATACAGCCAAACTAAAGTTTAGACTCCTCGACTATTAGGCTTTACTAGAAAAGGCCGTTATTTAACTTATTTATTGTAATGTAATTAGCCGTCTCTTCTAAAAGACCGTTTTATTATTAGAATATTTATCGGCTTTTATTAAAGGCCAAATTTTTAACTTATTTATTGTACTTATTTTAATATAAATACAGCGATAATTTCCTTGTTCAGCCAACTTAGCTTTTGGTTAAAAATGACGTTTTCCCTATACGCCGTTGTCCAAACAGAACAACAGCGTTTTCCTGAGAATGACACAATATGTTGTCTGCTAATGCGAATTAAGGGTTAAATTGAATCTTATAAATTCTTGTAAGTGGAAAACGCGCTTTGACGCGCTTTGACGCAAGAGACATCCAAATATGCGTGGCACATGCAAGCGTCACTTGCGTACGTTAATTCGTGCGCTATAACTCAGTCTAGCACAATTTTATGCATGCCCCTCAGCATGAATTGGGGGCCATAAAATCAAATACTCTCATAACACTTTTGGAATAACAACCACTGCTCACTATCGTCTCCGAAGCTGAACAGACAACGCTTTGCATAAGCAAAGCGCAGATGCGCGACAAAAACGGCCTAAAACGTCGCATGAATTGGGGGCCATAAAATCAAATACTCTCATAACACTTTTGGAATAACAAGCAATGCTCACTATCGTCTCTGAGGCTGAATAGACGGTGCTTTGCGCGAGCACCGCGCAGATTCGGCCCGACAAAAACTGCCCAAAACGCTTGCACGGCCTCGTACCAATCAAAGTGTGTTAGTCTAACGCAGCAATAAAGCCAAGTCTAACTCTCCAAAAAAAACGCACTGTGCGTACTCCCCAGAATTTGCCTTTTGCAAATAGTCTGGGAATGGGTTAACCAAATTACGAAGTCTAACACGATTTTATGGCCGCCGCCGAGCGCGTGGATTGGGGGCCATAAAACTCGATGCTCATGTTTTTCAGCAACTCAAACGCCCAAGGATTGTTATAAAAAAGGATGGGGTTTAATGCGGATGAAAGAGAATGAACGAATTCGATAAAATTGAAGCTTAAAGCCTGAAATCAAATCTCCATTAATTAGGTATTCCCTTGTCATTGCGGCACTGGGGTCGTTCAATGGGATAATCTTTCAATAGTTATCAAAAATATTTAGTAATCAATGACGCACGAACATTTTCCAAGTTAATTGTTACCGATTGATTTTATAGCGTTCCCATTCAAGGGCCCCAGTGCCGGATTGATAAGAGCGTCTTTTCACTCAATGTAGTACAGCGGATTTTGGGTATAAACGGATTGAAATGAGCGTCTTACCCAACGTCGTACAACAACGGATTTTGGGTATATTTGTGGGCCATAGACTGGAATGAACAAGTACAGCAAGTTTTTAACCTATTTATACTCAACGTGGCCATAACTGGGATTTCCTGGGGCGCTCATGAAGGCTATATTAATATCGCCCCGTTGGGGCTTTTCGGTAGTTACTTAAGTTAATTTTGTTTCTCAAAAAGTCCAGTTTGTTCCCTTCTTCAGTATAGCCGCTTTCCAATCCGTCACAACGCTGTAAACGTGACAGACTCGTTACAAAAAACGCCGTCCAACCGATTCTTACTTCACAAACCAAGACAATACCGAACTTTATCTTCAATTTCCTCTAGGAATTTTCGAGACAATTTGCCAGCCGGTTTTGCTGGAAAACGAGAAGAATCAAGTGAACGAATTTGAAAACCTAAAAAAACAGTTTCCTTTGGTAATCCACTCTCAGACGGAGGAACACGAACATTCGTTGGATAATCGGCAATAATATTTTCACCTGTTGCTCCAATCACCACTGTGACGACAAGAGGCAAGTTATTGATGGTATTAATAGACAAAACCAATACCGGACGTGGATTGGTACCTCCAGTCTGGGGTGGTGAAAAGGAGAGTCCAACGGGTTCTAAAACTTGATCCAATTTTTATTCCGCTTATGAAATTTTTTTTTAAACAATGAGTTAACTCTTATTTAATTCATTAATCATTAATCATTAATCATTAATCATTAATCATTAATCATTTTCACCACCCCACCTCCAGTCTCTTTACCTTTAACGGGATTCAAGTCCACAAAAGAAATTTCACCACGTTTAATAGCCACTATACCCTCCCCAAGCCATCTAACTCCATTTGAGAAAACTCTTGTTCAATTTGTTTCAATTCGCGTTGAATTTGTGGATCATAAGCCATCTGACTTATTTGAGACTCCAAGGAATTGTCATCGATGAGTGCCTGATTTTCAGAAAGAGATACCTTAAATTTGTTGAAGTGTTGAGAGTATTTTTGCTTAACGAAGTAAGCAATCGCATTCATAATCACGTCTGTTATTTCTTTTCCTTCTACTTGTGCAATTGAACTGAGTGCGGTTTCTAGCCTTGGATCATCAAGAGTAAATTGTTGCATCATTTGATACCTTATCTGATTTGATGAGTTATACTATTTTGGAGTCCAAAGCTTGCTGCTTTGGCAATGCATCCGACGCTCCAGCAAAGGACTCCACTAAACCTCAACCATTTTTAACATTTGAGTCGATCACACTCGACAGCACTGGCACCCTTGAATAGGAAATGTCTAAAATCAATAGGTAACAATTAGATCGGAAAAAGTTATAAGTCATTGATTACCGGTTGATTGACGAATAACTACTGAAGGTTTATCCCATTGAACGACCCCAGTGCCGTCATTGCTGTATTTTAAAAAAGTTGACTGACGTGATTTGAGGCTTAGAATACAAAATCCCTTATTATATACAATCCTTGTGCATTGTCAGACTAAAAACGTGATCATCAAGTAAAATGAAATGCTGTCATAACACTTTCAGAATGACAGCAAATATCCGATTTCTTAAAGAAATCGGATATTTTAAATAAACGCGCTTTGACGCGCTTTGACGCAAGAGACATCCAAATAGACATGCACCTTTTGCGTCACTTGCGTGCGTTAATTCTTATCAAAGCACTTGATATTCAAAGAAATTAGAATTTAATTAAAATCCCAGCCGAAAAGACGTTCTCGTCGCGGTAATCATTATCACTGTCAGTTTGGCGATAACCGGCAAAGACATGGGTGCGCTTACTGAAATGATACTTAGCACCGAGTGCCCAGCTTAAAGCATCTTCATCTAAGGCCTCACCATTGGTGTCTATCAATCTGAGTTTGTCGTCAATGTCAGACAAATAACCGGCCACCCAACCCGCGAGGCTGACACTTTGTACCCGATAATCAAAAGAACCTATCACGTATTTTCCACCCTCCGGATTATTATCGAAAACCCCCAGCTCCGCATCTTCGTATTGAAGAGCGAGTTTCACTCCAGAGAACTTAACCCGGGCACCGACTTTCCAGTTACGGAACTCATCATTATTCCAAGCCGCGCCACCCGGCGAAAGTTGGTTGTCCCCGACATCAAGATAAGCAGCATAAGCCCACAGATCCAAGTTTTGTGTCTCCAACAGCAATTCGGCATTGCCACCGCGCTTGTCAGCATTGTCATCACCCATGACTTGTACCCGTGCCTTAACCGGCCCCAATTTAAGACCCAATTCCACCGCCCCCGGTATATCACTATTATGTACCACACCTGATGTGTTGATAGCACGGGCCGGGTTAATGCCCACTTTTCCAGTAATGGGATCAGCGACAACCGAGCGTTGATCGCCGGCCGCATTCCAGTTCCAATGAACTTCATTATATCGGCCAGCCGACATGCCACCCCCGGTGCCACGGGCTTGCATAGACGTATATATCCACGGATCTATCAGCCCTTTCGCATTTCTATAAGCCCCCCGCAATTTCCCATACTTTATATGGAAAACGGAATTTCTAAAACCAACCCAAGCCTCTAAACCAGGGCCTAAGCCAGAGTTATCAGTTGTATGAAAAGTAGTACGATAACGCGCATAAGGCGTAAAACCAACCACCTTTTTATCGAAATCAAAATCAAAGCTGAGTAAATTGGGGCCATCATTAAGAATGCCACCATACCGATCTTCTGTCAGCGTTTGACGACTCATGTCATCAGAGGTTTTCTCAAAGCCAAGGCCCTTACTTATATTGCCCCTAACGATATTTTCGTCACCATTAGCAACTTCCACACTGGCCGCTTCCGCGCCCATTTGACCATAAAACTCGATACCGGCGTGGGTTGTCATTGGGGCCGCCAGCGCCGCGGCGACAGCCAATGTCAGTGTTTTTCGAGTCATAACGTTTTCTCCGTTGGTAATCAGTAATGGGTAATCGGTAATGGATAATGAGTAATCTGTAATCGGTAATGGCGGCCGGCTGATTTAGATCATTAACCGATTAGCAATTACAAATTACCACTTGAAAAGCGGCGTACTATTATCACGCACACGAGCCATTCTGAGGCCTAGAAATTTTTAAACAAGAACATGATCCAAATCGCTTGCACACTAAAGTAATGGGTAATCAGTAATTATAAGGGATTTCTAAAAAAGGATTGTTGATGAGAACGTTTTGAAGTGCGACTCAAATTTTCAAGACTATTTAACCACTCAAAGTGGCATTATATCCCTTATTAGAAATCCATTATAAAATACAATCCTTGTCGTTATTGAAAAATACCCGGAAAATGGGAATGCGCCCAATAACACAAGGCGAAAAGTCCAAGATAAATCTTGGACTCCAAATAAATCTTGGACTCCATCAGACTACCGGAAACCAGCCCACTCTTTCCATAATGACTTGCCATAAGCCATCAGGAATGATAAGTGATTTTTGATCATTCTTGTCACAAATCACAAATCACAAATCACAAATCACAAATCACAAATCACAATTAGCTTCGCATACCTACGGTTCACAAATCACAATTCACAATTCACAATTCACAATTTACAATTCACAATTCACAATTCACTGTAAAATGGCTTTTGCCCCTTGCGCTTGAATTGTTGTCGCTAAGCGTTTTAAACTAAGCAACATCTCATCGGTATGGGCACCAATTTGACCAGCAAATCCTTTGCCTCGCGGCATGACGTAGGCCGCCGCGGTAATGACCGTGCCCACGCCATGAGCGCGAGCGCGATAGTAGGCAATTTCGGCCTCAGTTAGGCGATAAATCGCCTACTACAAACAAGTTAAAGGGTTGAAATAAGGGCTTATATTTTTGATTCATAAGGATTTTTTCAATAGGGCTGCTGGTTTGACTCCTACCACGGTTAGGCGATAAATCGCCTACTACAAACAAGTTAAAACGAAAATTATGGGCATCCACGAACTTTCTATAGACCATTTTTTATCCCTAGACGAAGCCCAATGTGAACAGCGCATTATTGCTGCTAAAGCGGCACTCGGTAAACGCTTAGTGATGCTTGGACATCATTATCAACGTGAAGAGGTTTTTAAACACGCTGATTACTCTGGAGATTCTCTCAAATTGTCGCGCCAAGCGGCCCAATCGGAGGCCGAATACATCGTGTTTTGCGGCGTACATTTTATGGCCGAAGTCGCCGACATCTTGTCGAGGCCTGAACAAAAAGCGATTTTGCCCGATTTAGCGGCCGGCTGTTCAATGGCAGACATGGCTAACCTTGAAACCGTTGAACAAGCTTGGCGCGAACTGTCTGCCGTATTGGATGCTGATGAACATATCACGCCTATTACTTATATTAATTCGGCCGCAGACTTAAAAGCCTTTTGTGGCCGTCATGGCGGCATTGTGTGTACTTCTTCTAATGCCGGGCGAGTGTTGGAATGGGCCTTTAGTCAACGCGAAAAAGTGTTATTTTTTCCAGATCAACATTTGGGCCGTAATACAGGCTATTCAATGGGGATTCCATTAGAAGAAATGGTCAACTGGGATTTTGATAGGCCTAATGGCGGTTTGACTGAGGAAAACATCAAAAAAGCCAAAATCCTCCTCTGGGATGGCTTTTGTTCCGTCCATCAACAGTTTCTTCCGGAACATATTGACCAATTCCGTGCCACCTATCCCAACGGCAAGGTGGTTTCTCATCCAGAGTGTTCATTTGAAGTCTGCCAAAAATCCGATGAAGTAGGTTCTACGGAATCTATTATCAAAACGATTAAAGCTTCTCCGCCCGGCACACGCTGGCTCGTCGGCACCGAAGTCAATTTAGTCAACCGCCTCGCGCAACAAAGCCAATCGGAAGGCAAATTAGTCCATTACATGGCCCCTTTTGTGTGTATGTGTTCAACCATGTATCGCATTGATCCACAGCACTTATTATGGACACTAGAGAATTTAATGGCCGGAAAAATCGTTAATCAAATCAAAGTATTACCTGAAATGGCCGAACAAGCGCGTTTAGCGTTGGAACGGATGTTAGCGGTGTCGCCCTAATAGTCTGTCAGGAGTCCAAACTTTAGTTTGGCAACGCCCTCAAATCCGTCCAAACGATCGGTCGGCAGGAATCAGTTTGGCAATGCCAGAGAATTAATGGCCGTGCCAAGTTACTGGCCGATTCCTGTTACGTTTCCATACCACCCAAACGTTAAAGAAATCCTATTTTTCAAAAAAATAGGATTTCTCAGTGATATGGATATTTCCGCCCTCCCGCACTAGTACAGTAAGGCGGAAGTTTCCATACCACCCTAACGCCAACGGCTAAAGCCGTTGTCTAAAAGCTTAAGTACGTATCAGGGCACTATAAGAGAGTTAGTACTGAAGGGCACTGCAAGAGGGTTAGTAGGCTTTAGCCGACTTTAGCTTTTGGCTGAGGTGGTACGGAAACTGGAGCGATCCTGCACTAGTTAAACTTCCTCTACCATTTCTGTGTAATAGGAGTGAATAGCCACAGGTGCAACCTGTGGTACTCGCCCAAAGCCTGGGGCGATGCCCCAGGCTATATTAATCTCGCCCCGTTGGGGCTACCAGGGGCGTTGCCCCTAGCTAGATTAATTTCGCCCAAAGCCTGGGGCGATGCCCCAGGCTATATTAATCTCGCCCCGTTGGGGCTGACTTGTTAGCCCTGAAGGGGCGTATTATTAAAGCCAGGGGCAACGCCCCTGGAGCTGCCCCTGGAGCTTATTATCTTTATTCGTTTTCTTTGATTATTGTTGTACTATACTTAGTTTGGCTCGCCCAAGATAAATCTTGGACTCCGGTTTGGCTATCCTTCCGTCCAAACTTTAGTTTGGCAAAAAACACTCACTTTTCACTTGGTAGATAATCAATTCATGGCAAAAAAAAATCTGTATGAACTCCTTGAAATATTACCAGAGGCGACTCAAGACGAAATCAAAGCCGCCATGATACGCTTAGGGAAAAAATATGCCACTCAAAGTCAAAAAAATGAAACGGTACGCGCCCATTTCAATCAAATCAAAGAGGCTTACAAAATCCTGTCCAGTCCATTCCGACGTGCCAGTTATGATGATTTCCTAAGACAGAGCATTGAGGAGAAGAAGAACAGTAAGGAATACCAGCGTCGTCTCAAAGAAAAGGTAATCAAAGGATGGCAAATCGGCAAACAGTACGCGATTAAAGGAGGGCAAATCACCAAAAAGACCGTTCTATCAGTCTGGCAATTTAGCAAACGGCTGGCTCAAAAAGGATGGCAATTCAGCAAACGGCTGGCTCAAAAAGGATGGCAATTCGGCAAGCCGCTGGCTCAAAAAGGATGGGAAGTTAGCAAACAGCAAACTCATAAAGGATGGCAATCAGGCAAACAGCAAGCCATTAAAGGATGGCAAATGGGTCAACAGCCCATTTTAAAAAAAGGGCAAACCGACAAGCAGCAGACTCCCAAAGAACTGGATGCCGACGAGCTGAAACTTATCAAAGGGTGGAAAGTAGTCAAACAGCGGCCCTCCTCAAGGTATCTTAGAAAAACGCTACTACCGGGCGAGAAAATTCTGCACCAAGCCCAAACTCACTGGTTTTATTATTTGGATTTCGGAGCAGTGTTGCTCGTTATTTTTTCGATTTATTTATTAGTGTTTAACCCACCTTTTATTGGAGAAAGTATGCCCACGGTATCGCTATGGGTACCCAAAATTATCTCAAAACAGAGGCTAGAATTCCCGGTATGGTACTTGGGTTTAATAGCATTATTATTTGTTGGGCTAATGATGCTTTGGGAAGCTTTTGTTACTGGACAAACCACACAATTAGCAGTGACTTCAAAACGAATCCTTTTCAAATGTGGTTTATTGAATAGGACAATCATTGAAGTCAAATTGAGGCGATTTGAAAGTATCACGATACACCAAAATATCTTAGGTATCATTTTTTGCTATGGCACAATAACCATTACCGGTATGGGAGGAGTAAAAATTAGCGTACCCAACATTCTGGCACCATTCAGACTCAGGAAAATCATCTGGCTGGTTTTGGAAGAATACGTAGAAGAAGAAAGTTTTGAGGAATGACTGGAGTCCAAGATTTATCTTGGACGTCTGAGGAGTCCAAGATTTATCTTGGACGTCTATCTTTCATAAAAAAACCAAGGTTTTGTCGAACTAGCGGTTTTTTTTGAGGGCCAGGTTATGAAATTGGAAGGAGTCCAAGATTTATCTTGGACGTCTATCTTCATAAAAAAACCAAGGTTTTGTCGAACTAAAATGAAAAATGAAATTGTAGGGCATGCAAGAAATTGTAGGGAGCCGACTGCTAAGCCGCAAGAAACCCCAAATTATTTAATGGAACTTCAAACGACTGAATTCAAATAAAATCAGCACCACGACACAAAGAGAGAAAAAATGGTGCCCTGAAGAGGAATTGAACCTCTGACCTTCCCCTTAGGAGGGGGACGCTCTAATCCAACTGAGCTACCAGGGCAAGATAGGTAAAATGAAAGGTAAAAAAAAATGGTGGAGCCGAGGAGGATCGAACTCCTGACCTTGGCATTGCGAACGCCACGCTCTCCCAGCTGAGCTACGGCCCCACGAGAAAAATGAAAAATGAAAAATGAAAAATGAAAAATGAAAAATGTCCCAAATGAAAATGAAAAATGTCCCAAATGTAAAAATGAAAAATGTCCCAAATGAAAAAAAATTTCCAAGCAAAAGTTTTTAGAAAAAACTTTTGCCTAGAAAAAAAAATGTACCACGAAAAATGGCACGTCATGAAAAATGAAAAATGAAAAATGTACCACGAAAAGTAGGCGCGTATTCTACACGAATTAAATCGATTGTGCTAGTCGTTTTTGATTTTTTTTTTCACTCTCTGAAAAAATAATAGTAACGTATTGAAATATAAAGTTTTTATATATTTTTGACTCATTCAATTGTTAATAACCCCAGCAGAGATGCGAGGAGTCAATGCCATTAAGTTAAGGGCTTTGCACGTGGAATTGTAAGGGCTTTGCACGTGGAATTGTAAGGGCAACCGCAAGGGATTGGGCAACCACAAGGGATTGGGCAACCACAAGGGATTGGGCAACCACAAGGGATTGCCATAACGATAATGGCATTGAAGCGAGGAGCTGAGCTACGGTTCACAATTAGCTTCGCTCGCTGAGCTACGGTTCGTTTACGTCGTTTACGTCACCATTCACCATTCACCATTCACACAATTCACCATTCACAATTCACAATTCACAATTTTACAATCGCGCTGTCCGCAAACGTTGCAAGGCCGCCCGTACCTGACTAGGGGCCGTCCCACCGATATGATTACGAGCATTGACTGAACCTTCCAGCGTTAACACGTCATACACATCATCCTCAATCAACGCCGAAAAGCTTTGAAAAACATCCAAGCTCAAAGCATCCAAATCACAATCGGCCTCAATGCAATATCGCACCGCCTTGCCAACAATCTCATGGGCATCCCGAAACGCCACACCTTTGCGAACCAAATAATCCGCCAAATCCGTCGCCGTCGTAAAGCCGCGCTGCGCCGCGGCCCGCATTTGTTCACGTCGCACCTGCATGGTCGGTATCATATCAGCAAAAACGCGCAAACAGCCTTTTAACGTGTCCACGGTATCAAACAACGGCTCTTTATCTTCTTGATTATCTTTGTTATAAGCCAACGGCTGCGATTTCATCAAAGTCAATAGACTGGTCAAATGACCATACACGCGCCCCGTTTTACCACGCACCAATTCTGGCACATCAGGATTTTTTTTCTGAGGCATAATAGAAGAGCCGGTACAAAAAGCATCGCTTAACTCAATAAAATTAAATTGTGCAGACGACCATAACACCAATTCCTCCGAAAAACGCGACAAATGCATCATCAGCACAGCGGCCGCGGCCGCAAATTCAATCGCAAAATCACGATCACAGACGGCATCCAACGAATTTTCTGCGAGAGTATCAAAGCCCAACAATTGGGCGGTGTAGTGGCGAGCAATAGGATAACTAGTGCCCGCCAAGGCGGCCGCGCCAAGGGGCATACAATCAACTCGTTTGCGACAATCTTGCAAACGGGCCCTATCACGCAATAACATTTCGCACCACGCCAACAAATGATGTCCAAACGTGATAGGCTGGGCACTTTGCAAATGAGTAAAACCGGGCATGACTGTCTCCGCTTCACGCTCGACAACCTCAGCCAAAGTAGTAATAAGGCGCGTCAATTCACTACTAATCAGATCGATTTCAGCGCGCAAATAGAGGCGAATATCCGTAGCAACCTGATCATTTCGAGAGCGCCCCGTGTGCAACTTTTTACCCACCGCACCGATTTTCAGCGTCAGCCGGCTTTCGATATTCATGTGAACATCTTCCAAAGCGACTGACCAATTAAACGCGCCCCGCGCAATTTCTTGCTGAATTTCCGTGAGGCCTTCAACAATTTGTGTACATTCCGCCTCCGTCAAAACGCCGACATAAGCCAACATCCGAGCATGGGCAATTGATCCCATAATGTCATACTCATATAAACGGTGATCAAAGCTCACGGAAGCCGTAAACGCCTCAACAAAAGCATCGGTGGAAGCAGTAAAACGCCCACTCCAAAGTTTTTCTATCATTTTTGTAATTGGTAATTAGTCGAGTTTGTAGTAATAAGGTTTGTAGTAGGGTTTGTAGTAGGGTTTGTAGTAGGGTTTGTAGTAGGGTTTGTAGTAGAGTTTGTAGTAGAGTTTGTAGTAGAGTTTGTAGTAGTCGCTTTAGCGACTATATACTAATGAAAAATGAATTCTATGCAAAAGTCATTCTAAAAAAACTCAGTTTGTAGTAGTCGCTTTAGCAACGATAGACTAATGAAAAATGACTATATTACATAAGCTTATAAATTGACATAAAATTTAATGTTATACTCAAAAATGTTTGATAAACCTTTCACAACTTAAATAACTACCGAAAAGCCCCAACGGGGCGATATTAATATAGCCTGGGGCAGCGCCCCAGGAAATCCTGCCTTATGCCCACGTTGAGTATAAAATATTTATGTGTCTTTACTTATAATACTAAAAACGTTCTTTTGAATCTGATAATCGCTAAAGCGACTACTACAAACCAAGCAATGATAGTCGCTAAAGCGACTACTATACTCAAGAATGGAACAGACTTTTTGAGAAACCTTTCACAACTTAAGCAACTACCGAAAAGCCCCAACGGGGCGATATTAATATAGCCTGGGCTGCGCCCCAGGAAATCCTACTACAAGCTAAATAAAGCCATGCGACTAAAACAATTTTCAGTTAAGGGATACAAGAATTTTCGACAAGAAATTGTTCTTGAAGATATGGGAACTATTTGTGCTATTCACGGTGAAAACAATGTAGGCAAATCGAATTTGCTTGAAGCGATGCAATTGTTTTTTCAACTTTGCGGCAAATTGCTCACCACAGCTCCAGGTGTCGCCATCCGCTTGAGTGCAAAAGAATTGGCACCACTTGGATTTAAAACGAGTGAAATATTTACTCTGGGATTAAAAAATCCAATTGCTATGAAAGCGATATTAATGAGTAAACAAGAAGAGTTTGCACAACGGGCTATCCAACAACTTAAAACCTCCGAAATACATATCAGTATTGAACTCAAAACAGTTCAAAATGATAACCTTGAATGCGAACTAACAACACTCAAATCTTCTGATGGCACCGATTTTATCGACGCCCATATCAATTCCGGCTTATTAGAACGTGTATTCACGTCATACAAAGAAAATCCGTTTGCACTCGTGGGTGTTGATCGGCGTATTTCAGAAAATGAAATAGAGACGGTGCGAAATATTGTGCCTCAAACGCTTCTGTTAAAACTTTATGACATGAGAGATTCTCTCGACGATTCAGTTTATAAAAGTGAACTGTTTGTGAGAACATTACAAAGATTTAATGATGTGCTTGGTGAAGGTGAATTTGTCGCCATCTTTAACCGTCATACCAACCGCGCCAATCTCGCGTTTCAGCCAAAGAAATCAAAATTTGGACGAATGCCCATTGAGATACTCGGTTCTGGGATTCAACAAATCGTTGCCCTCGTAGCGCGATTATTAGTGAGTGACGCGACTTTTGTAGCGATTGAAGAGCCAGAATTGAATTTGCGTTATACGCTACAACTGCGCCTACGGGAAATTTTCAAAGAAATTGCGGAAGATCCTTTTGGGCCTCAACAAATATTTATAAGCAGTCACTCTCCCGCGTTTGAGTTTGGCGAACATTTTTACGCCATGCGCTTTAGCAGCGAGGGGCCGACAGTCGAACATCGTCCTATTCAAGAAGCCAGTATTTTCACCCAACATTATGCCGACGCGCCTTCCACTTTAGAAAGTGCGCCGATGGGATACGTCTCAAGCGACGGATTAGTAAAATTACCAGAATAAGTGGCTCAGCAAAAGTCTTTTAAGATAACAAGCAGCAATAGTCGCTAAAGCGACTACTACTCTAGTCACCAAAAAAGTTAAAGGATTTGTGCGTACCTACTTATGCTCGCAAAGAACTTGAGATTGAACAAGGGGGTGGCGTTGTTTTTGTAAAGCGCAAGGATGGTGGACATATAGTTCACAAAAATATTGATAACTATTGACATATCAATACAGTGTGGATAAAGTTCAAAAAAATATTGATAATTATTGATATTGGCTGGGCATTATCTAAAAAGAACTTGACATTTTGTACTTTTTTTAAGTAACATAAGAGTGCTTGAGGTGGTTAGCCTTCCACATCAAAAAAAATGGATTCTCAAGCATTCAAGTAACCCTAAGCTCTCATTAGGCGAAGGGATAAAGGGCTGATACTCCCTTATTCACTTCTATTAATAGTGTTGACTCATTTGTTGACATGTCAAGAGTTGTCAATAGAATTGCTATCTGTAGTAAAATTAACCGACTTAACAACGAACATTCGTATGAATTTATACTCAAGATGGGAACAAATTGGACTTTTTGAGAAACCAAAATAACTAGAAAGGGGCGTTTCCAGGCAAGCCCCAATGGGGCGAGGGACAACGCCCCTTATAGCCCCAACGGGGAGAGATTAATATAGCTAGGGGCAACACCCCTGGCTTGGGGCTGAGTATAATCTCGTTGTCTCTACTCTTGTGCATACAGAAAAATTGTTTGATTTAAAACAAAAACATAAAGGGAATTACGATCTTGATACAATCAATCAATCACCGATTTCTAAAGGTGTTATAGACATTCAGATAATTATTTAGTCCCCTTTAGGGGACTTTCGCTTTCAGTTGGCTGTTTTGAAATGCTGATTGCAGGACATGCACATTCCGAAGACTATTTACTCATCACTCAAGATAGTGGCGAAGAATTTAAAGGTGTTGACAAAAAAACCAATTTAGATAGCCTAGAAGTTGCAGTTGATCAACTTCTACAAGAAACGAGACTTAAGTGACAGCACAACCTTCTTCAGCAAACCCAAGCAAATGGCGGCGTTTTTTTTCCCGCCGTGACACGCCGCAACCCGGCCCCATTGTACTCGATAGGCCACATATATATATTTTACCCACCCATTCTGGCTTTTTATTTACGCTAGTCTTGTTAGTCATGCTACTCGGCTCCATGAATTACAACAATAGCATGGGCTATGTACTAGCCTTTTTATTGGGCAGTATGGCAATCGTATCCATTTTACACACCCATCGCACCCTATTAGGATTACGCATAGAAGCCGGCAAAGTGGCCCCCACCTTTGCTGGCGAAACCGCACAATTTCAATTAGGGTTAGATAATCGTGAACACGCCGCCCGTTACGCTCTAGTTTGGCTACGCGATCCCAACATTCATACCAATTGGCTGCGCGATTCCAATCTTCAAAAAATAAAATCGAAAAAATTTATTATAGACTTAGCCGCAGATCAGCGCGTCAGTATCAACATTCCCGTTCCTACCACGCAACGTGGGCGGGTTTCTTTAGGCCGAGTAACCGTGTACACTCGTTTTCCTTTAGGACTCTTTCACGCTTGGTCGTATGTTCACTTAGAAGCTTCTACCCTAGTCTATCCACAACCACGAGGCCATAAAACCTTACCATTGGGCCAACAATCCGACAATACCGGCGAAGGTAGCCCCCGCGACGGTGGTGGTGAAGATTTTATAGGCTATCGAGATTACAAACCCGGCGACTCACCACGACATATTGACTGGAAAGCCGTCGCCCGTGAGCAAGATTGGATGATTAAACAATTTGGCGGCATGAGTACCACCACCGTATGGCTAACCTGGGACGACGTCAGCACACTGAATAACCTTGAAGCGGCATTGTCGCAATTATGCCTCTGGATATTAGTTGCCGAAAACCAAGGAGCAGAATATGGATTAAAAATCCCCGGCAGCACCCTCTCCCCGGATAGCGGCGAACAACACCGTGAGCGATGTTTACAAGCGTTAGCCTTATTTTCTTCCTAATAGTCAGTCGTCCAAACTAACGTTTGGAAGAGGAATCCAAACTTTAGTTTGGAAGAGGAATCCAAACTTTAGTTTGGGTTATACGGAACGCACTTCAAATCTGTGAAAATGACAAAACGAACTTTTATTCAAATCCTAGCAAAATTCTATACTTATCATTAATTTAACCATTTTTCATTATTCATTATTCATTATTCATTATTCATTATTCATTATTCATTTTTCATTATTAAAGCATACCAATGACAACCCGCCCTCTCTTTCCCAGTTTATCGTCCCTTAAATGGCTGATGGCAACATTAGTATTAGTCATCTTACCGCACATTTTTCGCTTAGCTTGGTGGATTCCACCAGTCTTTTTTGCACTGCTATTATGGCGTTATCTGATGACATGCCAGCAATGGCGCTTGCCCGGTACAGCACTACAACTTATCCTTGTAGTGTTCATGTCACTGAGCGTTTATCTCAGCTACGGAACAATATTTGGACGCGATGCCGGCGTTGCCCTAATAGTGGTTATGTGTGGACTCAAACTGCTAGAAATCAATAGCCCGCGTGACGCTTTATTGCTTTGTTTTTTAAGCTATTTTCTTATAATAACCAACTTCTTATACTCTCAAACCCTCCCCACGGCGCTATATATGGGGATAGTCATGCTAGTAGCAACGGCCACCCTTATCAGTTTGAGCGACGAAAATAATCGCTTGCCAATACGCCAACGTCTGCGCTTATCGGCCACCTTATTAATACAAGCGTTGCCAATAATGTTAGTACTCTTCATCCTATTTCCCCGGGTAGCGGGGCCATTTTGGAGCTTACCCAAAGATGCACATAGTGGTATCACCGGTTTAAGTGATAACATATCACTAGGCAATATCAGCCAACTAAGCCTCTCAGATGAAATCGCCTTTCGTGTCAAATTCGACAGCGAAATGCCGCCGCCTGAGCAACGCTACTGGCGAGGGCCGGTATTATGGTGGACCAATGGGCGCGACTGGAAAAGCGGATTTCAAAAAAGCACCATCGTCAAACAAATCAACCTTCACCCCACTGGCAAACCGTTTGACTACACCGTAACTTTAGAACCGCACAACAAACGCTGGTTATTTGCCTTAGAACTACCCGCTTTCGCGCCGCCCCAAGGTTATATATCCCCAGATTACCAAATGTTGGCATTTATTCCAGTACACCAAAGGATGCGTTATCGACTGCGCTCCTATACCAATTATCGTGCTAAACTCCTCACACCGTTACAACGCCGCCTCGCTTTGCAATTACCCTATAGAAAACATCCTCGCGCCCGTGCCTTGGCCGCGCAATGGCGGCAAGACAACCCACAGCCAGAAGCCATTGTGCAACGCGCCCTACGACATTTCAATCAAGCGCCATTTACATATACCTACACGCCCCCCTTACTGCTAAATGACCCGATAGATGAATTTCTATTTGAAACTCGCCAAGGATTTTGCGAACATTACGCAGCCGCCTTCACCATCCTAATGCGAGCGGCCGGCATTCCTGCACGAATAGTAACAGGCTACTTAGGCGGCTCCGTTAACCCAATCGGTAACTATTTAATAGTACGCCAACGCGATGCTCACGCCTGGAGCGAAGTTTGGTTACAAGACAAAGGTTGGGTGCGGGTGGAACCGACTGGCGCTATCGCACCGGAGCGGGTAGAACAAGGTATTGACACAGCACTACCAACCGAATTTAATCCCCTTGGCTTAGAAATAAATTGGGATCGCGACTCCCTCCCGGTTAAAATGTGGCAACAACTACGCAATAGCTGGGACACCATCAACAACGGCTGGAATCAATGGGTACTCGGCTATGGGCCGGCACGCCAAAAACAACTCTTAAACCGCTTAGGACTAGAAGGCATCAACTGGCACGGCATGGCGATGCTACTTATGTTCATCATAACCTGTTTATTATTGAGCTACGCAGCTTGGATGTTTTTACGTCCGCAATTAATCGTGCGTGATCCGGTACAACAAATTTATCGACGCTTTTGCAAAAAACTAGCACGGCACGGTTTGCATCGCCATCCCAACGAAGGCCCATTGACTTATGCGGCCCGTGCCAGTGCCGCCCGTCCCGAATATGCGGCCTCCATTCAACAAATCATTGAACTCTACGTGCAAACCCGTTATCGTAGTAAAATTGAAACACTGCCACAATTACGCACGGCAGTGCGGCTTTTTCAGTGATCAGTTTTATCGTTCACAGTTTTTCAGTTATCATTTATCATTTATAAGTTATACTGAGCACCGTCATCCTTAAGTTATACTGAGCACCGTCATCGAAGGAGTTTTTCTGTCATTTCGACTTAAGGAGAAATCTTATTGAAGTGACAAAAGCGCAATTTGTGAACGTTTTCTGTCATTTCGACTTAAGGAGAAATCTTATTGAAGTGACAAAAGCGCAATTTGTGAACGAAGCAAAGTATGTAATTTCTACTGAGCATCGCCATAAACTGAGCCCGTCATCGAAGGAGTTTTTCTGTCATTTCGACTTAAGGAGCTTTAAGTTTTTCTGTCATTTCGACTTAAGGAGAAATCTTATTGAAGTGACAAAAGCGCAATTTGTGATCGAGGCAAAGTATATAATTTATTATTTATCAGTAAACAACGGATAAGTTTCCAGTGATCACTGTTCACTGAAAAACTGATCATTGAAAACAGAAAACTGTGAACGATAATAAAAACAGGAGAACTAAATGTCAGTTAAACACCCCATCATAGCCATTACCGGCTCATCCGGCGCTGGAACCACCACCGTCAAAAAAGCCTTTGAGGATATTTACCGCCGTGGTAGATACAAAGCCGCAATTGTCGAAGGTGATAGCTTCCATCGCTACGATCGTCTGGAAATGAAAAAAGCCGTTGAAGAAGCTGACAAAGAAGGTAGAAATCTCAGCCACTTCGGCCATGACGCCAATCTCTTTGATAAACTTGAAGATTTATTCCACAAATACTCCGAAACTGGCTCAGGACAAATCCGTAAATACCTGCACAATGAGGAGGAGGCCGCGCCCTACAACCAATCGCCCGGCACCTTTACGCCATGGGAGGACATTTCACCCAACACCGATTTACTGTTTTATGAAGGCCTACATGGCGGTGTTGTCACCTCAGAAGTGAATGTGGCGCAATGGGTAGATTTATTAATTGGCGTGGTACCCAGTGTCAATCTGGAATGGATCCAGAAAATCAGTCGCGATGTGGGTGAACGTGGCTATTCTGCCGAAGCGGTGACTCACACCATTTTGCGGCGCATGCCCGATTATGTGCAGCACATCACTCCGCAATTTACCCATAGCCACATCAACTTTCAACGGGTACCCTTGGTAGACACCTCCAACCCCTTTATTGCCCGCGACATTCCTACCGCTGATGAAAGTCTGGTGGTGATTCGCTTTAACAAATACCGCGAGCAAAATTACGCGTATTTGTTGTCGATGATTCACGACTCATTTATGTCGCGTCCCAATACCTTGGTTGTCCCCGGTGGTAAAATGGGATTTGCCATGCAAATCATCTTCCGCCCCATCCTCAGCGGTATGATGGAAAAACGCCGCAAACTTATGGAGTTATAGACTGGTTGCACTCTCACCTTCCGGGGAATTTCGTTGGTTTTTAGAATAAAACCTTTTGACTCAAATTGACTCAAATATTATGCGGAAAATTCTCAAAAACCAGGGGAACTAGCAAAACGGTTTCTCAACACGGAGGACACTGAGTTCTCTGTGTTGATAATTTCGCCTAAAAATATCAACCGTGTGCAGTATAACGTATTCAGTTTTCAGTTTTCAGTTTTCAGTTTTCAGTTTTCATTCGTATTCCATAACTACACCATTTTCAATGAACCGGGGTGCCGCTGGAGAGGGAAATAGGCATATTTATACTCAAATCGGCCGATTACCCAATTTCCTTGCTGTTTGATAAGCGTAATAACGGCTACAAATTGTCCACCCTGAAAACTCGCCAGCACTTTATAGCGAGGGCTGACATGCCACCAATAGGCGGTAGAACGAAACAATCCGCCCTTGGCACCGTGATAATTCAATAATTCCCCCAAACATGTAAAAACAACGTTTATCTTAGATAACTGCTCAGATGTCATCTGTTGTCGCAAATCGTCGCTGGCGTGAATTAAAAACTCACTCTCATCCCAATCTGCCAACAAGCCTAACATCGTCGTATTAACAAATCCCCGCGCCTCAATGTTCATCTGCTGCAGACTAAAACTACCATATCCCGCCCCTAGCGTGATAGAGATGAAGAGCAACACCACAAAACCGCGTCGAGTGGTGAATAAGTTATGAAAGAGACTGTTTAAGCGCATAGTTCATTCTCTAGTTGTTCAGAAAAATCCCACCATTGAGAAATCAGATTTTTCCAAAAAATCGGATTTATTGGCTCCAAAGAAATGTATTTTCAAGGAATAATCATTTATGAAAACTGGCATATTCGTCAACACTGACGATGGATTAGGGAAGGGTAAATTAGTCTCAGTCAATGAAAAAATTGGCAAAGTCAGCTTTTTTCACTCAATTACGCAACGTGAAGAAAAAGAATATCCTCTCAATGAATTAATGCGTGCTTATCTTTATCCGTATACCCGTGTTTACGTCCAAACAGAAGAAAGCATTTGGCGAGTTGGACGTATTATAGGATGGAAGCTGATGGAGGATGAGACGATTGAATACGAGGTTCGTTTTCCAAACAACAAATATGGTCACTATTCAGAAACTGATTTAGAAATCCGCGCCCTAAAACCCCTCATAGAGCCAACTGAAGTCCTTGCCTTTGGTGGAATTGAAACGCAATTTTTCCACGATAGGCGCAAGCAAGTTGTCGATATGCTTATCGGACTCCGTGCCGCCTCGCAAAGCATGACGGCATTGCTCTCTTCGTCCATTGAATTTGTACCGCACCAAGTCGAAGTTGTACGGCGTGTATTGGAAGATCCGTTACAGCGTTATTTGTTAGCTGATGAAGTGGGTATGGGCAAAACGATTGAGGCTGGCATCATTATTCGTCAGTGTCTACTTGATGATCCTTCTAGTCAAGTAGCAATACTGGTGCCACCTCATTTAGTGACTCAATGGCAGCATGAATTAGCGGATAAATTTAGGATTCAGCACTTTCCTTCATCCGTATCCGTATTGCCTTATGCCGCTGCGACACAAATTCAGAATCAACACCTTGATATGTTAGTCATTGACGAAGCGCATCATGTCGTCAGTCAAACCAAGGGTTTAGAACTCTCTGAGGCGATACGTCAATTAATTAAAAAACAAGCACTTGCCAGCAAAAGACTGTTGCTATTGTCTGCTACCCCCGTATTGGGGCATGAAGAAACAATGCTTGCTATGCTTAATCTGTTGGATGCAGACACCTACCGTTTAGAGGATTTAGTTGCATTCAAAGAAAAAGTCCATAAACGCCAAGAATATGGGCGTTTCTTGCTCGGCTTACGGCCTGATGCCGATAGTTCTGTGTTGCTTCAACGGGCTGAACAAGCCGGCGAATTGTTTCCATATGATGCGATAGTCACCGCCTTAGCCGCGCAACTCATCGAGACTGAGACGGAACAAAAAATTTATCATCAATTGCGCTCATACATTGCGGAAACCTATCGTATTCACCATCGAGTGATACGAACCAGGCGCGAAGACACGCAAGGCTGGGAATTTATGCCACGCAGCCCTCAAGTGAATAATGGAAAAGCCATTAATTTATCTCATGTCCGCGTTGAAATTGATGAAGATCAGCGTCTTGCCGCCTTAATAGATTTGTTAGAGCAATGGCGGAAAGCCTCACAAAGCCGTTTAGCCGACGAACCTGCCAAAGAATTTCAGTTGGCGCGTCGCTATGTCCGTTTATTTGAATCGCTGGGATGTGGTGCGGATGAATTGGCTCAAACGCTTGGACAATTTGACGAGACACCGAGTTTCGCGGCTGAAGCCGAAATCATCGCCGCCATGCGGACGACTTTGGCTAAATCTGCCGGACAGTTTGGCCGCTATGCGGTGGCAATTCAATGTCTCACCCAACTGAAAAAAGTGCTACAACAAACTAAACCGAATAGTCTCGTTAAGATAATCGTCTTCAGTTCATCCACAACGGATGCACAATGTTTATACCAGCGAGTCATTACCAAGCTTGATAAATCTGAAGTCTATACGTTACTAACAGAATCCGTGCGAGCAGACGAATCTGCCTTGCCACAATCGCTCGCTCATCAATTTTCAACGGATAACAAAGCTTGGCTTCTTATTTCTGATCGTCGCGGTGAGGAAGGGCAAAATTTGCATTTTGCTGATGCTATTTTGCATTTGGACTTACCTTTTTCGCCCTCCCGTCTTGAACAACGCATTGGGCGCTTAGATCGATTTGGGCGCACACAATCTGTGATTCGCCACCGCGTGTTGTTGCCCTCTGATGAGGACGACAGTCCGTGGTTGGCATGGTATGAATTGCTGGCTCACGGCTTTCAAATATTTAATCGCTCTGTTTCTGATGTACAATTTTTACTAGAGAAAACCGAAGAGAAATTAATCCGGCAATTTTACCGGCTAGGGGTGCCGGGATTGATTGATAGGGCGGATGAAATAAAAAGCCAACTCCAAGCCGAGCGTGAGCGATTGGATGAACAATATGCGCTTGATCAAGTGACAATGGGAACCAAAGGGCAAACTTTCTTTGATGCGATAGAAACGGCCGAAGAAGACGAAGAAGCCATTAAACAAGCTATCAATGGTTGGCTGTTGGGTGTCCTCAAATTCGGCCTACACTCAAAACATCAGAATAAAGAACCCTTTTTTTTAGAGTGGCATAAGCAAACCTTAATACCCCGTGAACCTTGGCAACCGCTATTTGAACCCTGTTTGGAAACCCCGCTTGCCTATCGACGTAACATTGCAGTACGTCAACGGGATGTCGATCTTATTCGTTGTGGTAGCCCATTGGTTGAAGTGCTTGAACAATTTTTGCGCTGGGATGATCGGGGAACCGTTTTTGCCACCTGGCGTATCAACCCGGCTTGGGTGGGACAAGAAACGATTTGGACGGGTTTTCGACTGTGCTATATTGTCCGAGCCGATCTTCAGCCTTTCAAAGAGGTACTCACTGAAAATGAGAGCTTGCTTGGTTTGCAAAGACGCGCCGATGGATTTCTACCACCTTGGACAGTGACACTACATATTGATTCTAACTTAGAAGAAGTGTCAGACTCAGAGATTTTAAGCCTCCTTGAACGCCCCTATAAAGATAAATCATCTGAAATCGGCCTCCGAGATTTCAATTTAGGGAGTCGTCTTGAAGCACTCCATAATGTCATTGCCCCCGATATTTTCATCTCTTTATGCCGACAAGTCCGTGATCTCTCTGAGCGCCGTTTGCGTGAAAGTCCGGTTTTTCAAGAACGTTTAACCAAAGCAATAACGGCAGCCAATACAGAAATCAAACAAGGCAACCAGCGTCTTAAACAACGTCAAGCCGCGCAACAACGTGAATTAGGCAAAACGGAAGGGCAAAGTATTGCTCACTTTCTGGCATTAAATGAGATGTTGTTGCAGAGTATTGAAAAACCTTATGTTCGTCTGGATGCGATTGGTTTTTTTGTGATAGCGGGCTATCCACCAAAGGAGGTGACTTCTATTTAATTATTCTGTTAATTCTGATCAGAATTTTCTGAATTAAAGAATTTCCAGAATGATACCTAAAATTTCTATCAGCCCCTTCGGTAAGTATTATTAAAGCCAGGGGCTTAGCCCCTGGAAAATATATTAATCTCTATCAGCCCCTTCGGTAAGTATTATTAAAGCCAGGGGCTTAGCCCCAATGCCATAAAGGATTGGGCAACCACAAGGGATTGCCCCTACGAAACCTCGCGTCTTTAGGGACTTTCGAGGTTTTCCAACCGGTTCGCCCAGGCTTAACTTACCCCTGGAAGTTAATTGCCATTTTTAGGTAATATTATTCTTCAGCTCTCATCTGCAATTCTTGAGTCATTGGCAAACGCACTGATTTCAACAAACGCCAATCATCCGCAGCCAGTTGAACATAAAAGGCACCGACGATTAATTCAGGTAAAGTGCCTTGATAACGATTGTCACCAATACGCTCTAAGAGCACTTCCTTATCAAAACCAGATCGCGTGCGGTGACTAAAACGGAGCGTGATTTGATTGGGTAAGTTGTAGTCAGGGTGCGCGTTGAGGTTTAGGTGGATCAATTGCTGTTCGACATTAAGACTTGCTTGTAAAGCGTGACGTGCTGCCGCCTTATCACGTTCTAAAGTACGATTGATTTCTAATCCCTGTTTATAATAATCATCTACCACTAAGCCATCATTGGAATTGATAGCAAGAGAAATCGTGATCATTCCCGCGATAACAGCAGACGCCGGAAATAAAATCAGCAACCAAACAAAAGGTTCACGATACCAAGGACGTTTCATTTTCAGTTACCCTTTATCAGTTATCAGTTATCAGTTATCAGTTATCAGTATCTTAAGCGCCACGAGTTCCACCTGGGGAAAGCAATCTCAAAAAAGCCTCAACCCTGAAAGGGTTGAATATGAAACGCAGTAACTCGCTACGCGAGATAATAGTTTACGCAATGACTTTAGCGCCTTGCGTTTGTAGTAGGTGCTTTTTTTTGCTAAGAGCGTGAACGAATTAAGTAAGTACAACGAATTACGCGGATAAACGAATTAAGTACAACGAATTACGCGGATAAACGAATTAAGTAAGTACAACGAATTACGCGGATAAACAGCTGATCACCGACAAGCGTTAACATGGCCCCCAATTGACGAGGCTGTTCCTCAACAGGGTTAATTTTTATAAAAAGCTGTGCAAAAGGGCGACACTTGATAATAGCTTTTCTTCTTAAGCGCTGAAATAGTTTCGTCGGGTAGAGCGACTGCTTAAGATTAGCCGCAAGAGGTGTTCATTTGATGTACTTTTTTTCCAAAGCTAAAGTGGACTCCAATTAGACTTTTAATTCAGTCAATAACCATGTATTGTGTATGGATAAGGGTAGAAGAACTTTTGTGGGCCATGTTGTCATATAAATGACTTCAAATTTGACCTCTTTCGTTCTACTCTCAATAATAGCACTTTTGGGGGCCATGTTATCATTTGAACGACTTCAAAACCTGGGGCGATGCCCCACCTCAATGCCATTAAGTTAAGCTTTTCGGTGAGGGCAACCATAAAGGATTGCCCCTACGCGACATGACGGTTTGTAGGGGCAATCCCTTGTGGTTGCCCTTAAGAATATCGATATAAAAATGAAAAATGTAGAACCTTGATTTCATAATAATTAATTCAACCCTTAATTCGCACTCTCAATAATAGCACTTTTGGGGGCCATGTTATCATTTGAACGACTTCAAAATAGTTTTTCAGCAATCTTGAAGGTTTTCAGGGCAACAAAATTCGGCCTAACAAGGGCCACATATCCGATTATTTCTATCCCGAAATTGACAGGTGTATTCGTCTTTGGCTTCCCCATATCGGCTTGTCATGGGTTGACATAACTTGGTTTTAGGGAACCACTTGCCCTCTTCAGTCATGTAACAGTCTTTAGGAATCAGCGTTTCTTTTCCATTATAGACTTCACAAATCGTCACCGTTTCAGGATCGACTTGACGCTTTTTCAGGAAATTGGTTAGCGTACAAATCTTATCAGCAAGATAAGATACCTGTACTGAATCGTCATCTTCTACAACATTGATGACTGCTTGGTATGTGTATGGTATTTTTTTGTCATACTTGGAACCAAACAGTTTG
The DNA here is from genome assembly GCA_002085445.1 of Candidatus Parabeggiatoa sp. nov. 2. Lineage (GTDB taxonomy): Bacteria > Pseudomonadota > Gammaproteobacteria > Beggiatoales > Beggiatoaceae > Parabeggiatoa. The sequence goes on from NBMI01000028.1 coordinate 101,764, forward strand.
GTTAATAAATTCATTTGAGACCTCCATAACGATTTCCAATATTAGACTTGTCCGTAAATAAACAAGAAAGCCAGGTAGTTACACTGGCTTTAATAACACTTACCGAAGGGGCTAATAGAAAAGCCCCAACGGGGCGACATTAATATAGCCAGTGTATCTACCTGGAGGGAAGGTAACAAAACCCTTAGTTTCAGCGACGAGCTATAGGGCCCAAAAAACGCGCTTCTTCCGTAATCGTTAACGTTGGATTATCCAGCGCCGTTAATTGGAATGTGATCGTCATGCTGCGTTTCTGTAAATTTTGGGGATCAGCCGCTAAACGCACCGATAGCGTCATCACGCGCCCAGGTTCAACTTCAATCTCACGCTCTTTTACCAATTGTAATCCATCAATACCCGTTGCTGTCACGTCATAAACATGGGGCCGGTTATCGATATTCATCACTCGTAGTCTATAAACATTTTCAATTAAACCACTATCCGTTTTTATGAATAAACTGTTGCGATCACGAATCACGTTTAATTGTACCAGTGAACGTGTACTGATGGCGACACAGATGCCAATGAAGATAGCTAACAAGATACCGCCATAAACAAAAATACGCGGTCTCAAAACCTGGGTGGGTTTGCCATTAAGAGTATTTTCGGTAGTGTAACGAATCAAACCTCTCGGATAATTCATTTTATCCATGATTTCATCACACACGTCAATACAGGCGGAGCAACTAATACATTGGTATTGCAACCCGTCACGGATATCAATGCCGGTGGGACAAACTTGTACACACATTGTGCAGTTGATGCAATCGCCTAAACCTTGTGCTTTATAATCGACATTACGTTTACGTCCCTTTCGCGGATCGCCGCGTTTTTCATCATACGCGATAATCATCGTGTCTTTATCAAACATGGCACTTTGAAAATAAGTCGCAAACGCGTAAAACAATAGCCAAAAAGTTTCCCAATCACCGAGATTGAATGCCATCACATCGACGGCTAATTCACGGATGGGCACGAAAAAACCCACAAAGGTGAAGCCGGTGAATAAAGCAAAGACAAGCCACAAGGTATGTTTAGTCGCTTTAAGGCGAAATTTGCGAACGGACATCGGTGCTTGCTCAAGTTTGAGTTGTTTAGGCCTATCGCCTTCGACTAAGCGTTCCATCCACAAAAAGGCATCCGTCCAAATGGTTTGTGGACAGGCAAACCCACACCATAGCCGGCCGGCTAAAGAGGTAAAGAAAAACAGGGTAATACCAGCAAGAATCAATAAAAAGGCCAGATAAATGAAATCTTGAGGCCAGAAAGTGAGGCCAAAAATATGAAATTGACGCGCTGGGAGATCAAACAACACCGCTTGCCGGCCTTCCCATTGTATCCAAGGGAAGATGTAGTAAATACCTAATAACACAATGCCACTTAAGGCTTTTAAACGGCTAAAAAATCCCAGCACAATGCGCGGATGGATTTTTTCACGCTTCGCGTAAAGGCCTTGTTGTTCCGTAGGCGGTGTGGCTTGAGCGTGAGTATTTGAGGGTTTCATACTAATTTTGGTACCTCTTATTTAAGTTTTGGGGAGGATCTCTGCCAGGGGCGGTGCCAGGGGCAACTGAAGAACAGGAGTCCAAACTTTAGTTTGGCAGGAGTCCTAATGACAGAAATTCGTTCGGCAGGTGCCGACGCGGCGGGAGACTATCCATTTTGAGGGCCATAAAACATTTTGAATGTTTTCAAATCAGGTTATGGCCCTCTGTCGCGCTTCATTGTTATACTTTTTGTAGGTGTTTTGTTACTTAACTTTAATGGCATTGAGCCCGCTGGTACAGTATTCATTCGTTTAGTACCAAAATGATCGTCGCTAAACTTCGTTACTTCGTTAGATTCTATATCCCGTTTTGAGGAGATTGTGCAAGCACAGACTCAGCATAAGGTAAAAAATATATTCGGATTGTGCTAAAAAAAGCCGGGAGTGTTCCGTCTTGATTAACCGCAAGATTGTACTTAGCCATTTTTTCCAATACCGATTTTATTTGGTTGTCTGATGGGTTTTCGCCTAAATCTGCCAATTCAAGTTCAAAATCTTCTTCGAGTTTTTCTAAAACCGTTTTTCGGGCTAAACACAGACGATCACAGTTGAGATTGAATGTATCTATTGTTGCTTCCACTTTTTTAGGATCAATACCGGCTTGAAGGCAAGCATTTTCATTTACTTTCAGAGCACCCTCTTTAACCTTATTAACAATTCCTCCCTGTGGCTTTTGTGTTATTGAAAACAAGGCTGGTGAAATAGGCAAGTCACTGGGCTTTAGAATATCCTCATCCATCACATTATCATCTTTAGCTTCTCCACAACTACGGTTTTTCTTGATGGGAGGTAAACAACGACTCTGATCAGGATGACGGGTTTTGGCACCATTCGTCTGAGTGCCTCCCTTGCAAGCTGCAAATAAATTAGTTATCTCAAACTTGAATAAGTTCGCTGTAAGCTTCATATTCTTCATTCTTAAAAGTATTCCAATCTCGCTTATCTCGTGTTTCAGGAGGATAGGCTTTTAAAAACGGTTGTAAGCTCGCAGGTACCGTATCAATTTGCTTAACTTTTTTCATGAGCTTTGCTTCCCGTAACGTACCCGCTGCCGACGAATTTCCATATCGGCTTTAATTAATATCGGATCATGAGGAGATTCTTGATTAAGTTCCTGACGCAACTTTAAAGCTTCCTGACTTTCTCCTTGATTGTTTTCAATCAAATCATAGTATTTTCCGAGTAATTCGGTAAATTTGTTTTTCTCTGCCGGTGGGCGCTCATTAACGCCCATGATTTCAACCAGCAACCGCCCACTTTCCGCACCATAAGAAGAAGTCGCCTGTTCAGCAATGACATTATCATTTTGCCGGGTTAGCAACACAATATGTGCCGGCTTGATAGTTGTTAGAACTTGTGCGCTATGGGTGGTAACGATAAATTGTGTCTTGGGGAATGTTTCTATGAGATCAATTAATACCTGTTGTTGCCAAATGGGATGCAAATGTAAGTCAACTTCATCAATGAGCACGATGGCTTCTGATTGTTGGATGGCTTTTTCATGGAGATGAGGGTTTGCTTGTGCCATACGTCGTGCTAAATCTAAAGCTAAAGTAGTACGGTAGCCATCACTGAGTTGATTGAGTGACAATTTTTCTTGATGCCCACCCTTGTATTCAAATGTGACTATTAAGCGTAACGGATTAATGAGTGTGCGTGGGTTTGAACAGCCGGGCATCATTTGACAGATCGCTTGACGCACTGATTCTAATACGGGCAGACGATATTCAAAATCACGTTGTTTGGTTTGTTCTCTTCGTTCAATGTCTTCCTGAAAAGCAAACCATTCTATCATTGTTTGAAAACGTTGGGTTGCCACTAACGCATTTTCTAATGCTTTGAAACGATTGAAGTTTTTATTAAAATCACGTTGTAGAGAAGACGATAACACGGCACGATCAGTGCCATAGTAGGCGATGACTGGTAAGTGGGTTGGTTTTCTATCTTGAACGTCGTTGATGATGTTTTCCAAAAAGTGATGAAGCTTGCCTAGTTTTTTATCTGGTGGGATTGCTTGTTGAGTTCGTTTGTTCTGATCGCGTTTTTTAGTTATATCCCAAATGATGCCTTCGGCACTTTCAAGAGTCACACGAGTATAAGGTGCTTGATTGGGTGCTTGATCGTCTTTTAATTCGGTTGTCAGTTCTTCTCGAATGTCGCTTGGACGAAACTTTATCCCACTTACGTTAGGCAACCGAGTTAATATCGCGCCTAAACCAATCGCAATGGCATCCAAAATGGTTGTTTTACCGGCAGCGTTGTTGCCGACTAATACGGTTAGTTGGGGATTGAGTGGTAAGTCTAATTTGTTAATGAGACGAAAATTGTCAATTGTGATGCGGCTGATTTTCATCGTTTTTTTTAACAAGCCAATTGTCACTGGCACGAGTTGTTTGATTCATCGTATTCTTCAATAGCTACAGGGATTCGTTATAATAACGGATTTTAAAACAATAACTACAGGGATTCGTTATAATAACGGATTTTAAAACAATAACTACAGGGATTCGTTATAATAACGTAACTACAGGGATTCGTTATAATAACGGATTTTAACCCAATAACTACAGGGATTCGTTATAATAACGGATTTTAAAGCGGTTCTTCGCTAAACGAAGCCTTTCGCGCATCAATCAATATTGTCATTTTTCATTTTTCATTTTTCATTAGTCTCGTGTCATGCGCTGAATTAGTAATTGGTGCTAATGTCTATTCAGAAGATGAATCATGCTTATGATGAGGTGGCATCGGTAAAGTCTGCTCAGAAGATGAGTCCTGCTTAGAATCATGTTTATGATGAGGTGGCATAAACAGAATCATTAAACCAAATAAAATGACTATTGTGCCGGCAATTCGACGGACAATCAGTCGGTGAGCAAAGCGCGTTAGCCATTGGGCGGTTGCTCCCATTGTTAGTAACATCGGTAACGTGCCTAAGCCAAACGCTAACATTAATAGTCCACCGTGCCATGCGCTATTTGATGCTAAGGCAAAAAATAAAATGGCATAGACTAATCCACAGGGTAACCAGCCCCAGACTAAACCCAGTCCAAGTGCTTGTAATGGATGTTTGACGGGCAGAAAACGTCGCCCGAACGGTTCAATTTTGCGCCAAAGATAGCTACCGCCTTTTTCTAATAGGGTTAAAGCTTGCCACCATGCGCCTAGATATAATCCTAAGGCGATCATGAATAAGCCCGATACCCACATCGCAACGCTACGGGGATTCTCTAGCGGCAACCATTGTGCAAATTGTTGTCCTAAAAAACCTACCAACAGCCCGGCAATCGTATAGCTGCCAATGCGCCCAACATTATAAGTTAGCAAATAGGGCGTTAAGCGTAGAAACGATTGTCGCACATTGTCGGGTAAATTCATCGTCAACATGCCAACAATGCCGCCACACATGCCAACGCAGTGTGTCGAACCCACTAGCCCGGCGATAAAGGCGGATAATAACGTTAGTTCAGTTGTCATAAGAGGATAGTTAATTAGTGCAACAAAGCGGAAACTTCGTTACCTTCGCTGAGCGAGGATAAGTTTCAATACCAAGAGTTCCAAAACTAAAGTACCTTAAAAGGTACTAAATGTTCTTTAGATTGGATTAGTCGGCTTTAGCCGACAGTAGCCGCTTTCTTGTACTAGTCACTAAAGCGACTACTACAAACTTCAGTCGCTAAAGCGACTACTACAAACTTCAGTCGCTAAAGCGACTACTACAAACTTCAGTCGCTAAAGCGACTACTACAAACTTCAGCCGCACGAAAAAATAAACTTTCAATTCTTCTTCATTCCTGTCCCAAACATGATCTAACAACTTTTAAGATAATTGCGTTAATTGCTGTTCTTCAGTCGATATCAGAGATGTCATCCTAAAATTTATATACTTATCATTAATTGAGTCATTTTTCATTTTTCATTAGTATAATACCAATGCCTTATGTTTGCGAATTAACATGTCAGCGAGGTTAAACTGACTTTTTTCTAGGACTTTTTCTAGCTTTGAGCGTAACTCTATCGCTTCCGCACTGTCGTATTGCCCATGATTGACCAAATACAAATAGCGATTGTATTCTTCAACTTCTGGAATAAGCGCGGCGCTTGCAAGCATCACTTGCGTGCGTTAATTCTTAGCATTATAACTCTGTGATACTCTGTGGCACTCGGTGAACTCTGAAAAAATGGGTTGGGGGCCATAAAACGTTTTGAATGTTTTCAAATCAAATTATGGCCCACAAATTCTTAATTCAACCCTTAATCCGCATTATCAAGCGATAAACTATAAATATAAGTCGCTAACAAGTGAACTTTCGCATCAGCCACTTTAGCATCAGCCACTTTAGCATTGCCCAACAATTTACCGTGCGCGGGCATTTTACCTTGACGGCCTTTTGTAATCGTTTCTGTTATGACGGCTTCTGAACCACCATAAAGCCAAATCTTATCCGTCAAGTTCGGCGCACCCATGGCTTGATTACCTTTGCCCTCCATACCATGACAAGCAAAGCAGATTCGCTTAAAGTGCTTCTGCCCTTCAGCCGCGGCCGCTTGATCATGTTGTTTCCCACTTAAACGCAGCACATATTGCGCCACATTGTTGATATCAGCTTCACTTTTGAGGCCGTTTGCCGCAGCCGCCGGCATCATCCCTTGACGACCATTCTTAATAGTGGTTTCGATAGTCGCCGGGCTACCACCATAGAGCCAATCATTATCGCGCAAGTTAGGAAAGCCAGAGACACCACGCGCATCTGAACCATGACAGGCAGTACAGTAAGTCATATATAAACTATGACCCAATTTGACCGCATTCTTATTCTTAGCCAAGGCCGTTATCGGTTCCCCAGCATACTTTGCATAAATCGGCCAATAGCGAGTGTCGGCCGCATCCATTTCCAGTTGGTACTCCTTCAGCTCACTCCATTTCAAGTAGCCGGCATATGAGCCTAAGCCTGGATAGAGTATCAAATAGATGATACTGAATATCAAGGTAATGTAGAACATATTCAACCACCAGCGAGGTAGGGGGTTGTTATATTCTTCAAGGGTTTCATCCCAAACATGGCCCATCGTTTCGACTTTATCGCCGGTTTTTTTAAAGTCAGCGCCTAACCATAAAATCAGGCCAAAACAGGCGAGAATCCCACCTAAGGTTGAGATGATAATAAACCATTCCCAAAATTGACTGGTAAAAAGCGTTTCTTCAAACATGATGCTCTCCTTTCTCGGCTAAAGTTTTTTCTTGACGTTCTTGACTTTAGCCAAAGCTAAGGATCGGCTAAAAAATAACTTCCGCCATCTAAAAGCTAAAGTACCCTAAAGGGCACTGTACCTATTTTGGGGAAATTAAGCTAAAAAATAACTTCCGCCAACATCTAAAAACTAAGGTACGTCTCAGAGCACGGTACCTATTTTGGGGAAATTAAATTTTCTTCGATCCTAAGGTTTTTTGTTGGCTTTCTTCTCTAAAACAGTTGCTTCAACAGAATCATCGTCATCTAGGGGTAGGCGAGCCGCTTCGTCAAACTCAGGTTTGCGCTTGCGGCTATACGCCCACACCACGATACCAAAAAAGATGACCATGACTAGAATCGTCCAAACGGACTGAAAAAGTGTCATGATATCCAAAACTTACCTCACTTTTTTCAGGGCTGTCCCTAAGTTTTGCAGATAAGCGATAAGGGCTTGCATCTCGGTTTTGCCTTCCACTGCTTGAGGCGCGTTGTCAATGTCCTCTTCGGTGTAAGGATGCCCCAACCAATCTTTTAGCACCCGCATCTTGTGTTGAACTTCTTCGCCATCAACAACATTGTCCTCCAGCGAAGGATAACCGGGCATCACTGATTCTGGCACCACATCGCGTGGATTGATCAAATGGGTATAGTGCCAATCATCACTATAACGCCCACCGACACGGTGTAAATCGGGGCCGGTTCGTTTAGAACCCCATTGGAAGGGCCGATCATAAACAAATTCACCGGCCACTGAATAGTGCCCATAGCGTTCCGTTTCGGCTCTAAAAGGGCGAATCATTTGGGAATGACACACCATGCAAGATTCACGAATATAAATATCGCGCCCAGCCAATTGCAGTGCCGGGTAAGGCTTTAAGCCATCTACCGGCTCTGTCATTGACTTCATAAAAAATAGCGGCACGATTTGCACTAAGCCACCAATACTCACCACCACGGTGATGAGAATGATCATTAAACCCACATTTTTTTCAACTTTTTCATGTCCAGTTGCCATCATTAATCTCCTAATTAGTGTGCCAAAGCCGGGGCAACAACGGCATCATTCACTTCGGTCACTTTAGGACTCGTCACCGTTTTGAAGATGTTGTAAGCCATCACCAGCATACCAATGAAGAAGAACATACCTCCTAACCAACGAATGACGTAGTAAGGATGCATGGCTTGCACTGATTCCACAAAGCTATAAGTCAAAGTCCCGTCTGGATTGACGGCACGCCACATCAGCCCTTGCATAATGCCAGAAACCCACATTGCGGTAATATATAACACCACACCAATTGTGGCTATCCAGAAATGCACTTCAACCAGTTTAAGGCTGTGCAGTTCACGTCCAAACAAACGCGGAATCAAGTAGTACATGCTCCCCATTGTTATCATCGCTACCCAGCCAAGGGCACCGGAATGCACATGTCCAATCGTCCAATCGGTATAGTGTGACAAGGCATTGACTGTCTTAATGGCCATCATCGGCCCTTCAAAAGTGGACATGCCATAGAAGGAAACGGCTACAATCATGAAACGCAAAATGGGATCGCTACGCAATTTTTCCCACGCGCCCGATAAAGTCATAATGCCGTTAATCATACCGCCCCAAGACGGTGCCAGCAGAATCAGAGACATCACCATGCCGAGAGATTGCGTCCAATCGGGTAAGGCGCTGTAATGTAAGTGATGGGGGCCGGCCCAAATGTAGGTAAAAATCAAGGCCCAGAAGTGAACAATTGATAACCGATAAGAATAGACTGGCCGTTGTGCTTGTTTAGGCACAAAATAGTACATCATGCCTAAAAAGCCGGCGGTTAAGAAAAACCCGACTGCATTGTGACCATACCACCATTGCACCATGGCATCTTGTACGCCCGCGTAGGCGGAGTAAGATTTCCACATCGAAACGGGAATGGCTAGGTTATTGAAAATATGCAAAATCGCAATCGTGATGATAAAGGCCCCATAGAACCAGTTAGCCACATAAATATGTGACGCACGACGCTTCACAATCGTTCCAAAGAACACAATGGCATACGCCACCCAAACGACGGCAATCAGCAGATCAATAGGCCACTCCAACTCTGCGTATTCTTTAGTGGTGGTATAGCCCAACGGCAGAGTAATGGCCGCCAAAACAATGACTAATTGCCAGCCCCAAAATGTAAAGCCGGCTAATTTGTCTGAGATTAATCGCACATGACAAGTGCGTTGCACGACATAATAAGAAGTCGCAAATAAGGCCGAGCCGCCAAAGGCGAAAATCACGGCATTGGTATGCAACGGCCGTAAACGACCAAAGGTAAAGTTAGGCACATCAAAAATGTTATTTAGCCAAGGCCAAGCCAGTTCGGCGGCGATATAGACACCTACCGCCATGCCGACAATACCCCACACTATGGTCATAATGGCAAATTGCCTAATCACTTTATAGTTGTAGGTTTCTTGGCCCGCTACAGAGGTTGCGGGTTCCGCCATAACGTTCAGTTCTCCTCAATCAAAAAGGCAGTTTGTTAGTTGAGATAAATCAACATCAAAAACGTGAAGGCGCGTATTGTAACTGAGTATTTTCCAAAAGAATTGATATAAGTCAAGACTTAAACGAACGGTAAATTTTATTTATTATAATCAAACAATTATATATTAACTTAGTTAGATAGGAATTACTTCTTTAAAAATAAGGTGATTTTATAGCAGATAAATTATTTGAATATGGCGTGATTTTAGAAATAATTTGTAACAGGAGATTAGGTAAAAGGGGAGCAATTAACTGTTGCTTAATTTCTATTTTAATCTATATATATCTAGTCAAATGAATAGAATATCTTGGAAAAATCAATTGCCACTTTAAAATGGGAGCAAGTGATCCTATAATCATTAACTTGGGTCATGTTGACTCAGATGAGAAAAGTTTTCTCGTACTGGGTATTGATTTTGACGGTTGGTAAATTTC